>NZ_CP061813.1:2760000-3106875 GCF_014784055.1 Polaribacter haliotis | reverse complement strand
GATGTTGAAGTACGTAAAATTTCAGTTTCTGAAGTGATTGCTGCTGCACAATCTGGAAGTTTAAAAGAAATGTTTGGAGCAGGAACTGCTGCAGTAATTTCTCCTATTGCTGGTTTTGGTTACCAAGGAACAGATTACGATTTACCTGAATTAGACAAACCTTTTGCAGGAACTTTAAAGAAAGCAATTACAGATATTCAGACAAATAAAGCTGAAGATCCTTATGGTTGGAGAGTTGTTGTGAAATAAGCATTCGGTTTTTAGTAGGAATTTTTAGTTGTTACTGCTGATAACTTATTTTCGAATAATATATAAAAGCATCAATTTACGTTGATGCTTTTTTTTTTGCGAAAAGACAAACTTTGAATTATGAAAAACCAAATAAACTTCTAGTGTTATGTGATTAGGTTTTTGTTTTACTTTTTTAAATTATGAAGTTTTAGTTTATTTTGCTTCTAAATTTAAAAAGTTTAACTTCGCTAATTAGTATTATAATTAATAGATGGTTATTTGTTTTGTGAACATTTAATTAAATAAAGGTTTAAAAATTATAGATTAAATGTACCAATTAAATTACCATTCTAAATCAATAGATAACTTAAGTTTTACTGATTTAGAAAATATTCTTGCAGAAGCAAATACTTTTAATTCATCTATAAATATAACTGGATGTCTTATTTACCACAACAACAGTTTTGTACAAATTCTTGAAGGCGAAAAAAAGGATGTCCTTGAAGTATTTAGTAAAATAAAAAAAGATAAAAGGCACCACAAAGTAAATGTTCTTTGGGAAAACAAAACAGATAAAAGATATTTTGAAGAATGGAATATGGCTTATTATCAGCCCAATGTTTCAAATATTAAGTTATTTGTAAATAATTTATTACTTCTTTCAGAATTTTCTGAGAAGTCTTCTGGAGCTTTATTAAGTTTTTGGGCCAATGTTAAAAGTGTTATTGGCAATGGTAAAATAAATGAAAAAAAATAAATTTTCTTAAACACTAAATTCACAAAACCATTAATATAAAGCTATGTACAAAAGAAAAAATAAGTATATATTAACTATACCACTTCTAATTCTAATTTTGTTGCTTATATCTTGTAATAAAAAAACAAGCAAAAAAGAAATAATTGGTTCACAGAATAAGGAAAATAATTTATCAGTAGAGAATAATTCACAGGCTCCAATAATGGGCTGGGCAAGTTGGAATAATTATAGAATAAATATAAATGAAAATATAATTAAATCGCAAGCAGATGCAATGGTTACTTCTGGATTAAAAAATGTAGGGTACTCATATATTAATACTGACGATGGTTTTTTTGGTGGAAGAGATGAAAATGGTAATTTACTGGTTCATAAAAAAAGATTTCCAAGTGGAATGAAAGCATTAGCCGATTACATCCATTCCAAAGGACTAAAAGCAGGCATCTATTCTGATGCAGGTATTAATACTTGTGCTTCCTATTGGGATAAAGACACCATAGGTTCTGGTATGGGATTATATGGGCATGACAAGCAAGATTTAAATTTATTTCTTAAAGAATGGGATTATGATTTTATAAAAATAGATTGGTGTGGTGGTGAATGGCTTGATCTTGATGAAGAAACTAGATACACCGAAATTAGTAAACAAATAAAAGCAATTAAACCAGAAACCAAGTACAATGTTTGCAGATGGGAATTCCCTGGTAAATGGGTTACACAAATAGCAGATTCTTGGCGAATTTCTGGGGATATTAATAATAATTTCGAATCTATATTAAAAATTATTGATTTGAATGCAGACTTATGGATGTATGCCTCTAAAGGCCATTATAATGATATGGATATGCTACAAGTAGGTAGAGGAATGAGCTATGAAGAAGACAAAACGCACTTTTCTATGTGGTCTATAATGCATTCTCCTCTTTTATTAGGTAATGATTTAACTACCATGAGTAAAGAAACAATTGAAATAATTTCTAACAAAGATATTATAGCACTTAACCAAAGTCCATTTGTTTATCAGGCCAGAAGATTAATGGATTATGGAGATTTAGAAATTTGGGCTAAACCATTAATATCAACAATAAGTGGGGAAATAGCTGTAGCTTTATTAAATAGGTCTAAAAATTCTAAAGATATTACATTTAGTTTAAAATCTGTAGGATTGGATGCGTCTAAAAAATATACAATTAAAGATTTATGGTCTAAGGAAGTTTATCCAATTTCATCAGAACAAGAAATAACACGTAAAGTTCCTAGCCATGGAGTTATTGTTCTAAAAATCAAAGGAGAATCTTTACCCTTTAATGTATTTCAATTTAAATAATAATATCAAAATCTATCTTTCTAAAATCTCCTTAATATTAGGCTTAAAATAATTTGGACCTTTTAAAACTTTACCATCTTCTCTATAGATTGGTTTTCCATCTTCACCCAATTTACTCATATTAGAACGTTGTATTTCATTAAAAACTTCTTCAATTTTATCTTGCATTCCATGTTCTATAATCGTTCCGCATAAAATATATAACATATCTCCTAAAGCATCTGCAACTTCGACCAAATCGTTATTTTGTGCTGCTTCTAAATATTCTTCATTTTCTTCTTTCATTAATTCGAAACGTAATTTTTTTCTTTCATCAGAAATATTTACAGTTGCTGTTTCTTGAATATTTAATTTAAAAGCAGTGTGAAATGCATGAACTGCAGCTATTTTATTTTTCATTATATATTTTGTTTTAATTTATTTATTTTGATAAGTTATTTCTTTAAACACAATTAATACTACAATATCTTCTTTAACAACCAAGCTGGAGATATTTTTAAAACCCAAGCCACCAATATCCAACGTTTAGAAACATATGCAACTCGTTTTTTCTTTTTTATAGCTGTATAAATTTGATTTGTTGCTTTTTCTAAAGGAACCAACCAGAAGAGATCTTCACCTAAAGCCATTGCTGTATCTACAAATCCTGGCCTTATTTCTGTTATAATAACTTTTTTAGATTTTATGGTTTTCGTTTTAATATATAAACTTTCTAAATATGCTTTTTGGTATGCTTTGGACGCAAAATAGACAGGTGCAGAACGATTTCCTCTTATAGATGCTATAGAAGAAATTCCCACTAAATGTCCAAATTGTTGTTTCCTGAATAAATTATATGCTAAAACATACAGTTTTGTAACACCCAAAACATTGGTATTTATACTTTGTTCTTCTTTAGACCATTCTAATTTTGGGTTAATATATGCAACACCAGAAGACTGCACCACTAAATCTATCGTGTTAAATTCAGCAACAATTTCATGGAAAACTTTTTCGACGGCATCTACTTCTTGAATATCGTTTTGTTTTACCAAAATACTATCTGGAAATTGATTTTTCAGCTCCATTAATTTATCTAATCTTCTTCCTGTAATCGCTACTTTATAACCGTCTTTTATTAAAAGTTCTGTTAAAGTTTTCCCTATCCCAGAAGTTGCTCCAAATACAATGGCGTTCTTCATTTAATTTGTAATTTTGTAAAATCGAAATCTTACTGATTATAGAGAGACAATATATAGAAACTTTATGAAAAATTAAGACGGAAATACATCTATTAATCAAGAAGATATAAAGAATTAAGTTATGTTTTTAGGCGCTTATTTTACAACAGGTAGAATTATTTTTATGATTTTTTTCATTTTAGCATTTATTGCTTTAATGATTTATAGCTACAGAAAAGATATTAAAAATCACGAACGGTACTACAAAAATGCTGGCAAAAAAGTACTAATTTATGGCGGTATAATTATTGCTGTTTTTGTAGCAATTCGTTTTTTAGCAGGAAATTAATCTTTTTTAATTCTTTTTAAACGTTTCCACGCAATGTTATGTCTTTGTGTATAAATAAAAAAGCAAGTTATATCTAACAAAAAGTAAAACAAACTTATTCCACTTGGTGGATTATTACTTGGCAAAAAATCAAAAACT
This sequence comes from Polaribacter haliotis, assembly GCF_014784055.1. Classification (NCBI taxonomy): domain Bacteria; kingdom Pseudomonadati; phylum Bacteroidota; class Flavobacteriia; order Flavobacteriales; family Flavobacteriaceae; genus Polaribacter; species Polaribacter haliotis. The sequence goes on along the minus strand of NZ_CP061813.1, from coordinate 3,102,913 downwards.
CCAAATGCTGTACTTGGCCATTTCCAAGTTCCAAAAGCAGTTCCCCCAATTTCTAAAATCGCTACTAAAATATACATCGAAAAGAAAAATAAGCGGTCTTTTGGTCTTTTCCAAAGTAATAGAAAAACAAAACCAGTCATTACAAAACCAAAAACATCAGCAAAGAAAATTAAATAAGTTGTTGCAAATAAACCAATAAAAATCCCAAATATTTGCTCCACAGCTTTATGATGTTTTCTAACTACAGAGGCTTTACTGAACATAAAAATTCGACCATATAATGCTGCATGTCCTAAAGGAACATAAAAGGGGACGTTTTCTAATCTATAAGTATACATATCTAAACCTCTGGAAAATAAATATTCTCCACCAAAACCCACAATTACAGCATATAACATCAATTCTTTTACTCTTCTCGTGGATCTTAAGTACATTTTTATAAACCCTGCAATCATTAAAATATTAATAAGGATTTGAGAATTGGTTATATTTTCTGCAAACCAAATGCCATCAAAAAATAAGACAAAAACGAAAAAAACAAAACGACCAATTTCTCTATTAAAAATTGAAATAATTTGTTTTAAATCGGGTTTTGGTATGGAAGAAATTAGCATTTGTTTTTATAATTTTATATGGAATTGGTAAAAAACCCAAAGTTCCTGCTCTGCACCAGGATTAGTTCAACTTATAATTTTTAATTCGTTGATTTTCAACTTTTAAGAATTAAGTTTCACTAAATTTAAAACAATCTGTTGTGTGATCGTTTACCATTCCAACAGCTTGCATATATGCATACATAACTGTAGAACCAACAAATTTAAATCCACGCTTTTTTAAATCTTTGGAAATTTTATCTGACAGAGGTGTTGTTGCTGGAACGTCTTCTCGGTTATGAAATTTATTTACTATTGGTTTTACATCTACATAACTCCATATAAATTTAGAAAAAGAACCAAATTCTTTTTGAACTTCCATAAATAATTGTGCGTTTGTAATTGCGCTTCTTATTTTTAATTTATTTCTAATGATTCCTGCATCTTTTAAAAGAGATTCAAATTTGCTTTCTGGATAGTTTGCAATTTTTTTATAATCGAAATTATCAAAAGCTTTTCTAAAATTTTCTCTTTTATTTAAAATAGTAATCCAACTTAAACCTGCCTGAAAAGTTTCTAAAACTAAAAATTCGAACAAAGTTGCATCATCAAAAACTGGAGTTCCCCATTCTTTATCATGATAATCGATATAAATCTGACTATCATTCACCCAAAAACATCTGTTTTTCATACACTCTGTTTTAAAATCGAAAATTAGTGTTAAATGAATTAAAAATCAATACATTTTGGAATAATTTTTGCAACTTTACTAATCTAAAACATACTGATTATGAAAGTTTTAAAAAATATTCTATTGCTAACAACTTTTGCAATATTCTTTTGGGCTTGTGGTTCTTCTCCAATAAAAAACGGAAACACAGAAAAAGAGCAACCTGTTGTGATTGCTAATGATAGTTTAGAATACGAAGTTATAATTATAGATCCAGGGTTTACTTCTTTCTTATATTCTGTTGCGCAACCAGAAGGTTTTTATTCTCAAGAATACTTAGAGGCAAGAAATAGAGCTTGGGTTACCACTTGGAATATTAGAGCCCAAAGTCCGACACAATTTAATAACAATATTTATGAAAATGTTGTGGATTACCAACCAAATATAGATTATGGTTACGAAGTAAATTATAAGCTTTTTAACTATTTTTTATTTGCTCAAAGAAAATATAAGATGAGTTTAGGTGGTGGTTTTCGTTCTGGGAGAATTAATTAAATAATAATGATGCCACGAATGCAAGAATTTTAAAGAAAAAAAGCTAAATATTTATGCAAAAAATTTAAATCTTCTGATAGCTCACAAAACTATAATCATATTTATTTTTCTCGTCCGCTTTAAAGTCTTCTCTTGAAACTTCTTTCCAAATTTTAGGATCTATTTCTGGGAAATAGACATCAGCTTCAAATTCGTGATGTACTAAAGTAATATCTAATTGATCTACCAAGTTATTGGCAATTGCTTCTTTATAAATTTGAGCACCTCCAATAATATAAATTTCAGAATCTTCTTTTGCCAATTTAATAGCATCTTCAATACTATTAGCTATTAAACATCCATCTTTAAAATAATTATTATTTCTAGTGATAATAATTGTTGTGCGATTTGGTAAGGGTTTCCCAATAGATTCAAATGTATTTCTTCCCATTAAAATGTGATGGCCAGAGGTTACTTTTTTAAATCTTTTTAAATCTGCAGGTAAGTGCCAAATTAAATCATTGTCTTTTCCTAATGCATTTTTTTTAGCGATGGCAGCAATTACTGTTATCATAAACCGAATCAATTTTTAACAAAAATAATAGAAATGATTTGAGATTTAGCGTTTTTTAAGAGTTTTCGTTTAAAAACAGCGATTTACGAAACCGATTTCGAGGTAAAATGCCTGAAAATCAGACAAAAAGAATGCTCTCTATTTTTAAACATACAGTAATTATATCCACTTTTTTTTTTCAATTAACATTATAATGATGTTTCATATTATTAAAACGATAATTCTTTCGTTTTCAGCCTTATATTGTTTGGAAATTGATAATTGTTCAATAAATTTACCAAAATTATTGAAAACAAAATATTATGGCAATTAAAAAACAATTTTTAAAAAGCAAACCAGTTTGTAAAGTAACTTTTACAGTACCAACAGACAATGCAAATAACGTAGCAGTAGTTGGTAGTTTTAATGAATGGAACGCGGCATCTACTCCATTGAAAAAATTAAAAAATGGTTCTTTTAAAGGAACTGTTAATTTAGAAGCAAACAATTCTTATGAATTTAGATATTTAGTAGATGGTGAATTCGTAAACGAAGCACAAGCAGATGCTTTTGCTTGGAACGACTTTGCTGGTGCAGAAAACAGTGTTATAAAACTATAACAAAATTACTTAGAAAAAGTAAAAAAGAGTTACCAATAATTATTGGTAACTCTTTTTTTATGTTTTTTATTTAGATAATTATATCGCTACTTTTCCTTTAATGTGTGGATGAGGATTGTAATCTGTAAGCTCAAAATCTTCGAAATCGAAATCGAAAATACTTGTAATTTCTGGATTGATTTTCATTTTTGGTAAAGGTCTAATATCTCTAGACAATTGTAATTCTAATTGCTCTACGTGATTATTATAAATATGAGCGTCTCCAAAAGTATGGATAAATTCTCCTGCTTCATAACCACAAACTTGTGCCATCATCATTGTAAATAATGCATAACTAGCAATATTAAAAGGCACTCCTAAAAAGATATCTGCACTTCTTTGGTATAATTGGCAAGATAATTTACCATCTGCAACATAAAATTGAAAAAATGCATGACAAGGAGGTAATGCTGCTTTTCCATTCGCTACATTTTCTGAAAAGGAAACAGAATTATCTGGTAAAACTGAAGGATTCCAAGCAGAGACCAACATTCTTCTAGAGTTAGGATTACTTTTTAAAGTTGAAATTACTTCTTTTAATTGATCAATATCATCGCTATTCCAGTTACGCCATTGATGCCCATAAACTGGACCTAAATCTCCATTTTCATCTGCCCATTCGTTCCAAATTCTTACACCATTTTCTTGCAAATATTTAATGTTTGTATCTCCTTTTATAAACCAAAGCAATTCGTAAACAATCGATTTTAAATGCAACTTTTTTGTAGTTACCATTGGAAAACCTTCACTTAAATCGAAACGCATTTGATGCCCAAAAACACTTTTTGTTCCAGTTCCTGTTCTATCTCCCTTTTCATTTCCGTTCTCTAAAACGTGTTTTACTAAATCGTGATATTGCTTCATATTTTCCAATCTTCAATCTCCCCAATTTCGTCTACGCTCAATGTAAACTCGGAAAGAAAAATTTGTATATTAATTTACTGTAAAATTAAGGAATGAAATAGTGATTTCGATATTTTGTAAAGTGATTTTATTAATAGGTTATTAACTATTTTAATAAACTTTTATTTTTAACTTAAGCTTCTCATTTATTCATTTTTGATTTTCTCAACTGGTTGAAAATAAAGGAATTCATTTATTGGTGCTATAATGTCCCAATGTTCAATAATTTTGTTGTTTTCTATTCTAAAAAAATCAAAAAAAGTTGTTTTTTCTTTGCCTACATAACCTTCAGTTGCACTTAACACAAAATTACCTTCTGCAATTACGTGATAATTGTGTTTAAACGTAATTGTATTACCTTGGAAACTCATTTTAATCATTGCCCACAAAAGCCCAGAAAGTCCATCACCAACATCTCTATTGTGTTGAATATATTTCTTAAAACTAAAAAATTTCATTGCACCACCTTCTTTTCTAATCATATTCTCTTTAATAAATTTATTAATGAGCGAACGATTAACATCAGTTTTTTCCAATTGAGTAGGAATTGTTGGCCCATCAATTTCTGAATGTTTATTTGGGTTTAAACCTATAGAATCATTTACGTTACTCCAGTGTTCTTGTACTTTCTGCTCTTTAAAACGTAAAATATCCCACCTAAATCTTAAAGTATCTCCTAACACTCTGCTATGAACAGCAACCAAAGAATCGTCTTGTATTATTCTAACTGGTTTCATTTTACTAAAACTACTATCTGAATTCCTTTTTTGAATAAAAGTTTTTTTATCTCCTTTCCAACTTTGGTCTAGACTATAAAATTTTGGACTTAATATGGAATCAAATATTAAATAATTTTCTTTTGCTGAAGTTGTAAAACGATAAGCTATTTTCTTTTCATTAGAAAGTTCAGAAATATATTCCTTTGAAAGAGCAGAAGGAGCATTGTAAACAACCTTCTTTGAGCAACCTATTAAGCTCACTAAACAAGTAATTGAAATTATAAAAACTATGTTTTTAAGTGTTATTGAATGTTTCATAATTACTAGTTTTATTGCTCTTTTAATACTGCTAGCTCTTTTTCTAAAGCTTCTGCTTTTTCCTTATATTTTTGCATCGCTTTTTTCAATTGGCCAACTTTTTTTATTACTTCTTCATCTTGTAAAGTTTCATAAATTGTTTCTCCATTTGTTTCTTTAATTTTTGATTTACTGTCACAAGTTGGGCATTTTGCTACTTTACTCATTTCTCCTATTTTTTAAGGCTTATTAAAACCGCTTTATTATTAAATTTTGATTGCAATTGGTACTTATCGTCTTTAGCTATAGTATTTAAAAATGCTTTAACTTCTGTCATATCTGCATTGTCAACATAAATTATGGTTTTGCTATGAAAATTAGGCTCAAGCATTTGAAATAATGGTAAATACAAATATTTCCAACCATCTAATAGTAGTAAATCTACTGGTTCTTTATGATTTTTTAAAGTTTCTATGGCATCTCCAATTCTAACTTCAATAAGATTATTTACACCTGCTTTTTTAAAATTTTCAATTGCTTTTTTAGCTTTAGACTCTAATAACTCTGTGGTAATAATATGACCATTTGTATCTAAAATACCTTGAGCTAAAAACAATGTAGATATTCCAAAAGAAGTACCAAACTCAATAATATTTTTAAAATTGTTTTCTTTTATGATTTGCACTAAATGTTCTCCTTGTTCTTTAGAAATAGAAAGGTATGCTTCTTCAAAATCAGTAGGTTTTATAGGTCTAAAAATACTCTTTGCAACTCCTTTCGCAATTTTAATTCGGTCGTATTTAGAATCGTTAAACAATTCATTTAAAGTGTTTGTTATTCTTTCTTTTTGCATCCTATTTTATTTTTTTGAGTTCAAGAAGTAATACCGTTTATTAATTCGATATTACTTCTATATGTTTTAATTTTGATAGAATAAATCGAACTTAAAAGTTAAACTTTCCGTTATTATTTTTTCTATCAGCTTCTGATAAAATAGTTTCAATGGTGTCCCAATGTTCTGCAATTTTTCCGTTTTCAATTCTAAATAAATCGTAAAATGATGTTGGTTTTCCAGCAAAAGTTCCTTCAGTTACAGAAAGAACAAAATTTCCTTCTCCTAAAATAATATGACTTTTCTCAAAAGTCATTATAATTCCTTGTTTTGCCATTTCTTCGATTGCTTTACCAAAGCCAGAAAGACCATCTCCAATCATAGAATTGTGTTGGATATAATTATCTCCATCAAAATAATTTGGCAGTTTATTAAACTCTCCATTAATTAAAACGGTGTTTACAAAATCTTTTACTAATGCTTTATTTGCTTCGGTTTTTTCTAAATCTGTAACTTTTATAACTCCATCTATTTGTGTATGACCACTTGGATTTGCAGAAGCTAAATCTGAAAAATTATCCCAATGTTCAACTATTTGTCCATCTTTAAATTTAAAAATATCAAACCCAACTTTTGGCCCAAAAAAGTCATATTTAGTATGTGTAATCGAATAATCTCCATCTTGAAAAGAACGAACAACCTTTGCTTTAAATCCTCCTTCAGGTGCGTGATGTAAAACTTCTCCAAAACCTTCTAATCCATCTGCAACAGCAAGGTTGTGTTGCTTATAGTTAGTTGGGTTAATGTATGCTATTGTAGCTTTATTTCCAGTTTCTAAACTTGTAATTAATGCTACTGCTTTTTCTTTGTTTGATAATGCTGTTTTTGTTTCCATTTTTTCTGTGTTTTTATTATTATTTTTTTTGTCTTGGATGTTGCAAGCTGTTATTAAAAGAGCAACTGCAACAGTTGTAATTATTTGTTTCATTTTTGTTTGTTTTAATATGGTACAAAGATGAAGCAAGTACAACTTTTAGAAAAGATGAAAACGAGTGTTAAAATGGTTAAAGTTGAACCATTAGTCTTTTGAGAGTGATTTTAAGAATGATTTTGGGGTTAAACCTGTATTTTTCTTAAAATATTTGGTGAAATTTGTTGGGTCTTCGAAACCTAATTTATAAGCTAATTCAGAACTTGTAGTTGTTGAATTTATTAAATTTCTTTTTGCTTGAAGAATTATAAAATCATCAATTACATTTTTTGCGGTTTTATTTATCAATTCTTTGCAAATAGTATTTAAGTGCTTGTAACTTATAGCCAGTTCTTTGGCGTAAAAATTAGCACTTCTGCTTTTGGTTAGATTTTTTTCAATAAGTGAAATAAAATTTTGATAAACAACTACTTTAGAAGCATCAGAAATATGAAAGGTTAGATTTTGTTTTAAATTTTCTGCTTTCGATATTAAAATGGTTAATAGTGAATTGATAATATTCTTGTGGTTAAATGATTGGGAATTGCCATATTCATTTAATAATAAGTTAAAATAATTTACAAATTCAGATTTTTTTGGGATTTGAAGAATTGGCGAAAATAACTCCGGATTAAAAAGTCTAAATACAAAGTCATTTGTTAAATTTAAAAAACTATTTACAAAATATTCTTCTGTAAATATGATACAATAACCATTTAGACCTTCTGAAAACTCAAAAGCATTTACTTGATCTTTGGTAAGATATACCAAACTGTTTTTTTGCACAGAATACCATTTAAAATCAATGAAATGTCTTCCAAAACCTTCTGTAAAAAAAATTAGATTATAAAATTTTAGTTGATGTGGTAATTCAGGATTGTGCTTGTGCTCGTTTTTGCTTTTAGCGATATCTTTAATCGGAACAATTTCAAAACCAAAATTATTGGTTGTTGCAGGATTAAATTCTATATGTGGTATCTCTTTGGTCAAATCACTAATAACTACAAAAGATTATTTTTCTTAAATTGAATACAACTAAAAACTCTAAAATAGTCAATTAAGAATTAATCGTTTTTAATAATTAAGAGCATCAAAATCTTACCCAATAATCATTCCTGCAATTGTTGCAGACATTAAAGAAGCTATTGTTCCTCCTATTAATGCTTTCATTCCAAATTCTGATAATGTTTTTCGTTGCCCAGGAGCCAAAGAACCAATTCCTCCAATTTGTATTCCAATAGAAGCAAAATTTGCAAAACCACATAACATATAAGTTGCCATAATAATAGATTTATTAAATGTTAAATGAGTTGCATTAGCTACATCTTTTAAACCAATTAACTGTGTATATCCAACAAATTCACTAGCTACTAATTTGATTCCTAATAATTGTCCCATTAGTGTCATGTCTTCTTTTGCAACACCAACTAACCACATTAATGGAGCAAATACATACCCTAAAACAGCTTCTAAAGAAAAACTTTGATATGGTGTATTAGCTGCCATCCAAGTATTTAAAGATGTTACATCTCCAACCCAACCTAGAACTCCGTTTAACATTGCTATAAAAGCAATAAAAACTAATAACATTGCACCAACATTCATTGCTAAATTTAAACCTTCTGTAGTTCCATTAGCAATTGCATCTAATACATTTGATCCTATTTTTTCTGAAGAAACTTGAACATCTGTATTTACTTCTTCGGTTTGTGGGTATAATATTTTAGAAATTACGATTGCTCCTGGAGCAGCCATTACTGAAGCTGCTAATAAATGTTTTGCAAAATACAATCGAAGTATAGGATCATCTCCACCCAAAAATCCAATATATGCTGCTAAAACGGCTCCTGCTAAAGTCGCCATTCCACCAATCATTACTAATAGGATTTCTGACTTATTCATTTTCTCTAAATAAGCTTTAATTAATAATGGTGCTTCTGTTTGACCCAAGAATACATTACCAGCTACAGATAAACTTTCTGCTCCAGAAATTTTTAAAATTTTACTTAACGACCAAGCCATTACTTTAACTAGTTTCTGAATTAGACCTAGATAAAATAATAATGATGTTAATGCAGAAAAGAAGATTATTGTTGGTAATATTTGAAAAGCAAAAATAAACCCAAAAGTATCCATATCTGTAATTAATCCTTCAAATAGAAACTTACTACCAGCTTGAGTAAAATCTAAAATACTTACAAATACTCCTCCAACTACTTCAAATGCTTTTTGAACAAATGAAACTTTTAAAACTCCAATTGCAATAATTAACTGAAAGGCCAAACCTATACCTACAGTTTTCCAGTTAATAGCTTTTCTATTTCCACTAAATAAAAATGCAATAATTAATAAGGATATCATTCCTAAAACTCCACGCCATAAACTTCCTACTGAAAAACCTTGACTTGGTACAATCTCATCTAAAGTTGTAGTTACTATAGATTTTTCTTGAACATCTAATTTAACTTCTTCTTCTGGAATTACAATTTTTGCAAAAGTTGGTGAAGAAAACTTGTATGTAACATCGTTTTCTGATAATATTAAACTTGTATCATCAAATGAAACAATATTAAAATACCTTACAGAATCTTTTGGCTCTTTAAAATTGAAAATTATTAAATTATTCTGACGAATATAATTTCCAGATGCCTTAAAATTGTCTTTGTTTGCTATAGAGTAGTTAAATTCTCCCTTTGAAAAAGAAAAAACATCTCCTTCTTTTATTTCTAAAATAGGTGTTCCATCTGATTTTTCTATGGAATTAAATTTCCAATTTTGTTCTAAATCTTGAGAAAATAGAACCATTGAAATAAAACAAAAAACGACTATAAAAATTTTTTTCATAAGTTTAATTAATTAAGAGCGTTTGCTAATTTCATCTCTAATTTTAGCAGCAAGTTCGTAATTTTCGTCTTCTACAGCTTTGTCTAACTGCTCATTTAACTCAGGAACAGATAAATCTGAAAAGTTACTTTTTACTATATTGGACTCGAAATCTTCGATATCAATAGTATTATTATCAAGATCTGTAGTTTCGTTAATTGCCAACTCTTCTTCTATTTTTAGATAGATTCCTGCTTTATCTAAAATATTCTCATAAGTGTAAATTGGTGCTTGAAAACGAACTGCAATTGCAATTGCATCTGATGTTCTTGTATCTATCGTTTCTTCTACTCCTTCTCTTTCGCAAACTAAGCTAGAAAAGAAGACGCCATCTACCAATTTATGAATAATTACTTCTTTTATTGTGATAGAAAAACGATCTGAAAATGTTTTGAATAAGTCGTGTGTTAAAGGTCTTGGTGGTCTAATTTCTTTTTCTAAAGCGATTGCGATAGATTGTGCTTCAAACGCACCAATTATTATGGGTAATGTTCTTGTTCCTTCCATTTCACTTAAAACTAAAGCATAAGCTCCACTTTGAGTTTGACTGTAAGAAATTCCTTTTATTGTTAGTTTTATTAAACTCATATATCTTTCTGCAAGTGTAAAAAAGCTTTCGAATGATACATTATATATCTGGCTTTTTCAAGGGCACAATTTACTAAAAATTATATATTGAAAAGTTTTATTTCCTGAAAAATACATTTCTGAGGAAACTATTAGCCTGCGTGAAGGATTGAAGCATTTGTTTGAGCTCTTTTCTTTTGCTGTTTTGCAAAAGAAAAAGCGAGTGCTGAAAGCCTGACGAAATTATTTTTAAGCTTTAACTGATGTAAATAAAAAACGAATCAAAAAAAAATATATTCTGATTCGTTTCTTAAAATTCTATATCTAAATAATTTGGGCACGCCCAAAAAATATTACGATGCCTTAAATGCTTTCAATTTTTCAATCAATTTTGGAACTACCTCGAAAGCGTCTCCAACAACTCCATAATCTGCCGCTTTAAAAAATGGCGCTTCTGGATCTGTGTTGATTACAACCTTAACTTTAGATGCATTAATACCTGCCAAATGCTGAATCGCACCTGAAATTCCAATTGCGATATACAAGTTCGAAGCTACTGGTTTTCCTGTTTGTCCAACATGTTCTGAATGTGGTCTCCAACCTAAATCTGAAACTGGTTTAGAACAAGCTGTTGCAGCTCCTAAAACGTCTGCTAACTCTTCAACCATTCCCCAGTTTTCTGGTCCTTTTAAACCTCTACCAGCAGAAACAACAACATCTGCATCTGCAATGGTTACTTTTCCAGTTACTTTATCTATTTTTTCTGATTTTACACCTAAATCTGCATCAGAAATATTTACATCAAAATTTTCTGAAGCTCCAGAAACTGGATTTTCGTGAATTCCGAAAGAGTTTTTAGCAACTCCAATTACTTTATTTTCAGTAGAAATTATAGTATTTGCAAATGCTTTGTTCGAAAATGCTTTTCTTTTTACTGTAAATGGTGCTGTACTTGATGGCGCCGCAACAACGTTAGATGCATAACCTGCTTCTAAAGCAACTGCTACTAAAGGTCCAACATACAAACCATCGATACTTGAATCTACAATTACAACATTTGCATTGGTAGAATCCACTGCTTGTTTTACTGCTGAAGCATATCCTTTTGCATTAAATATTGATAAACTATCGTTAGAAACTGTTAATACTTTTTCTGCTCCATAAGTATATAATTGAGAAGCATCGCTTGCATTTATTGTTAAAACAACCAAGTTACTACTTAATTGTTCTGCTACTTTTTTTCCATAAGAAACTACTTCGAAAGCAGTTTTTTTAAATTTTCCGTCTGTTGAATCGGCAAAAACTAAAACTGACATATTTTGTATTGTTTTATTGTGTAATTTTTAATTGTGTAACTTTTTTGAGTAATCTCTTAAAAGTTAAATATTTTAATTAATACACGTTATTTTATTGATTTTATTAAACTGTGATATTTTTAAACTTCGAATGCTTAAACAAATAACCGTTTAAACAGTTATTCTTTATTTAAATTACTTTTGCTTCGTTATGAAGTAAGCTAATTAACTCGTCTAAATTATCTGTATCAACCAATTTTACAGCTCCTTTAGGTGCTGGTTTTTCGAAAGATTGTGTCGAAGTTTTTGCATTAGAATCTGTTGCTTCTTTAACTTGTAAAGGTTTTTTACGAGCCATCATAATTCCACGCATATTTGGTATACGTAAATCTTTTTCTTCTACAATTCCTTTTTGTCCACCAATAACAATTGGTAAAGTTGTAGCAACTGTCTCATTTCCACCATCAATTTCTCTAATAGCTGTAACATTATCTCCTTCTACTTCTAAACCAACACAACCGTTTACAAAATTAAAATCGGTTAACGAAGCTAACATTCCTGGTACCATTTGCCCATTATAATCTGCAGATTCTTTTCCTGCTAAAACAACATCATAACCTCCATCTTTTACAATTGCAGCTAATTCCTTCGCAACTAAAAAACCATCAGTTGGGTTTACATTTACTCGAATTGCATCATCTGCTCCAATTGCCAACGCTTTTCTTAAAGTAGGCTCTGTGTTTGCTTCTCCTACATTTACAACTGTTACAGTTGCTCCCTGCTTTTCCTTAAACCACATTGCTCTTGTTAAACAAAACTCGTCGTAAGGATTAATTACAAATTGAACACCATTCGTATCGAAAGTTTCATTATTATTTGTAAAATTAATTTTTGAAGTGGTATCAGGCACATGACTAATACATACCAATATTTTCATAAATTTTCGTTTTTTATCTTATTATCGACCACGAAATTACGCTTTTTTTTTAAAAAATACTATGCACGCATAGTATTTTTTTAATTATTTAACAGTTTTCGAAAACGATTGAGAAATAAATACCTAATATTTATCTTACTTTGTACAATTGTGTTTAAAAAAATGACAATTAATTCCTTACTTTTGCATTTGAAAATTACAAATTATAATTAATCATAGATGAAAACAGTTCAATTCAGAGAAGCGATTTGCGAAGCAATGAGCGAAGAAATGCGCAGAGATGAAAGCATTTATTTAATGGGTGAAGAAGTAGCCGAATATAATGGTGCTTACAAGGCTAGTAAAGGAATGTTAGACGAATTTGGTGCAAAAAGAGTAATTGATACTCCTATTGCTGAATTAGGTTTTGCTGGTATTGCAATTGGTTCTGCCATGAATGGAAACAGACCTATTGTAGAATATATGACGTTTAACTTCTCGTTAGTAGGAATTGATCAAATTATAAATAATGCAGCTAAAATTAGACAAATGTCTGGTGGGCAGTTTAATTGCCCAATCGTTTTTAGAGGTCCAACTGCTTCTGCAGGTCAGTTAGGTGCTACACACTCACAAGCTTTCGAAAACTGGTTTGCAAATACTCCTGGTTTAAAAGTTATTGTACCATCTAACCCTTATGATGCAAAAGGTTTATTAAAAGCAGCAATTAGAGATGATGATCCAGTTATTTTTATGGAATCTGAACAAATGTATGGAGACAAGATGGAAATTCCTGAAGGAGAATACATTATTCCTATTGGAGTTGCAGATATTAAAAGAGAAGGTACTGATGTAACTATTGTTTCTTTTGGTAAAATTATTAAAGAAGCATACAAAGCTGCAGATGAATTAGCTAAAGAAAACATTTCTGTAGAGATTATAGATTTAAGAACTGTTCGTCCTATGGATCATGATGCTATCTTAACTTCAGTAAAGAAAACAAATAGATTGGTTATTTTAGAAGAAGCATGGCCATTTGCTAGTGTATCTTCAGAAATTACATATAGAATTCAAGATCAAGCATTCGATTATTTAGATGCACCAATTAAGAGAATTACTACTGCAGATACACCTGCACCTTATTCTCCTGTTTTATTTGAAAAATGGATTCCGAATGCAAACGATGTTATAAAGGCTGTAAAAGAAGTAATGTATAAGAAATAAGCATTCAAAATATTTTTTTTAAAGAATCCTATCCATTTTTGGTTAGGATTTTTTTTTTGAAGATAAATAATAGACGTTTCGAAATCAATTGCGTAAATTAATCAATATAAGACTATCATAGAATAGTATAGTTTCACTATTTTTGACCCCGAATTTAAACATGAAAAAAGATAACCATGAGCGAGCACAAAACAAAGACTTTTGATGTATTAATAGAAATCCCTAAAGGAAGTAGAAACAAATATGAATATGATTTTGAATTAAATAAAATTCGTTTCGACAGAATGCTATTTTCTTCGATGATGTATCCAGCAGATTATGGTTTTGTACCAGAAACTTTAGCTTTAGATGGAGATCCTTTAGATGTTTTAGTTTTAGGGCATGAACCAACTTTTCCAATGTGTGTTATTGAAGTAAAACCAATTGGTGTTTTTCATATGACCGATGAAAAAGGACCAGATGAAAAAGTTATTTGCGTTCCTGTTTCTGATCCTATTTGGAATAAGAAAAATGATTTATCTGATTTAAACCCTCATAGGTTAAAAGAAATTGAGCACTTTTTTAAAGTATATAAAGATTTAGAAAAGAAAAAAGTAGATGTTGGTGGATGGGGTAATGCAGATGAAGCATGTAAAATTTTTAAAGATTGTGTTCAAAGATATGAGAATAGTGAGCATAAAAAGAACGGTAATTTTACTATTTAGACAGTAAAAGTCTTAAAATATTATCAACCTCTTAAAATTAAACATTTTAAGAGGTTTTTTATTTCACTTTGATTTTCTTACTTTTACCGCCGTTTTAAACTAATCAAATTAAATAAATATATGGAATCATTAATGATTTGGATGCCAATTGCAATGGCTATTTTAGGTTTAATCTACATGTGGATTAAACAATCTTGGGTAATGAAACAAGATGCAGGTGATGGTAAAATGAAAGAAATTTCAGATTACATTTACGAAGGAGCTTTGGCTTTTTTAAGCGCAGAATACAAATTACTAGCAATATTTGTTGTAATTGTAAGTGTTGCTTTAGCAGCTGTTTCTTTTATAGTTCCAACAACACACATTTTAATTGTGGTTGCTTTTATTTTTGGAGCCGTTTTTTCTGCTTTCGCAGGAAATATTGGAATGAAGATAGCAACAAAAACAAACGTTAGAACTACACAAGCTGCAAGAACAAGTTTACCAAATGCCTTAAAAGTATCTTTTGGAGGTGGAACTGTTATGGGACTTGGAGTTGCAGGGTTAGCTGTTTTAGGTTTAACATCATTTTTTATCTTTTTCTTCTGGTATTTTATGGGAAGTGAGTGGACAAACACAATGGATATGACGATTGTTTTGGAAACTTTAGCTGGTTTTTCTTTAGGTGCAGAATCTATTGCTTTATTTGCAAGAGTTGGTGGAGGAATCTACACAAAAGCAGCAGATGTTGGTGCAGATTTAGTAGGTAAAGTAGAAGCAGGAATTCCTGAAGATGACCCAAGAAACCCTGCTACAATTGCAGATAATGTTGGAGACAATGTTGGTGATGTTGCTGGTATGGGAGCAGATTTATTTGGTTCTTACGTTGCAACTGTTTTAGCTGCAATGGTTTTAGGAAACTACGTAATTAAAGATATGGGTGGAAGTATTTCTGATGCTTTTGGTGGAATTGGACCTATCTTACTACCAATGGCAATTGCAGGTGCAGGAATTATAATTTCTATCATTGGTACAATGTTGGTTAAAATAAAAGACAATAGTGCAAAAGAGTCTCAAGTAATGGGCGCTCTAAATAAAGGAAACTGGACTTCTATTATTTTAGTTGCACTGTCTTGTTATGGCTTAGTAACTTGGATGTTGCCAGAAACCATGAAAATGGAATTTTTTGGTGAAGGTTTACAAGAAATTTCTTCACTAAGAGTTTTCGGTGCAACAATCGTTGGTTTAATTGTAGGTGCTGTAATTTCTTCAGTTACTGAATATTATACAGGATTGGGGAAATCTCCAATTTTAAAAATTGTTCAACAGTCTTCTACTGGAGCTGGTACAAATATTATTGCAGGTTTGGCAACTGGAATGATTTCTACATTTCCATCTGTTTTATTATTTGCAGGTGCAATTTGGGCTTCTTATGCTTTTGCTGGTTTTTACGGAGTTGCTTTAGCGGCTTCTGCAATGATGGCAACAACAGCAATGCAATTAGCAATTGATGCTTTTGGACCAATTTCTGATAATGCTGGTGGTATTGCAGAAATGAGTGAACAAGAACCAATCGTTAGAGAGCGTACAGATATTTTAGATTCAGTTGGTAACACAACTGCTGCAACTGGAAAAGGTTTTGCAATCGCTTCTGCAGCTTTAACATCGCTAGCTTTATTTGCTGCCTATGTAACTTTTACTGGAATTGACGGAATTAACATTTTTAAAGCACCAGTTTTAGCCATGTTATTTGTGGGTGGAATGGTACCAGTGGTATTTTCTGCTTTGGCAATGAATGCTGTTGGAAAAGCTGCCATGGAAATGGTAAATGAAGTGAGACGTCAATTTAGAGACATTCCTGGAATTATGGAAGGAACTGGAAAACCAGAATACGATAAATGTGTAGCTATATCTACAGAAGCTTCTTTAAGAGAAATGATGTTACCTGGTTTATTAACTATTGGTTTCCCATTAATTATCGCTTTTGCTCCTTTAGCATTTGGAATGGAAAAATTAGCAATCGCAGAAATGTTAGGTGGTTATATGGCTGGTGTTACAGTTTCTGGTGTTCTTTGGGCAATTTTCCAAAATAACGCAGGTGGAGCTTGGGATAATGCAAAAAAATCTTTTGAGGCTGGTGTAGAAATTGATGGAGAAATGACATATAAAGGTTCTGAAGCTCATAAAGCTGCAGTAACTGGAGATACTGTTGGAGATCCTTTTAAAGATACTTCTGGACCTTCTATGAATATTTTAATTAAACTTACTTGTTTAATTGGATTGGTAATTGCACCAATTTTAGGAGGACATACTTTAGAAGAAAACAATAATGTAGAAGTTATAGAGGTTAAGTCTATTAGTAATTACAAAGGTATTTCTGGTGGTGAAAACTTAAATAACAAAACAGAAACTACTGTTGAGATGCTTACAAACGATGCAAACGGAATTGTAACTGCAAATGTAGAAATTAGAAAAACCGTAAACGGAAAATCTACAATTACTACAGAGACATTTACAGGAACTGAAGACGAAGTAAGAGAACAACTAAAAGATGTTGAAGGAATTAAAATAAAAATTAAAGATAAGAACTAATTTATCTTTTAAATATTTTAGAAAAGCCACAGATTCTGTGGCTTTTTTTTATGCCTTTTTGTATCTTGTAATCAAAAAATAAATGGGCATTTTTAGTAAAGATTCACTACAAATTATTGTTTTTCAAAGTTATGGAACAAATTCAAATTTTTATGCTAGAGGAAGAGCTTTACAAGACGAAAAAATAAATTTAGAACGAGAGAATTTTATAAGGTTATTGATAAATACTTGGAAACGTTTTGAAACTGATGAAGTTAAAAATACAGCTATTACAATTACGTTGCCTAATAAATACAAAATAAATACGGTTACAGACAATGAAGGTTATTTTATTGTTGAAGAAAAAATAGAAAACCTTTCTAATTTAGCAAATGACGAAGGTTGGCTTCATTTTAAAGCTTCTTTCACTAACGAAAACATTAATAGAGCCATTAATAATAAAAACAGTTTTTTAGGTGAGTTATTAATTCCTGCTGATTCTATTGAGTTTGGAGTAATTAGCGATATTGACGATACAATTTTACAAACAGGGGTAGTTTCTACTTTTAAATGGAGACTTTTAATTAATACTTTTTTTAAATCTCCTAACAAAAGAAAAGCGTTGGAAGGGGCTTCTAAATTTTATAGTTTATTGCATTTAGGAAAATCTGGTAAAAATGCAAATCCTCTTTTTTATGTGAGTCATAGTCCTTGGAATTTATACCGATATTTAGAAGTTTTTCTAAAAAAGAATAATTTTCCGAAAGGAGCTATTTTATTGAGAACTTTCGGAAATATGTTTCAGAAAAAAACAGCAAAAACAAAACCTCAAAAACAGAAAGAAATAGTAAATATCTTAAAAACATATACCAATTTATCTTTTATTTTAATTGGAGATGCAGGAGAACATGATGCAGATATTTATATGGAAATCGTAAAATTATATCCAAATAGAATTAAAGCAATTTATTTAAGAAGTGTAAGGCATGTTAAAAGAATGGCAAGAATAACAGAGCTTATAAAAGATTATTACGATACTCCAATTTTAATGGTTCATTCAAGTGAAGAAGCTATTGAACATGCAAAAAAGCATAATTTTATAAAATAAAAAAACTGCTTAAATTAAATCAAGCAGTTCATTTTCTTTTCCACAGTTATATGGTTATTATTTTTTTATGCCTCCTCTGATTAAAGAAAGTACAAATAATACAATAAATATAAAGAATATAATTTTAGCGATTCCTGCAGCGGCACCTGCGATTCCTCCAAATCCTAATACTGCAGCGATTAATGCTATTACTACAAATGTAATTGTCCAACGTAACATAATTTTTAAGTTTTTAATGGTTAATAAATAAATAGTGTTACCTATTTCTTACACTACAAATTTAATGGGTTTATGCATTTTAATTTAACGCTAACAAATTCATTATTAACTCAAATGAACGGTTTTTAGGTTTAGAGAACGAAGAGAAGGTGAAATCTTTTTAGCAAAAGAAGTAAATAAATTTTAAAAGCAAAAAAAAAGATGCTCTCGCATCTTTTAATTATTTATTATCTAGAAAAAATATTAATTGATTTGTTCTAAAGATTTTATATTGTATAATCCGTTTTCGATTTTATTTCTTTGAGATTCTAACAAGTTTTTAGTACTTGAAGGTAAGCTTAATTCTTTTAAAACATCATTGTATTCTTCAACTGCTGCTTTTTCTCCAGTAATTGCTTCTTCTAACATAGATTCTTCATCGTCCATAGAAAACATTGCTTTAATATCCATCCAAGTTCTATGTGCTGCTCCAGTTAAACTTCCACCTTTGTCTACCTCTTGATTATAAGATCTAATCTCTGTTTTTAAATCGTGACCAAATGTATATCTTTCTTCAGCTTTCATATTAAAATACTTCTTAAGGGAATTATTTTCAACATTTTCTGCTGCTTTCTTAAATCCTTTTTCTGCATCATAAGTTTTCTCTAACAATGCATTTAATTTCTTTCCTACTTCTTCTGTGTATGTACTCATAACATATTAATTTTAATGATATGTTTGTTTGATTTATAGATGTCAAACATTTTACATCTTTAATAGTTTTTAACGCAATTAATTCTTAAGAATTTATAGATTTTTACTCATGTGTTTTCTGTAGCTTTTCGCTAAATCTTGTTTTTCTTTTTCTGTAAAAACTTTTCCTGATAATTGGAAATACGATTTTTCTTCGTCCTCTAAATGATGTTCTACTTTATGTTGTAATTCTTTTGCAATTTTTAACCATGCTGAAGAATCGTAATCTGTTTCTTCTAATTGCTCAATTAATTCGTCTATTTCGTGATGTTCTGCGATACCATGTCTTGCTTTGTCTTGCATCATATCATTAGAAATTAAAGGCTTGTAGAAGTGACGTTCTTCTGCATCTGAATGCACAGCTAATTCGTCTTTTAATTCTTTAAATAACTGATCTCTTTCTTTAGTATCTCCAGATGTTTTTACTAATTTATCTAGTAGTTCTCTTTGCTTATCGTGGTCTTTTCTTATTTCTTCGTAAATATTCATACTCGTTTAGTTTATAGTTCCATCAAATTTACGGTCTACTTTCATTTAATTTTGTCTCAATTAATTTAGATGTTAATCGATATCCTAAAAAATGTTATTATTATTTGTGGTACATTTACAAGCTTCTTTTTCGTTTGATAATTAGCTTTAATTTTAGAAATCCCTTATGATAACTATTGAAATTTTTCCTGATAGTCCTAAAAATTTAATCGAGCAAATTAAAGATGCTATAGGAGGTACAATTACAAGTAGATGGAATGAAAGTATTCTTTCTATCGATAACGAAAATGGAGAAGGAAATTTACGCTTTATTCAGTTTGATTGGGGTGTACACTTGTTAGATTTTAACTTAACACTTCGTAAAGAGTTTGTAATTAAGATTAAGTCGATTCCAGAGTTTAGCCCTATTCGTTTTTTATATCCTGCACAAGGTTATTTAACACATCGTTTTGGAATAAATAATGATGAAAGAAAAATAGACCAGTTTCAATCTTTAATTTTTACCAATAAAACTGGTGGTTACGATTATTTGCATTTCCCAAAGAATGAAACGGTTTGTATAAATATGATTGAAATTGTTCGTAAACATTTTCTTCAAAAAAGAACGACAAACGTATCTAGTTTAAATAAAAAATTATATGAAGTTTTTGTAGATACAGATCACGAAAACAGATTTGCAAATTTTGGTACACTAAATCTTAAAATGGCAGATTTAGTTGAAAAATTAGCCAAGGTAAAAAACAAAGGAATGCTTCGAATATTAAAAATTGAAGCGATTGTTTATGAAATCTTATCTATGCACATTCAGCAACATAATAGATTGTTAGCTGGTGTTCCTTTGCCAACTTCTTTGGCAAAAACTGAACTTAAATTGGTTCGTAAAATTGGAACTAAAATATTAAAAAACCCTGCAAAAGATTATTCTTTAGACCAACTTTCTATGGATACTGGTTTAACGCAAGCTAAATTACAAGATGGTTTTAAATTTTTATACAATAGAACAGTTACAGAATATATTAGACATGTTCGTTTAGAATCTGCCAGAGAAATGCTTAACACATCCGATTTAAACATTTCGCAAATTGTATATAGTATTGGTTTTAGTAGTAGAAGTTATTTTTCTAAAATTTTTAGAGAAAAATATGGAATCTCACCTAATGAATTCAAGAAGAAAATTTTAGTGGTAACTGACGATAATGCTAGATAAAGTTTATCTTTTTTTTATAAGTTTGAGTAAGTGCGTTAGGGATTGAAATGGCATCCTTTTTGCCTTTTTCGGCAAAAAGATATAATGGAAAGCCCGTGAAAACGCCCAAAAAAAAATCTTAATAATATTTTTAAAAGTACTAAGAAATCTTTCAAATAAAAAACCCCAATGTCTTCACATTGAGGTTATTAATCAACCAACCACTTATCGATTATTTATTGCTAAACAACCTAATAAATTTCTTCTATTTTATTTAAATATTTTCTTTACGAGAACTAATAATCCATACTTACTTGCGAATTTTAAGAAATTCCCTATTAAGCTTAATGGTTTCAGTTGGTTTTCGAAATCGCTTTTTACGATTTTTAGTTCTTCTAATGCTATTTGTCTTTCTAGACTTAACATTTTTAAGTCT
This sequence comes from Polaribacter haliotis, assembly GCF_014784055.1. Classification (NCBI taxonomy): domain Bacteria; kingdom Pseudomonadati; phylum Bacteroidota; class Flavobacteriia; order Flavobacteriales; family Flavobacteriaceae; genus Polaribacter; species Polaribacter haliotis. The sequence goes on along the minus strand of NZ_CP061813.1, from coordinate 3,081,877 downwards.
TTTTCTATATCAACAAAATTTGTGTATTTTCTCATCTTAGTCGTCTTTTATTTTGAGAATTTATCTGCCAGGTTAGAAATAATCTTACTGTCGATATTTTTTCTTAGTAGGAAAATTAATATTCCGAAAAGAAAATAAATTCCAGCTACTGTTAAATATCCTAATGATAAGCTTTCAAAAATATCGCCCAAATAAATTGCCAAAGCAATGGAAGCGAATAGTAATCCTGTTCCTACCAAACCTCCAATAACAAAGAGCTTTATAATTGTACTGAAAGATAAAGATAAGATATGAAATGCTTTTAGTTTGTAATATTCGTAAGTAGCATCTACATATTTTTTTCCTTTATCAACTCCACTATCAGACGAATTGTTTAAAGATTCAAATACACTCATATATTATGCGTTTTGTATTTTTCCTTTGGCATTTTTAGTTTCTGAAACTACATCTTTTTGTAATTTTCTGTTTTTCTCTTTTAATTCGCTTAATTTTTTTTCTAAAGTTGTTATTACATCATCTGCTTTATAACTAACATTAGACATTACATCTTCTAACTGAGCATCGAAAGTTTCTTTTTTAGCACTGTAAGTAGAACTTACTTTATCTTTTAAATCGGATGCAGTTGCACTTATTTTTTCTGAGTATTCTGAAGCTGTTTCAGAGATTTTATCTTTTGCAGATAAAGCTTCGTTTTTTAATTTATTTCTTGTGTTCTCTCCTTTGTCTGGCGCAAATAAAATACCTGCTAATGCTCCAACAACAGTTCCTAATAATACTCCTGATAAATTTTTCATTTTTATTTTTTTAAATTATACTTTTTTAGTGATGTATCGATTAATACACTACAAATATAAGCCTATAACAGGGTTTAACTTGACTGTATAAGGTTAAATCTTGACTCAAATACTTTTTAGCCTAAAATTTAGTTTCTGATGTGTTGTTTTTTGAGCTAATTTATTAATAGCCATTTCCTGTAAGTTGTAGAACTCTTGGGTAACCACCAGTAACTTGGCAATCTCGCATTAAAACAATTAATTTCCCAGAAGGTGTTAATTGAACTGTACCTGGCAAAACTGCAGATGTTAAAATTGAAGGAATGTCGTTCTTAATTAACTCATTTAAACGAATTCCCATTCTATTATTATCGTTAGAAATTGTAAAAGTATTTTCTAATAATTGTTCTTTTTGATGATCTTTTAACAACTCGAATTCTGGACCTTTATAACAATATATTTCTTCTGATTTAAAATGTGTTTCTTTTATTTTTATTGCTGAATTTGATGTTTCTAAACAACCTTTAAAAGTCGTAATTGGTAAAACATCTCCTTTCTTTATAATGATTTGGTTTGTTATATTTTGATAAAAACTTCTGCTACCTAAAACTTTTTTCGTTAAAAAACCATCTTTTACTGCCAAGTAACATCTTGCTCCGAAATTTATTTTTCCAAAACTTAAAACGTCTTTTTTATTGATTTTTATTCTTGAATTTAGTTGAATTGGCTTGTTATTTATTGTTGCTGAAAAATCGCCACCAGAAACACAAATAATAGTTTCTATTAAAAATTCTAATCTACAACCACCAAAAGTAATTTCTAAAAGTGCATCTTCTAAAGAATTATTTAAAATACTATTTGCTACGTCTGCAGGATAACTATCCATAACCCCAGAAACAGGAACGCCATTTTGCGCAAAACCAACTCTACCTCTATCTTGTATTGAGGTATAAAAACCTGCTTTTAAAACTCTAATCATTTCGCAAAGTTTTAGAGATTATATAGTTGTTTTCTGCAATTTCTTTTTCAGTTTGATAAAACTCTTCTAAAGAAATTGGTTTGAATTTTATTTTATCGCCAGCTTTTGCAAAACACGGGTTTTCGTTTTTTATGTTGAAAAAATGAATAGGAGTTCTTCCAATAATATTCCAACCTCCAGCAGATGCTTCTGGATAAACACCTGTTTGTTTTCCACCAATTGCAAGGGCTCCTTTTGCTACTTTTAATCTTGGATTGGGTTTTCTATCGAAATGTATTTTTGAATCTAACCCTCCTAAATAAAGAAAACCTGGTAAAAAACCGATAAAAAAAACTGTATATATTTTTTCTGAATGTAATTTAATTATTTCTTTAATGGTAAGGTTTGATTTTTCGGATATTTCTTTTAAATCAATCCCGAATTCTAAATCGTAACAAACAGGAATTTCCCAGAGAAATTTTTCTGTTTTTTGAAGTTTAAAATCTTGTTTATAAATTGATTTTAAACTTTCAATTTCATCAGAATAATTAGATAATTCGTTTGTATATTTTAAAGTTAAAGAGTTGTAACCTATTATAAAATCTGCAATTACTATTGATTTTTCTTTTTGAATTTTCTCTTTAAATAGGATAATATCATTCAGAATTTCTTCACTAATAATTGCTTGCCATTCAATTAAAATCGATGCATTTCCAAAAGGTTTGTATGTTGGTTTTTTATGCAATTTTAATTCCTTCTTTTTTTAGTTTTTCGGATAAGTATTCTAATATTGAAACTGCATTTTTATTATCTCCATGAATACAAAAAGTATCTGCCTTTATAGTTTTAAGTTCTCCTGAAATGGTTTTTACCTTTCCTTTATACATTGACAAAACATGCTTAAAAACGTCTTCTTTATCAGTAATTAAAGCATTTTCTTTGTTTCTTGAAACCAAAGTTAAATCGTTATTGTAATTTCTATCCGAAAAAACTTCATACTTTATTTTTATGCTTTTTTCAATCGCTAACTTTTCAATAACAGAATTATAAGGAACATATAAAAAAACATCTTTACTATATTTTTCGATAGATTTTAAAAAGATTTCTGCAAAATTTTTATCGACAGCAATTAAATTATACAAAGCTCCATGAGGTTTTATGTGATGTAGTTTTTCATCAACCAAAGCCAACCTACTTTCAAACAATTCTAACTGATTTTCGATACTTTTTTGAAGCGCTTCATGGGAAATGTTCATTACCATTCTTCCGAAGTTTTTTGTGTCAGGAAAAGATGGATGTGCTCCAATTAATACCTTATTTTCGATTGCTAATTGTATGGTTTTATCGATTGTTACTGCATTTCCAAAATGACCTCCACAAGCAATATTGCAAGACGAAATATGTGGCATTAATAAGTGCTCATTTTCAATTCCTTCTCCAACATCACAATTAATATCGATTTTCATTTTAAATAAGATTAAAGACTTTTAAGATACCTTTTGCTCCTAAAAATATGGTAATTGCTAAAATTACAAAACCAATAATATTCTGCGTTTTAGAATTTATATAATTGCCTAAAACAGATTTTTTATTCATAATCCACAATAAAATTCCTGCAATTATTGGCAATAACATTCCGTTTGCAACTTGCGCAAACTTTATAATATCTATTGGTTTTATTCCTATGGAAGAAAAAACAACTCCTAAAACTAAAATGATAATCCAAACGCTTCTAAATTTTCTGGATTTTAAACCTCCACTCCAACCCAAACAACCTTTTGCAACATAAGCAGCAGCTAAAGGTGCTGTAATTGCAGATGTTATTCCTGCTGCAAATAAACCCAAAGCCAAAAAATACTTTGCAAATTCGCCATACAAAGGCGCCAAACCTTTTGCCAAATCTGCTGCGTTTGTTATCTCGCCAAATGGAATTGCAGCTGCAGAAACAATAATTGCCATAGAAACCAAGCCTCCTAAAATAATAGAAATGATGGTATCTTTTCTTGCCAATTTTAAATCTTCGGTTTTATTCCACCTTTCTTTTACTAAAGAAGCGTGTAAAAACAAATTATAAGGCACAACAGTTGTACCAATTAAACCAATAACTGTTAGTAAACTTTTCTCTGGAAATCTCGGAATAAAAAGTCCTTTTAAGATTTCTACAATGTCTGGTTTTGTAACTATTGCAGTTATTAAAAAGGAAACACTCATCACTAAAACAAGTGTTACCAATGCTTTTTCAAGAAATTTATAATTTCCAATATATAAAAGCACAAATGCAATTACACCAATTACAGAACTCATTAAATTGATAGAAATATCGCCAAAATTTAAAATCGATTTTCCAAAAATAGTTTCCAATCCTAAAATTCCTCCACTGATATTTCCTGCTTCATAAGATGCATTTCCAACCACAATTGCGGCTAAAATTAACAGCGTTACAAAGTGTTTTAAAAAAGGAATTTTCATTTCTTCTCTAATAACTTCAGACAATCCTTTTTGAGAAATAATACCCAATCTTGCAGCCATTTCTTGTAAAACAATCGTTGCAATAATAGAAAGTAACATCGCCCACAATAAATTGAATCCGAAATTTACGCCTGCTAACGTACAAATTGTTACAGTTCCTGGGCCAATAAAAGCGGCTGCAACTAATGTTCCTGGACCAATGTTTTTAAACCAATTTTTTATCATAAATTATAAAGTTGATTAAATATACTCTAAAAATAAAAAAACACCTCAAAATGAGGTGTTTTAATGAGGGAAAATAAAGATTTTCTATTAAAAAGCATAACGTTGAGGGCCTCCTCTACGAATATCTTCGCTTGCTATTTCTTCAAATTGTGTAAAATTATGTCTAAAAGCATTCGATAACTTAAATGCTGTTTTATAATATGCTTCATCATCATTCCAAGTTGCTCTTGGACTTAATAATTCTGTTGGAACTCCAGGACATGTTCTTGGTTGTGCAACTCCGAAAACAGAATGAATATGATAATCTTCGTATCTATAGCTTCCTAAATCTCCATTTAAAACAGCAGTAATCATTGCTCTTGTATATTTTAAAGGCATTCTTCTACCAACTCCATATTGGCCTCCAGACCAACCTGTATTTATCAACCAAACATTTACTCCAGCATCTTTCATCTTTTTGCTTAACATTTCTGCATATCTTGTAGGATGCAAAGGCATAAAAGGTGCACCAAAACACGCAGAAAAACTTGGTGTTGGTTCTGTAACTCCTGCTTCTGTTCCTGCAACTTTTGCTGTATAACCAGAAATAAAATGGTATGCTGCTTGGTTTGGCGTTAACTTCGAAATTGGAGGCAAAACTCCAAAAGCATCTGCAGTTAAAAAGAAAATATTCTTTGGATTTTTACCAATTGATGGTTCTTTAATATTATCTATATGATAAATTGGATAACTAACTCTTGTATTTTGTGTGATTGAGGTATCTGCAAAATCGATAACTCCTTTATCATCCATCACAACATTTTCTAGAATTGCTCCTTTTTTAATGGCTCCGAAAATTTCTGGTTCTTGTTCTTCCGATAAATTAATCACTTTTGCATAACAACCACCTTCAAAATTAAAAACAGTATTTTCTGCAGTCCAACCATGTTCATCATCACCAATTAAACTTCTGTTTGGATCTGTAGATAATGTAGTTTTTCCTGTTCCAGATAATCCGAAAAAGATAGCTGTATCTCCATCTTTACCAACATTTGCAGAACAATGCATTGGTAAGGTATTTTTGAATACTGGAAGTATAAAATTCAACGCAGAAAAAATTCCTTTTTTGATTTCACCAGTATAACCAGTTCCACCAATTAAAGCTATTTTTTTTGTAAAATTTAAAATTGCAAAGTTATGTTGGCGAGTTCCATCTATTGCTGGATCTGCCATAAAACCTGGTGCATTTACAACTGTCCATTCTGGAGAAAAATCTTTTAATTCTTCTGCAGTTGGTCGTAAAAACATATTGTAAGTAAACATATTGCTCCAAGGATATTCGTTTACAACTCTAATATTTAATTTATAATTTTTATCTGCACAAGCATACGAATCTCTTACAAAGATTTCTTTTCCTGATAAATAATCTGTCACTTTATTATAAAGCGCATCAAATTTATCTGAATCGAAAGGAAGGTTGATGTTACTCCACCAAACTTCGTCTTTTGTAACGTCGTCTTTTACAATAAAACGATCTTTTGGAGATCGCCCCGTAAACTCACCTGTGTTTACAGCAATTGCTCCTAAAGAAGATGCTACTCCTTGTTTTTTTTGTAAAGTTTCGCTGTGTAATTCGTCTGAAGAAAGTTGATAACGAATTGTTGCATTTTTGATTCCTAGACTATTTAACGAAATCGATTTCGTATTTGTATCTACCATATCAATATTTTTTGGTTTTTAGTGTCTTGCAAAATTAAGCATTATTTTAAAACAGACTTCTTTTTAATTAAAAAATATCAAAATTTTATCGTTTTCTACTTTTTTTTATGAATATCGCAATCATGGAAACCCAACCTATGATTAGAAAAAGACCACCAAAAGGCGTTACAAACCAAATCGATTTTGCTGAAACACTTATTAATTGAATTAGATATATAGAACCAGAGAAAAGTAAGATTCCAATAAAAAATAAATAGCTAATTGTGTTTTTTTGTTTTGATGAAAACCCTTCGTACATATTTACAATTAATAACACAATTACATGATACATTTGATAACGAACTGCTGTTTCGAAACTCAATAATTGATCTGCAGTTAACGTTTCTTTTAAAGCATGTGCTCCAAAAGCTCCTAAAATAATTGCCAACATTCCTAAAAAACAAGTGAAAATAATATTTTTAAACATTTTTAATGGTTTTTGTTAAATTTTAAACAATTAATGTATCTTCGTATTTACACAAAAATACATCTTTTCGTTTATGAAAAACATATTAATTATTGGTGCAGGTAAATCGAGTTCATCTCTTATAAAATACCTTTTAGAAAAATCTGAACAGGAAAATCTATTCTTAACTATTGGAGATATTTCAATTGAAAATGCAACTAAATTAATTAATAATCATAAAAATGCGACTGCTATTATTTTTGATGTTTTTGATAAAAACCAGCGTGTAAAAGAGATTCAAAAATCTGATATTGTGGTTTCTATGTTGCCTGCAAGATTTCATATTGAGGTTGCTAAAGACTGTGTAAAATACAGTAAAAACATGGTTACTGCATCTTATGTTTCCAATGAAATGAAAGCTTTAGATACGCAAGTAAAAGAAAAAGGGCTCGTTTTTATGAATGAAATTGGTGTAGATCCAGGTTTAGATCATATGAGTGCCATGCAAATTATTGACAGCATTAGAGAAAAAAATGCAAAAATGTTATTGTTTGAATCTTTTACAGGTGGTTTGGTTGCACCAGAAAGCGATAACAATCTTTGGAATTATAAATTTACTTGGAACCCAAGAAATGTTGTTTTAGCAGGACAAGGAGGTGCTGCAATGTTTATTCAAGAAGGAACTTATAAATACATTCCTTATCATAAATTGTTTCGAAGAACAGAATTTTTAAAAATAAACAACACCAAGTTTGAAGCCTATGCAAATAGAGATTCGTTAAAATATAGAAGTGTTTATGGTTTAGAAAAAATTCCTACAATGTACAGAGGAACTATTAGAAAAGTTGGTTTTTCGAGAGCTTGGAATATTTTTGTTCAGTTAGGCATGACAGATGATTCTTACACAATTGAAGATTCTGAAAACATGAGTTACAGAGATTTTGTCAATTTATTTTTAGCCTATTCTCCTTCCGATTCTGTGGAATTAAAACTACGTTCTTATCTAAAAATAGATCAAGATGATATTATGTGGGAAAAATTAATTGAACTTGATATTTTTAATCCGAAGAAAAAAATAGGCATTAAAAATGCAACGCCCGCAAAAATGTTACAACGTATTTTAGAAGATTCTTGGACTTTACATGAACATGATAAAGATATGATTGTAATGCAACATTTGTTTGGCTATGAAATTGATGGCGAAAAGCATCAAATTGAGAGTAGTTTAGTTGTTCTTGGAGAAAACCAAACGTATACAGCAATGGCTAAAACTGTTGGTTTACCTGTTGCAATTGCTACTTTAAAAATATTAAAAGGAGAAATAAAAACACCTGGAGTTCAAATTCCTATTTCTAAAGAAGTGTATGAACCAATTTTGAAGGAATTAGAGCAATATGGAATTAAATTTATTGAAAAAGAAACCACTTATTTAGGATACAATCCTAATAACGTGATTGGGTAATTACATTTTCAAATAAAAATCTTTTACCAAATTAATATATTGTTCTGTGTATTGATGACGACCAGTTTCTATAATTAAATTTTCTTCTTTTATTTCTTTTTGCTCAAATGAAAACTCTAACAAACTTCTTTTAATTTCTGATGTTTCATTTCCTTGAACTCGACAAACTCTATTTAAAAACAAGTTATTTTCTTTGGCTAAATTGATAAAACTAACTTCTTCTTTAAAAGGAATAATGGTTGCAAAAGTTCCGTTTTCTGATAAAATTTTAGCAACTCCAATAATTAATTCTTCAAAAGATAAAGACGAAGTAAAACGTGCTTTATTTCTTGATTCATTTTCTGTTTCAAAATCGTCATTATAAAAAGGCGGATTCGTTATAATTAAATCGTAGGTTTCTTCTTCTTCCGAAATTTCTTCAGCAAATTCTTGAAAAGTTGCATTGTAACAATACAAACGATCGCCCCAATCCGATTGCTCAAAATTCTCTACAGATTGTTCATACGCATTTTCATCAACCTCAACAGCATCAATTGTCATAGCATCCGAACGTTGTGCAATCATTAAAGAAATTACTCCTGTTCCAGAACCAATATCTAAAATTGTATCAGGATACTTATCTACAGCACACCAAGCACCTAATAAAACGCCATCTGTACCAATTTTCATAGCAGTTATATCTTGATTGATGGTAAATTCTTTAAATTGAAAAGGCTTGTTCATTTCGATTATTAAATTTCTTCAAAATTAGAAAATATAATTTTAGTAATCTTTGAATTTTAATTATAAAAAAACACCCAAAAAATAAATTTATTGAGTGTTTTAGATAGTAGCTAGTTGTAATAATTTTAGTTTTTTATAAAACTTTTTACAGATATTCGACCTTCAGTATCTTTAATTTTTATAAAATAACTTCCAGCTGTAAAATTACTAACATCAATATTTTTTTCTGATTGATAGCCATTTATCGTTTTTATTATTTTTCCTGTAGTATCAAATATAGAGATTACTTGAGGTTGTTTCGTATTTAATTTCAACTTTAAATTCGAGTTTACTGGATTTGGATACAATAAAACTGACTTTGTGTTAAAGATTTCAGATTTTGCTCCTAAAGTGGTAATATTTAATTCTTGAGATTTGTTTTCTGCAGGATTAAAATTATTATTCCCTGGCTGGCTAGCAGTTATAGTAGCCATACCATTTCCAACAATAAACACTAAGTTTCCAGAAACAATTGCAACATCTGTATTAGAACTTGTATATAGAATTTCTAACCCTGAACTAGAGGTAGCTTCTAAATTAAATTCATTTTTATCTGATGGAATTGTTATTTTATTAAAAGTAATTGTCTGGTTTGCTTTTGCGATTATTGCATTTGCTTTTAGAGTTAAATCTTGATAATTAGCACCAGAAATAGTTGCAGTAACTTTATAAGAACCAGCATCTGTAAAACTATTATTCAAATAAGAAATTGAAACTCCATTGGGTAAAATTCCAGAAACTGAAAGAGATTTTTGTGTTCCATCATATTCAAAATTCTCATCATCTAAAGTAAAACCAATTAATGTTGCTTTTGCTATTATTACATTTGCTCTTAGAATTAAGTCTTCGTAATTAGCACCAGAAATAGTGGCAGTAACTTCGTGAGAACCTGCATTTGTAAAACTATTACTTGAGTAAGAGACTGAAACTCCATTTGGTAAATTCCCTAAAATTGCAAGGGATTTTGGGGTTCCATCATACACAAAATTTTTACTAGTTAAACCAAGTCCATTTAAGGTTGCTTTTACAATTGATAAAGTTGCTTTTAAAACTTGCGCTGTATAATTAGCACCAGAAATTGTTGCTGTAACTTCATAAACACCTACATTAGAAACTTCGTTATTTGTGTAACTAACTGAAGCTCCTTCTGGCAAACATTCTTTTATTTTAATAGATTTTGTGTTCCCATCAAAAACATAACTTTCGTTATTTAAAGTATAACTCTGTAATGTAGCTTTTGAAATTGTTAATGTTGCCTTTAAAACTTTGCTTATATGATTAGCTCCAGAAATAATTGCTGTAATCTCATAAGCACCAGCATCTTTAATATTATTAGCGGAATAAGAAACGGATACACCTTCTGGTAAATTTCCTGAAATTTCTAATGATTTTGGAGTTCCATCAAAAACAAAGTTTTTATCTTCAAAAGAAAAACCATTTAAGTTTGCTTTTGCGATTATAAGACTTCCTTTTAAGGTAAAATTGGTATAATTATTTCCAGTAACAGTAGCTGTAACTTCATAAGAACCAACATTTGTAAAACTATTGTTCGAATAAGAAACGGAAGCTCCTTCTGGAAAACTACCTGAAATTTTTAAAGATTTTGGATTTCCATCATACACATAAATCTCGTCTCCTAGAGAAAAATTTCTAAGCGTTAATTTATCTATTGTAAGATTTGCTTTTAAAACGATATCTTTATAATTCTCTTTAGAAATAGTGGCTACAATTTCATAAATACCAGCATCAATTTTATTATTATTTTCATAAGAAACAGAAGTTCCATTTGGAATATTTTCTGTAACTAAAATTGATTTTGGGTTTCCATCATACTCATAACTTTTATCGTTAAGAGTAAATCCACCAAAAACTGCTTCCTCTACTGTTAAATTAGCTTTTAAAACTAAATTCACATAATTATCTCCTGTAATTAATGCAAATGCTTCTTGTGTCCCTGCATTTGTTCTAGTATTTAAAACGTAATTAAGCGAAGTTCCATTTGGAAGATTTCCAACAATTGACATTGTTTTTTCTGTTCCATCATACGTGAAATTTGTATCAGAAAAAGTTACTCCAGTTATTGGAGCTTGAGTTACTGTTAAATTAGCAGTAAAAACTACAGCTTGAAAACTTGCTCCAGAAATCGTTGCTGTAACTTGTTTAGAACCTACATTTGTTAAACCATTATTTGAGTATGTTACACTTGTTCCTGCTGGTAAAGTACCACCAATTGCTAACGATTTTTGAGTTCCATCATACGTAAAACTTGCACTAGAAAAAGTAATATTATTGGCAGAAGTGTTCACTATTTTCTTTACCTTAACTGTGTAAACTTCTTTTAGAGATTCATCTTCAGATAAAACTTCATAAACTACATCGTTTGTAAAATCTAATGTATTGTTAGACGAAACTTGCAAAACTTTATTTAAATAGAGTTTTCCATTACTTTCTGTCGTAAAAACAGGTGTTAAACTCGTAATGTCTACTGTAGATAATACTTCTACACTAACTGTATTATTCGTTATTGAAGTACTTTCTGACGTAATTCCTTGAAACGAAAAACTATTAATTTTTGCTTGAGAACCAAGTATTGGGTTTGCAATACTGTAAGATTGAAAAGCGCCACCAATATTTTTATTTATTTCGAAAATTTCTGTTTTTGGTACACTAATAATTACATCGTTTGTACTATCATAAATTTTAAAGCTAATGGTTTCTGCAGCTGTATTTGCTAAAACAGTTAAATAAGCAACATACTTTTTTGCATTTGCATTATAAACTACTGTTGCTTCTCCTCTATTTTCTCCATTTACAAAAGCTCCAACTTTATCATTAGAGTTTGTTAATACAGTTCCGTTTACATTTAAAACAACTGTAAACGTCATGTTATATTGATATAAACTAGCGTTTACAGACCAATCTGGAGATTGGCTGTAAACGTTAGCTGCTAATAATAAGAATATAAATAAAATACTATTTCTCATAAATAATTTATTTTTTAATTACTTTTCTTACTATTTGCTTACCATCTATATCTATAATCTTTACGAAATACACCCCTATTTGTAAATCGTTCGTAGTAATTTTTGTATTTGGTTTTGCAACCTCAACTTCTTTTACTTTAACGCCTAAAGTATTATAAAATATTAAATTGGTAACATTCGTGTTCCCCCAAACACTTAAAATTAATTCGTCTTTAAATGGATTTGGGTACATATTTACAGAGTCTTTAAAACTCTCATCAACAGACAACGATTTTAAGTTTAATTCTATTGGTGTTTTTAATGTTCCCTGAACCGCATTTGATACGAAAAACAACTCTTTTGTTAATTCAATTTCTTTTTTAGAGTTTGATAAAACATACTTTAACTGTTCTGATTCGTCACTAAAAATTGAAATAAAACTCATTTGTTTTCCATTTACTTCTTCAATTTTAGAGCTTCCTCTTAACACATTATTGTTATCGTAAACTTTTACCTCACTAAAAATTTCGTCTGTTGTAACTTCTGCAATTACACCCATATTAAATTGATATTTGGCAAAACTATTAATCATTTCGGATGTATGATCTTGACCATTTACAACTCCTTTTGCAGCAAAATTGATGCTAGGGTAACTAAATGATTGATCTTTATCTGACTTTAACATATACCCTCTATTTGATTGTAAGTAACGTAAAGTTCCAGACCATTCTGCTGAATTTTCATCATAAACCGCAAAACTATATTGGTCTTTAATAACATCTCCATCTGTAGGTTCATAGAAAGCTAATGCATCTCTTAAACTAATATTTCTATGGATTGGGAATGATAACCAGTTCCAACCTTGTGAAATAGCAATAGGCAAATTAGCAGGGTTTACTTCGTCTCCTTTTATGCTAAGCTTATTCTGTTTCGCTAATTGAATTTTATATGCTTTGTCATTTTCTATCGTTGTTAAACTTCCAGACCAATAACCGTTTTCATATCTTGTAAACTGTGTTCCGTATTTTACAATGTCTCCATCTGTAAGATCTAAATCTTTAAATGTTTCTGTAACATCATTAAATCGATCGTCTTCTACAAAGAAAGAACTCCAAGTCCAACCTTTATTTAATGAAAGTACTTGTTCCGAGTATTTTCCTGCGTTAAATATTGCTGGGTTCGATTTTGTACCCAAAACATTGTTTTCTAAGAAAATTACAGAAGGGTTTCCATTAATAGTTGCTACTCTGGTTTTACCATTTAAAGCATCCCAAATTTTAAAAGTAACTACTTCGTTTGCACTTACATTACTATACATTGTTAAGAACGCGTAATAAGAATCGTAACCAGTATCGTACACTAAATAAGCTTCTCCTCTTTTTTCTCCATCTACAAAAGCACCCACTTTTGTGTATGTATCTCTAGAAAAATTATCATAGATTTTAATCTGGCTAATAATATTCATACTATAGGCAAAATCAGCAGGATTTACAGACCAATCTGGAGCATCTTGTATAACTCTTAATTCGAAGTCTAATCTATCTGTATAACCATTATCTAAATTCAAGTAGATAGTAGCATTGTATGTTCCCATTGCTAATTCTTTATCTACATTAAACTTTAATTGCTTCATAGAATTTGGTCCAACAGTTCCAGAACTTGCAGAAACTGTCATATAATTTGGCACACCAGAGATTGTAAAATCTTTGTTGTTTCCTCCTTTATTAACCACATCCATTACGAAATTATAGCTTTCGTCTACAATTTTTTCTGTTACAATTGTTTTGGTACCATCTTGTGTAAACCAATTAACTTCTTGCCTGTTTACGAATGCTGAGAAACTTAAAGGCGATAATTGTTTGTTAAAGTGATTATCGTACATATTTGCCACAGAAACGTCTAATATTTGTCCTTCAAACAAGCTCCATTCTTCTGCTGTTAATGTTGGCGAAATAATCATTTCATCTCCATTAATAATCGTAGTGTAAGGTATGTTTGTGTATTTAAGAACTGGCTTAATTGCTGGTGAATCTTCTATAAATTTACGAGCATTACCATTTAAAAGAGTTACAAAACCTAATGTAGTTCCATCTCCTTTTCTAATATTATAACGTGGACCTTTGTCTGCAACTGTTGCTTCTTCTTCATTAAAATTCACATACATTAACAAACCAGCAGTTTCTCTATCTAACTCGAAATAACGATCTCTTTTAATTTGCTCGAAGCTTCTTGCAGAGTTCCAAACTCTAAACTCATCTAAATTACCTGTAAAATGATTTTCGATAGTTTCTGTTGGAGAACCTGTTACAATTCCGTTTTCGTCTACTGGAATATTTCTATTAAAACGAGCTCCTAAATATAATTTAGCACCTGCAATACCTCCAATATTCTGAGAAGAAACAGTAGTATTTTGTTTCCCATCTACAAAAGTATTTAAGCTACCTCCTCTTTTTACAATTAATGCAATGTGATGCCAATTAGAATCTGTAATAGCATTTGTAGTTAATTTATAATCTACACCTTCTGTTTTTAGATTTAAAGTTCCGTTTTCTAATAAACTAATGTCCCATTTGTTTCTGAAACCGTTTGTTAATTTTGGTTCACCAATATTCTCTTTTCCAGTTCCGTTTCCAAAAATTGTTCCTACATCACCTGCATCTGCTTTTACCCAGAAAGAAATGGTAATGTCTTCGTAATTTGTTGGTTGTACAAAACCTACATTGTCGAAAGTTAAATAACTATTGTTACTAAACTCGTAACCTTGTCCTTTGGGCTTAATCGTCCAACTTAAATTAACATTTGCACTTCTTGCACGTACTTTTTCTGCACCTAAGGTTCCATGTCCTTCATCTAAAGGCCAATATCCTAACAACTTTAATTCTTTACCAGTTAATGTAAAGTCTTTTTCGGCTGCAGCTTGTGCAGACGTGGTTGCTTTGTTCCAAATACGTAGATCATGTATATTTCCTTTAATTCCTGTTCCACCAAAAAGAATTGGATTGTTGTTATTAAAAGATAATTCTTTTGCTAATGGTTCTGTTTTTAAAACTTTACCATTTTCTAAAATCTCTAAATAAGGATTTGCGCCATCTCCATAAATTAATGAATAGAAATTATATTGCGATTCGTCTATGGTAGCTTCTATCGTTTGTCCATCTAATTCAAAAACTAGATCTGTTCCGTTTAAAGTTACTTTTGGCCCATCTTCTTGGTTTACAAGAACCCCATTACTAGTTTCATCGAAATTTAACCAAAACTGAATGCTAAATGCTTTCGATAATAAGTTTTGTTTTGGAAGTTCTATTTGGTTTGTAGAACCATCTAAAGCTACACTTACACTATGGTCTATTTTTTGTTGATTTTTTAAACCTCTTAATGTAATATTTGTAGAAATATGCGTATTAATTTCTTCGTTAAAACGAACGTTAATATCTTCTCCAATATCTAAAATCCCATCACTTGGTGAAGGTGTACCAAAAACAACTGGTGGTGTAAGATTAATGGTACCTTTTACAATATCCGACTCAAAAGAAACTTCGTCTGTACAAAATGCAATCGCTCTTATTTCGTAAGTTCCATCTGCAATGTTAGATCCTACAATATCCCAATCGAATGTAAATTTAGTTTCAGAATCGATTACTACTCCATTAGGGTCTGATGCATCGTCTTTTAAAGCTTGGCTTCCATAATAGGTCTTAAACTTTGTCCAACTAGATGCATTTGCATTTCTATATTGTAACGTTATTTTTCTAAAACCAGCAAAATCTGTATTAAAGTCTGTAAACGTTATTGGTAAAGCATTTGTACCTAATAAATTTCCTTGATTGTCGTAATTAAAAGCTTCTGTTCTATTGTACACCCAATTAGATTGTGGTGCAGAAATACTAACATTACTACACGATTTTTTAAACTCTACAGAAACATCTACAAACGCATCTGAATCATTTAAATCGATACAAGGGTTTGCTAAATACACTCGAATGTTCTCATAATTATACACATCTGAAGATGAGTTTTTTGTAACGATAAAAGGAATTTCTACAGTTTCGTTATAAGGTAAACGTATAGGAAAACCATTTTGATCTATGTTTGTTTCAGCTCCATTTAATGTAGTTTGATCTACATAAATGATGTGTTCTAAATCTGTACCTGTATCACTTAAATTTTTAAGTTGTAACGTAAAAACAGCGCCTACACTTTCTGCTAAGTTTTTAATTAAGGTTTTATTTACTTTTAATTCTGGTTTGTACACACTTATAGTACCTTCTGATAGTTGTTCTCCACCAGCACCAACTGTATTTGCATTATAACCATCATTTTTATAAAAATTAGAAACAGTTGGGCCTTCAAAAGGACAAGAAGTTGCCCCTCCTTTTGTAATAAAAACGGGTCCAGAACCATCAAATAAATTTACAACATCTACACTTAACACATTGGCTTGGTCGTTGTCTTTTAAAGTATAAGTAATGGTCGATGTATATTCTTCATCGAATTGCGCAGAATTTGTGCTTACACTAGAATGGGAACCTGCAATATTACCTATTACCCCCACATTATTTATTAACCCACCTAATTGAACTTTAAAATCAGCTGATAAGTCAATTGTTTTTTCATAGGTTTTAGATATTACAGACGAAGTACTTATTGAAGAAGTTAATTCACCAACACCTGCATCAAAAGATTTATTAGTTTCAAAGTTTGAGGAAACTAAACCACTTAAGCTATTCATATATTTGGTAAATTCATTACTTGTTCCTGAACCGTAAATAAATGAAAGTATAGAGTTTGCAAAATCTGAAGGCGTTAACCCATCTTCTTTTAATTTTAAATCTTCTCTGTCTTTTATGATTTTAGCAAGTATTTCTGTTTTTAAAGTTGCTCTAGATTTTAACGCTCTATATTTATCTCTTTCGTTATCTTGTATAATTTTCTGCCATAATTCAATTTGTTTTTGATAGAAATTAGGCGATTGATAATCTTTATCTGGATCTGGTTTTACGCCAGCATTCAAATTATTTACTAAAGATTCTAAATCCGGAATCAATTTCTCTAAAATATGTTTTTGAGAATAAGAGAAAAACGTATTTGTTGGTTGTTCTGCTATAAAGTAATCTTTTCTAGCACTTATGTAAATATTTACAGGATTATCGTCTTTGTCTTTACCAGCAACAATAATGTGAGGTACATCTGTACCATTTGGAAATTTAGGAACAATGTTCGTTACAAACATATTGTTAAACAAACCGTAAAATACATTTTTCGCATTCCCTATGTATAAATCTCCATCTGCACCTACATATTCTGGATCGTCACTCGTAGAAATCGTCTCATTAAATTCATAGGTTTCTGTTGTGCTACCATTAGTATTTATTTCTTGAGATTTCGAAAAATTAGCCTCTAAATCTGCAATAACTTGAATTTCTGTTTCAAGTCCAAAAAATGGACTACCTGCAACACTACTAAATGTTGGCCCAACACTCGCATATAAACCACCACCAAAAGTATTATTTGTAGAACTCCCATTAGATTTTTCAAAAGAAATAGAGGTTCCTTTTTCTATACTTGCAAAACTGTTAGAACCAGGTGGGTCTCTTAAAATAATATCTGGCACTTCTGGTGCCACTGTAGAAAATGTTGTACCATCTGCAGATTTACCTCCAATAACAATTCCTTCCGCTTTAAAAACTTCAGGATTTATAATTGAAATTGGGTTTAAACCAGAAACGTTGTACTCAATTGTCATCGCACTTTTAAAACCATCTGTATGTGTAATGTTTGGCAAACCAGCTCTAAAAGAATAAACATAAACTTCTTTTCCCGATTTTTTTACCAATTCTACAGAAGTATCTTTTGCATTTGTACTTGCAAAATTATTAGTAATATTAAAAGCACCTTCGTTAAAATATTCTTTTACTACAACAGTTTCTGCTTCATCTTTATTTACATAATCTTGTGTAACCTCAAAAGCAAGTCTGTATTCTTCTTTTTGCTTGTACAAAGGCACTGCAAGCTCAGATACATCTATTGTTATATTTTTGTCGTTGGTTAAAGGAAACTTTTGCTCATATTCTTGTTCTATCAATCGTACATTAATTTTAGAATTGTATCTAAAACTTTTTTCATATTGGTATGGTTCTGATATAAATTCAGTTCCATCTATTGCAGTAAAACTAGAAGTTATGTTTTCTTTTATTTCTGTAACATCAAACTCTTCATCTACATCTAAAAATTTACTGTTTATATCTGAATTGCTAGCTACTTTAATTCCTCCATTTGCTTTAACAGTATATTTATAAGGAATTAATTTAATTTTATATTCACCAGTTGCTGCATTTGTAGTTGCAATATAATCTAGTTCATTCGTATTTAAATCTCCTTTAAAAGTAATTGTTGCTTGCCCAATGTTATTTACTGCAGAATACACTTCTTTGTTTTCTGGCTCATCTTCCCCAACTTCATTTTCATGTTCTTTTAAACCATTAAAACCAAAACCGATTTCTTTTTCCGATTGTATTCTACCACCAACAACTTTACCAACAATAGTTACACGCGTTTCATCTAAAAACCAACGCTCCTGTATTTGGTCTTCATAAAAATCGAATAAACTTGCACCTGTACTAGCTTGTTTCTGCGGAAACCTTCCTTCATGCGTAAATTTATGACCGTTTTTAGTGATTTCTACTTTATGCTTACCAATAGGAACATTAATTGCAAATTTACCATCTACATCTGTAACCACAGGTTGGTTGTCTGCATCAAAAACAATTTTACCATCTATAAGTATATTTGCTCCTTCGATACCTAATACTGGGTATTGCTTTAACTCTCCATTAATTAAATTACCAGTTGCAGGATTTACTTCTCCACCTTCATAAAAATACTGTCCTTTATTAAGTGTAACTGTACCATTTACTAAATACGAATTATAGCCTGTTTCTCTAATTTCGATAATGTTATCTAAAGCTGGGTCAGAAATAGGAATTGTAGCAAATACTTCGCGAGTATCATACACAATTCTACCATTAAATTTGAAGGAAGAAACATCTTCATAATCTATTTTATTTACTACAGATTCTTCTTTCCCTAAAAATAAGGTTTGGCTTGCTGGTTTAAATTTATGAACCCCAAAACTTGGTGTTACTTTAAACTGCTCTCCAGAACCTGCATAAGAAATTGCAGAAATAGCATAATTACCATCTTTGTCTGTAATACCAAAAACACCTAATTGTTCTTTGGTTGGTTTTATAGATGAGAAAACTGTGTTTGTAGAATTAATTACAGAGGTAATTAAATCGTTTTTATGAAAATTAAAACCTGTTTTAGACAAATCGTACGCATAATTTCCATATGCCTCATCCATTCTTGTGTACATTTCTAAACCAGTTTCGCTACCATCTAAATAACGTTTGTAATCTCTTCTAATTTGATCTGCACTTAAGGCTTTGCTCCAAATTCTAAACTCATCTACATACCCCACATAACCAGCACCAACTCTAACAGATCTTAAATTAGAACTATTACTAATATATGCTGTTTCTACACCAGCAGTAAACGTTGGTTCAGTAACATTTTCTGGAATATTTGCATCATTAAAATAAGCTTGGGTAATTTCTCTACCATTTATAAAAACGCTTGGAATGTTTCCATTTTTTAAAGCCACTGCAATGTGTACAAAAGTTTCGTTTGTAACAGTTGCTAAATTTGCAAACACATCTTTACCAGCTGCATTTACCTCTCCTGTTGGGTATGAACCTGCAAGTGTAAAGCTTCTTAAATTGGTATCTCCTATTTTTTTAAAACTTAGAGACATATCGTTATTAGCTCCATTATAATTAAAGGCTAACTCGAATTCTGTACCATCTTCCGTAGAAAAACTATAAGGAGTTAAGATACCACCTCCAATTTTTGGTGCAAACCAACCTTCTACTGTTGCATTATTTGCAGATATCTCTTCGAAATTTTCGCTTAAATACATATGTTCTGCTACATCTTTAAATTGCAAAGAAGTTCCTTTACCAAGAGCACCTTCTGCTCCAATTGGTTCTGCTAAAACTTTTACATCTTTAACTGGGCTACCTCCTTCGAAACTAATGGTACCAGACACAAATGCTGTTGGGTTTCTATACCCAATGCCTTCTATAAAGTTTACAAATTTTATTTCTGTACTATTTAAACCTTCTGCTTTTAACCTATATTGGTACAAAATACCACCTTCTACTTGAGTATCTTCGAACTCAAAAACATCTTTACCCACTGTTGCTAATAACCTATAAGGTGTTTGTGCTGCTAATGGTTTTCTAAAAATTTTAACTTTTGTAATATTTTCTTCATTGGCACCAATAGACCAACTAAGCCTAATTTTATCTGGGTAATAGCCCTTAGAAACTTCGTAGGTTTTATCGCTAAACGTATTTGGCACGTATAAAACCCCAAAAGGGAAACCTGCCTTGGTTTTTGTTGTAGCAGACATTGGGTACTGAAAAGCACCACCAATTTGAAACTGAATTTGTAAATTATTTCCTGTATTTTTTATATTGCCAGCACCAGAAAGGAAAGATCCTTTATGATCGCTTTGCTCTTGTGCTTGAGTTATACCCACCCAAAACAACAAGAAAATTAGTAATTTTCTCATAATATGTTGTTTATGTATTAATTAGGGTTTGTATTAGTATTTTATTAAATAGCGTACACCAAAACTATATGGACGATTTTCTTTCTCTATATTACCATCTCTTTGACCAGTACCTAAAATACCTCCATGACCTGTTCTTCCTGAAACATTTACAGTGTGTTTGTGATTACCTTTTGTTTCCACCATTCTTTGAGCATGATTATTATCATAATACCATTGTGAAGCACCACCAGTTCTGTCAGAACTCCTAAAAGATTGATGATTATTATTCGCTGCATAACCTTGTCCACCCGAATCATTATTCTCGGTATTTGCAAATCTTACTCCATGCACGTGATTTCCAGTTTCATTTGTTTCGTGATTAGCACCATAAACATGTGTATGACTTTGTGTAGATGGCTCTTGATACGCACCTAAACCTATTTCATGTGTGTAATTTCCATTATTAGGTGCACCACTACCCTTTAAATACATACCACCAAGATTAGGTATGTTAGTCATACCACCAAGCGCAAGTTTTAATTTTGCAAATTTAGGATCTGCAAGACTTTGCCCATTACATTCTATATAACCTTCTGGTATGGCTCCAGCCAACATTGTTATAATTGTACCTACTGGCACACCATTGTCTGCACTTGTTGCACTTTCTGCACGTTTTGCATAAGGGACGTACTCAAATTTTTGGTCGTAAATTTGTGTATCTGTACCTTCATTACTTACTGTAATAATAGATTTTAAATTTCCTTGGCTAAAATCTACACCACCAAAAGTACCAGTAACTGCATTACCTGTACCAATTACGTGAGAAAAGACACCAAAATTATCGGTTCTTATTTGTTGTGTTTCTTTGTACAAATCTGTACCATCTGTTAGTGTAATTCTAAAAGTGAAAATCATTGTTTTGTCTACAATGGCTGCACTGTTATTGTCTCTGGCAATTCCTTGGAAAACCATGCCCGATTGCGCAAAACTTGCTAAACTGATAAATAATAAGATGAATGTAATTTTTAGTGATTTCATAGTAAGTGAATTTAAAGTATGTTTAGTTTGGTTAAATATTTGTTAACAAACATACTTTGGTTTTAGCTTACAGAAAAAAAAATGTCGCGAATGGTAGTAAAAAAGTCGTGAACGGTAATTTTGAAGTAAAAAACCCCGTCATTTTAATTAAATAATGGGTTTTTAAATATAAATTGAAGAAAAATAGTTAGCAGTTTTTAAGAAATTTCTTCTAAAACTTCTTTCAGCAAACTTCTAGAAATAGGAATTAACTGATTATTTATATGAATTTCTTTCGAATCGAAACCAGCAATATGTTTTTTGTTTACAACGTAAGAACGATGCACTTGTAGAAATGAGTCGCAATCTACTGTTTCTAAAAATTCATTAATACTAGAACGAATTAAACGTTTAGAATCTTTTAAGTGAATACTTATGTATTTATCTTCTTTCTTAGCGTATAAAATATCTTCTACAAAAACTTTAACACTTTGCCCACGATCTTTTACAACAATATGTTTTGTATTTTCTATTTTACTAATTGCCAATTCTACTGCAATAAATAAATCTTTATCGTTAAAAGGTTTTACTAAATAACTAACTGGCTGTGTAACAATTGCTTTTTTAATTGTGTTTATATCGTTAAAAGCTGTTAAATAAATAAAAGGAATTTCTATTTGGTTGCCTAACCAAATACCTGTTTTATCTCCTTCTACTCGAATATCTAAAATAGCAATATCTGGTTTTAGCAATTCAATTTCTTTTAATGCTGTTACTGCATCTGTTGCTGTACCACAAACTTTATATTGAAAGCTTTCTAAAGTTTCTTTTAATAATTCTTGGGTAATTATTTCGTCTTCTAAGATGTAAATTTTTATATGGTTACTCATGTATTAAAATCGTAAAATTAGGTTAAAGCCATTCGTTTTTTTTATAATCATGTTTCCTTTTAATTGATTACCCATCATGTCAATAATTTTCATTCCTAAAGATTCGTTACTACTGGTTTCATTTTTAAAATTCCCATTATCTGTATATTCAAACAGGTATTCTTCGCCCATTTTCTTAAACAAAATTTGTATTTCTGGGTTTTCTACTTTTGCAAAAGCGTGTTTATTAGAATTGTTAATTAATTCGTTTAATAAAAGTGCAAAAGGTGTTGCTTTATCCATCCGTAAAATAGAATCGTCTATCGTTAATTTATAAATAATTTTTGTAGGAAATAATCTTTTGTAATAATTTATAATATTTTTAATATGTTCTTTTATAGAAATAACATCCAACATATCTGGGTTGTATAAAACATTATGAATCCCAGCAATAGACTCTATTCTACTTTGGCTTTCTTGTAAATTCGATTTTAATTTTTCATCTTTACTTTTAAGCATTTGTAAACCTAACAAGCCAGAAATAATTTGCAAGTTATTTTTAATTCGATGATGTGTTTCTAACATCATTTCACTTTTTACTTTGGCGTCGTTTAAAGCGATTTCGTTTTTTGCAAATAGTTTTTGTTTTGTTATATATTGATATACTATGTAAGCAACAGTTATTAAAACCAATAAAAGAATCGTTCCTAAAAACCACCAAGTTTTATAAAAAAATTCTTCTGAAATAATATTTAAGGATATTGTTTCCCCTATTTTTTCATTGGTAATATTTAAAGCTTCAATTTCTAAAATATATTTTCCAGCAGCTAAATTTGCAAACAGAATTTCGTTTCCAAATTGATTTACAAACCATTCCGACTGGTTTTCTTCATCAATTAAACGATATCTATATCTAACGTCACTTGGGTTCATTTTTCCTTTTAAAGAAACAGTAGCAGAAAATCGTTGATACATAGAGGGTAACGTAATTTCTTTTGTGTTTTTTAGGAAAGTGGGCTCATTATTTATTTTCCACTGATCTTCTTTAACATTAAAAAAAGAAATAGATGTAAACCTTGGCTGAATATCTACGTTCTTTTTTATTAGATTTTTAGGATTAAAGTAACTTAAACCTTTAAAACTCCCAATAAAAACATTTCCCTCTCTGTCTTTATATGTGCTATATCTATTACCTTCTAATTCATAAATACCATCTTTTTGGGTATATCTAATAACTTCTTTTGTTTTCGCATCTATAGATACAATACCTGCATATGTGTTTAGCCATAAGTTATTGTTGTTATCTGCAATCATACCAACAATAGAAACTGTTAGATCGTCTGTATAAAAGAGCTCCAGTTTTTTTGTTTTGGTATTAAAGGTATAGATTTTACCCAACTTTGTTGCAACTAAAACACCATAAAATTTATTATAAGTTACAGAAAGTAAATTACTAGTTTCCTCATTATTAAATTCGTAAAGTTGATGTTTTCCTTTTTTATATTCTAAAAACCCTTTGTTCGTTGTTGCATATAAACTTTTACCATCTGTAGCAAATTCTTTAACTAATAAACCGCTATTAGTTTTAATGGTTTCGTTTGTTTTATTCGTGTACGAATACTTATGTATAAGCCCATCTCTTTCCCTATTAAAAATGGTGTCTCCAATTTTTATAATTTCTTCACTTAAAATAGCAAAGCTTTTCTCTTTTATAACATTGTAGGTAGCATCTAAAGTGTATAAGTATCCTGAGTCGTTTGTAATTATTGTACCATTATCTTGTACTATAATATCTCTAGAATAATTTACAGAAATTTCTTTACCATCTAATAAAACATGTATCTCTTCTTCTAAATTATTAGCAACATCAATTTCAAACAAACCTTCTGCATCTGTTGCTACAATGTATTTATTGTTTTTTAATTGATTTATTGCTCTTATACTTTTTCCTTTTAAAAACGTTTTTATCTTACTTTCTGTAATGTAATACGCATCTAAAAAATTTCCATTTAAAACAACTAAATTCTTATCAACTTCATTGTAACTATATTTAGAAAAGTTTTTAATATTTATATCTGCAATTAAATGGGCTCGCTTGTTCTTAAAATTATAAAGAGAAAGCTTTGAGTGGCTAGAAACAACCTCAGTTGTAATACCATTTTTACAATCTGCAGTTAAAGTCAAAACTTTATTTAATTGATGTCCTTTACTTGAATTAGGTACTTCTTTAAATTTCTGCTCTTTCTTATCATACTTAAAAGTATTGCTATAATTTTGAAGACACAGATAATACTTATTATTATCTTTAAAAACATTAAGAATATCTTCTGGCAAAAAATGGTTTCCTTTTAAATCTACAAAATCTTCTTTCGTAAGTTTTTTTATAAATTTTCCTTGATGATCTACCAAACAATAGTCTTTATAAAATTTCAACTTTACAATAGAAAAATTTTCAAAAACTCTTGTAGATGCTAAAAAATGATCATTTGTTCTTTTGTTGTAAGGAATAGAGTCTAAAATCTTAAATTTTAATCCATTTAACTCTGCAGTGTAAAACTTTTCTTGGGAAGTAACAATCATACGTGTTTCTCCATTTACATAATACGGTTCTGCCAATGTAAGTTCTTTGGGCAGAGAATTAAATTCTTCTACATTAGTAATTTTTAGGGTTTCTGTATCTATATAAAACAATTGTGCAGTAGGAAAATTAATATAACGCAACCTTAAATAAAGTCCTTCCGTTTTATTTTTAAAAAAATCTCCTGCATATATTTTTTTATCACCAGTGTCTGGCATTTTTACTTTAAAGAAATTAATACCGTCAAAACGTTGTATAATTACCTTTTTTTCTCCAATAACATGTTTGCTCGATTGCAAATCTTCGCCTAATACCCAAAGCCAACCATTGCTATCGTACATAGCACTATAAGGATCTGAAATTAAATAACCTTCTCTTGAAGAAAAAGTTTTCTGTGTTATGGAAGAAGTCTCCTGAGTTTCCTGCTGTGACCAAAGTAAGCTATGGGAAATTAAAAAAATAAAAAGGAGCTTTTTCAAAACTTAATTTTTAATTGAAGACAACCAAATGTAGAAAAGTATTTTTATTATTTCACCCTTTCTTAAATAATTATTGATAAAAAACAATTTCTATCCGTTAAAAAAACCTGCTTTATAATGGAATAATAAGATAATAATTTTTAAAAAATTCGAATTATTACCTCAAAAAAAACATCCAATTCTAAAAGAATTGGATGTTTTTTTTATTTAAAATATTTTAAATTTTGCAGAGAGGAAGGGATTCGAACCCTCGATACAGTTACCCATATACTACCTTTCCAGGGTAGCTCTTTCGACCACTCAGACACCTCTCTTTTTACAAATAAAGCTCAATCAACCCATCTGGAGTTTCGACCTCTATTGTTTTGTTTTCTCTATCTACTTTTTTAATAAAATCGTCTACCATAGGAATAAAAATTTCACTTCCTTCTCTATCGATTTCAAAAAGTGGTTGTGCAGCTTTGTCGTTAATATGAACAATTTGCCCGACTTCGCCAAAATTAGCATCTACAACAGTAAAACCGATAACTTCATGGAAATAAAATTTATCTCCAGTAAGTTCTGGCAACATTGTAGAAGGTAAATAAACACTACTTTTTAAAATAGCATCTGCTTCTTCTTCAGAGTACACATCTTCAAACTGAACACGTAACTGATTCCCTTTATGAAGCGAACTTTTTTCAATAAAAAATGGAACCAAATTTGCGCCAAATTCGACGTAAACTGATTCCATTTCTGTGTACAACTCAGGTTCGTCTGTATCTAATTTGATAACGACTTCCCCTTTAAAACTATATTTTGTAACAATTCTGCCTAAATAAAAACAATCTTCTTTACGCATAATCGTACTAATTTATAATTATTCTGCTGCTTTTTCTTGTGCTTCATCAATTGTTTCTGGAGCCGCTTCTTCAGCAACTTCAGTTTCTGCTGCTGGTTCAGCAACCTCTTCAACAACTGGTTTTGCAGCTTCAATTCTAGCTTCGTTTACAGCTTTTTCTGCTGCTAATGCTTTCGCTTTAGCTTCAGATTCAGCTTTAGATAAACCTGCTTCTTTATCAGCAATTTTAGCTGCTTTTTCCTCTACCCAAGCTGCAAACTTTGCATCTGCTTGTTCTTGAGTTAAAGCACCTTTTCTAATACCACCAACTAAATGATTCTTTAACATTGCACCTTTGTAAGATAAAATGTTTTTTGCAGTATCAGTTGGTTGAGCACCGTTTTGTAACCATTCTACAGCTTTATCAATATCTAAATCGATAATTGCAGGGTTAACGTTTGGATTGTAAGTACCAATTTTTTCAAGGTATTTACCATCTCTTTTTGCACGAGCATCAGCAGCAACTATCCAATAGAATGGTTTCCCCTTTTTTCCGTGTCTTTGTAATCTGATTTTTACAGACATAATTTGTTAATTTTTTGAGGTTCTCGACCTCGATTATTAAAAATCTTACCATCTCGTAGTAAGTGGGCGCAAAAATACAAAAACCTTTTGAAACTAAAACCCTAATTTTCAACATTTTTTTGGGCGTTTTAACGGGCTTTCCATTATATCTTTTTGTAAAAACAAAAAGGATGTCATTTCAATCCCTAACGCGCTCACTCAACTTAATAAAATACTAAAATTCAAATGAGTCAAGAATCAAATCTTTTGCACTAATGTAAACTCTGTATCTTCTCTAAATTTGTAGTATCATAAGATGTGAGACAATACGCATCTCAAAACAATTTATTGGAATTTAAAATGAAAATGATATTATGAAGTACACAGAAAAAATTTCGAACAAATTAAACGAATTATTAGAAAAGAACTACGATGCAGAAAAAGGATACTTAAATTCTGCTGAAAATGTAGAAAGTGCAAAACTTAAAATTTTCTTTAAAAACAGAGCTTCTGAAAGAAGTATGTTTGCGAAAGATTTAAGAACAGAAATCTTGTCTTATGGGCAAATTCCAGAAGACGATGGTTCTTTTAAAGGAACAATGCACAGAAATTGGATGACTTTAAAATCTTTATTTAGTTCTAACGACGAAGAAGCGATTTTAGAGGAAACTTTAAGAGGAGAAAAAGCAAGTTTCGAAGAGTATGAAGAAATCTTAAAAGAAGAATCTTTTGCACCTTCAACAAGAAAAATGTTAGATGAGCAAAAATTAAAAATTCAAGCTGCTATTAACTCATTAAAGTTAGAAGAGCATTTAGCATCATAATTTAAAAAATTATTTCAGTAAAAATTAGTTAGAACTATTTTACTTTAAGAAAGTCAATCCTTAATTGGATTGACTTTTTTTTGTTGATAAGTACACATAAATTAACAGGCATAAATCTCTTATGTTTTTGTATTTTTAACCTCCCAAAAAACAGTACTAAATAATTATTTTAGTGTACAATTAAAGATTTCAACAATTACGTAATTAGAAGATAATATGTACTTAATTTTCGATACAGAAACCACAGGTTTACCTAAAAGTTGGAATGCTCCAATAACGGATACAGACAACTGGCCAAGGTGTGTGCAAATTGCTTGGCAATTGCATGACGAAATGGGAAATGTATTAGAACACAACGATTTTCTTGTAAAACCAGAAGGTTATAATATTCCTTATGATGCTGAAAGAATTCACGGAATTTCTACAGAATTAGCAGAAGAAAAAGGAATCGATTTAGACGAAGGTTTGCAATTATTTAATGAAGCTTTAGGGAAAACAAAATTTATTGTTGGGCAAAATTTACAATTCGATATTAATATTATGGGTTGTGAGTTCCATAGATTAGGAGTCGAAAACAACTTAACTTCCCTCCCAGTTTTAGATACTTGTACCGAAAAAACGGCATTAATGTGTCAGATTCCTGGAGGTCGTGGAGGAAAATTTAAATTACCAACTTTAACAGAATTACACAATCATTTATTTGGTGTTGGTTTTGGTGAAGCACACAATGCAACTGCTGATGTTGAAGCAACAACACGTTGTTTTTTAGAGTTAATTCGTTTACGAGAATTTACCAAAGAACAATTAGATATAGATGAAGATTACTTCAAAAATTTCTCGGAAGAAAACCCAAAACCTATTCAGGTAATTGGTTTAAAACATATTAATCTTAAAAAAGAAAGCGAACAAATTCGCCAACGTCTTGAGAAGTTAAAAGACACTGCAGATACAAAATCGACTTCTGCTGGTTTGGCGGAATTAAAAGATGTAAAATTTGCACATTTACACAATCACACGCAATTTTCTGTGTTACAATCTACCATGCAAATTGGTAATATTGTAAAAGCTGCTGCCAAAGATAACATGCCAGCCATTGCAATGACAGATACTGCAAATATGATGGCGTCTTTTCATTTTGTAAGTGCGATTTTAAATCATAATAAAAACACAGACAACCCAATAAAACCGATTGTTGGTTGTGAATTTAATGTATGTGGAGATCATAAAAATAAGTCCGTAAAAGACAATGGTTATCAGGTTGTCTTGTTGGCGAAAAACAAAAAAGGGTATCACAATTTAGCGAAAATGTCTTCCATCGCTTTTGTGGATGGTTTTTACTACGTTCCTAGGATTGATAGAGAAATCATCAAAAAATATAAAGAAGATATTATTGTTTTAACGGGAAATTTATATGGTGAAGTGCCAAGTAAAATTCTAAATCTTGGAGAAAAACAAGCAGAAGAAGCTTTACTTTGGTGGAAAGAGGAATTTAAAGACGATTTATACATTGAGTTGATGCGCCACAATCAACAAGATGAAACCATTGTAAATGAAACTTTATTAAAATTTTCTAAAGCGCACGATGTTAAAATTGTTGCAACTAATAACACTTTTTATTTAGAGAAAAAAGATGCAAATGCACACGATATTTTACTGTGTGTAAAAGATGGCGAAAAGCAAGCGACTCCAAAAGGAAAAGGTCGTGGTTATAGATATGGTTTGCCCAATGAGGAATATTATTTTAAATCTTCGGATGAAATGAAAACCTTATTTGCAGATTTACCAGAAGCGATTATCAACATTCAAGAAATTGTAGATAAAATTGAAATTTTCACATTAGCAAGAGACGTTTTATTACCTGCTTTTGACATTCCTGAAGAATTTTTATTTGAAGAAGACAAACTTGATGGTGGAAAACGTGGAGAGAATAAATTTTTAGCTCATTTAACGTATGTAGGTGCAAAAAAACGATATGGAGAAATTACAGAATCCATTAAAGAACGCCTAGATTTTGAACTTTCCGTAATTGAAAAAACCGGGTATCCTGGATACTTCTTAATTGTGGAAGATTTTATTCGAGAAGCAAGAAATATGGATGTTGCTGTTGGTCCAGGACGTGGTTCTGCAGCAGGTTCTGTAGTAGCTTTTTGTTTGTGGATTACAAATATTGATCCGATTAAATACGATTTGCTTTTTGAGCGTTTCTTAAATCCTGAACGTGTTTCGATGCCAGATATCGATATTGATTTCGATGATGAAGGTCGAAGCAGAGTTATGGATTATGTAATTGATAAATATGGTGCAAATCAAGTGGCGCAGATTATTACCTATGGAACCATGGCAGCTAAATCTTCTATTAGAGATACTGCCAGAGTTTTAGATTTACCACTTTTTGAAGCCGATAGAATTGCAAAATTAATTCCTGGAATTAAACTTAAAAATATTTTTGGTGAAGATGCCAAAAGTAAAGGAAAAGTCGCTGCTTTACGTGCAGAAGAAAAGCAGTTAGTAGAGGAATTAAAACATATGTCTTTTGGAAACGATTTAGTTTCTGAAACCATTAATAAAGCAACCATTTTAGAAGGTTCTGTTAGAAATACAGGAATTCATGCTTGTGGTGTAATTATTACGCCTGGAGATATTACAGATTATGTTCCTGTGGCTTTGGCAAAGGATTCAGACATGTATGTTACCCAATTTGACAACTCTGTTGTGGAAGATGCAGGTTTGTTAAAAATGGACTTTTTAGGTTTAAAAACGCTGACTTTAATTAAAGACACCGTTAAAATTGTAAAAGCAAAACATGGTGTAATATTAGATCCAGAAACGTTTCCTTTAGATGATGAACCCACTTATGAGTTGTTCCAAAGAGGAGAAACTGTAGGTATTTTTCAATATGAATCTCCAGGAATGCAAAAACACATGCGTTCATTAAAACCAACAGTTTTTGCAGATTTAATTGCAATGAATGCCTTGTACAGACCTGGACCAATGGAATATATTCCGTCTTTTATTAATAGAAAACACGGAACAGAAGATATTGAGTACGATTTACCTGCCATGGAAGAATATTTGGCAGAAACTTACGGAATTACAGTTTACCAAGAGCAAGTAATGTTACTCTCGCAAAAATTGGCAGATTTCACCAAAGGTGAAGCCGATGTTTTACGTAAAGCGATGGGTAAAAAGCAAATTGCGGTTTTAGATAAAATGAAACCAAAATTTGTGGAACAAGCTGCTGCAAATGGACATGATGCAGAAAAATTAGAAAAAATTTGGAAAGATTGGGAAGCATTCGCAAGTTACGCATTTAACAAATCGCACTCTACCTGTTATGCTTGGATTGCTTACCAAACTGCGTATTTAAAAGCACATTATCCTGCAGAATATATGGCTTCTGTACTTTCGAATAACATGAAAGATATTAAAGCCGTTTCATTTTTTATGGAAGAATGTAAACGAATGGGATTGGAAGTTTTAGGTCCAGATTTAAATGAATCTTTTCTAAAATTCTCTGTAAATAAAGAAGGTGCTGTACGTTTTGGAATGGCAGCTGTAAAAGGTGTGGGTGCTGCTGCAGTAAGAGCAATTATTAAAGAACGAGAAGAAAACGGAAACTACACTTCCATTTTCGATTTGGCAAAACGTGTAGATTTAAGAGCTGCAAACAAAAAATCGTTTGATAGTTTAATAAAAGCTGGTGCTTTTGATTCTTTTACAGATACACACAGAGCACAATATTTTGCGACTGACGAAAAAGGAGTTACGTTTTTAGAGCGTTCTATGAAATTCGGAAATAAGTTTCAAGAAAACGAAAATTCTGCACAAGTTTCTATGTTTGGTGAAGCTTCTACTGTGCAATTTCCAGAACCAGATATTCCTGAATGTGAAACTTGGGGAACTATGGAACTTTTATCACAAGAAAAAGAAGTAATTGGAATTTATATTTCTGCACATCCGTTAGATGATTTTAAAAATGAATTAAAATTTTGCAACGCTTCATTAAAATATTTCAAGGCAGATTTAGCAAAATTTGTAAATATGAATTTGGCTTTTGCTGCGATTATTACAGATGTACAACACAGAGTTTCTAAAGCTGGTAAAGGATGGGCAATGTTTACGATGGAAGATTATGGAGACAGCCATGAGTTTAGAATTTTCGGCGAAGATTATTTAAGAATGAAGCACTTTTTAGTGCCAAATTCGTTCTTGTTTGTGCGTACTACAATTCAACCAGGTTGGACGAATAAAGAAACTGGAGTTGCAGGAGAACCAAGATTGAAGTTTACAGAAATGAAATTGTTGCACGATATTATGGACGAGCTTTGTAAAAAAGTAACCATACAGATTCCGTTACAAGAAATCAATGCAAAAACAATTCTAAATTTAGAATCCATTTTAAAAAATTCGCCAGGAAAACAAGGTTTAAATTTTACAGTTTGGGACGAAAAAGAAAAATTAGAAGTGAGTTTGCCAAGTAGGAATACAAAAATTCATATAACAAATGAATTGTTGGCGACTTTGGAGAGTCAGCAAATTCAATTTAAGTTGAATTAAAATGCTAACTAATTATGAAAATAGTTTAGATTTATTAGAGTATTCTAATAAACACAAGTTATATATCAAACTCATAAAACAGTTGAATAAAGATTTCAATTTAGCAAATTTTAATTTTCATCTTTCTGAAGATAGTAATCCTATAGATTTAAAAACAACTCTTAACAAAGCTGTAAAAGATTTATTGATATATGATTCTAATACATATAACGCTCTTTTATATAGAGTTGATGTTTCTGAAGAAGCCTTAAGAATAAATAAGTCGATAGATGTTGATAGTCATTCTGAATATGTAACTTTTTTAATATTAAAAAGAGTATGGAAAAAAGTGTGGTTTAGAGAAAAATATAAGAGCTAATTGAAATTTACTTTGATTGCAAAATTTTTTATTTGATTTTAAAATAATCTCAAACTATATTCATTCTTAATAGTCCATAAATAAAAAGATTGTTTTCTAAATATCAATTAAGCCTTATTTTTGTAGCCTATTTAAAATAATGAAACAAGAAAAAAATGGTGTTTGGACAAGTTGGAACGAAAATCTAACCTACAAATACAAATCTCTTTATAAAGTTACTACAGAGCAAGAATTGCAAGAAATTATTGCAAAAAGCGATAAAGTCCGGTTTTTTGGAAGCAAGCAATCGTCTGCAGATATTGCTGCTGGTTTAGAAAACTTAATTGATATTACTACCTACAATAAAATTTTATCTTATAATGATGCTGAACACACAATTACAGTGCAATCTGGATTGATTTTAGGTGATTTAATAGATGCTGTAGAGGCAAAAGGTTGGTGTATTCCTTGTTTGCCAGATATTAATACAATTACAATTGGTGGAGCTTTAGCCACAGGAACTCATGGCACAAGTGGAAAATTATTGTGCGAATACATGACTTCTTGCACATTGGTTTTAGCTGATGGTTCTTTGAAGAAAATTGAAGATGGAGACGAATTAATAAACGCTGTTCGTGTTTCTTTGGGTGCTTTAGGTGTTATGTCTACCATCACTTTTAAATGTGAACCTATTTATACGTTACACGTAAAAGAAGGGCCAGAAAATGATACTGAATGGTTGCCAAAAATTAAAGAAAGATTAAAAAAACACGATTTTTTAAGAATTCTATGGTTGCCTCATACAGATAAAGGGTATGTAATTACAGGGGATAAAATTGATTCAGAAACAGAAATTAAAGAAGATTTAGGTCCTGATTATTTAAAACACCGAAGAAAAGCTTCAAAAATTTTATATAAATACACACATATTTTTCCTTGGATTACTTCCATTGCAAACAAACTTTTGTACAAAGGTTTTTTCAGTTCTAAAAAAGAATACAAAGGTTCTTTATACCAAGCAACTGTTACAAAATCGAGAGGTTCTACTTTAGAATTGGCAGAATGGACTATCGGATTAGATAAATTTACGGAAGTTTTTGAAGAGCTAAAAACCGAAATTAATAAGTGGAGCAATAAATCATTTATTCATATTCCTATGGATATTCGTTTTGTGTACAAAGATAAATCTTGGTTAAGTTACGCTTACAAGAAAGACATTGTTACAATTGGTTGCGTTTCCAGAAATGCTGCAACTGCAGATACGTATGAAGCTTTTAAAACCATTGAAATCATTTTCTTAAAACATGGTGGAAAACCACATTGGGGAAAACGATTTACAGCAAAAGATACAGCATTTTCTAAAATTTACGACAAATGGGAAGATTTTAAAGTTTTAAGACAAGAAATGGATCCAACCAATAAATTTTTAAATCCGTATTTGACTGAATTGTTTAACGAAAAAAAATAATTTTTTATGTTACCAAAAGGTGTTTTGTTTGATTTTGATGGAGTTGTTGTAGATAGTAAGGAAAGTCATAATGCTGCTTGGGAATCTGCATTTAGAGAGTTGTTTAATGAACAAATTGCACCTTTTCCTCCAAGTTATGCAGGAAAATCGCCAATGATTATTGCTAATTATTTTTGTAGTGTTATTGGTAAAGAAGCTCAAACTGAAGATTTATTTTTTTTAAAAGACAAACATTTAGATATTTATTTTAAAACTCCGAAATTGTTACCTGGTGTTCATGAATGCACAGATTTCTTAACTAAAAAAAACATCAATTACGGAATTGCAAGTAACGCCACCAAACAATTTTTAAAGAATAGTGTAGAGAAATTAAATTTGAATTTTTCTATTGTTTTTGGAGTTCAGGATTACGAAAAACCAAAACCTGCTCCTGAAGCATATATTACTTTAGCAAATGCTTTAGGGTTTAATGAAAATGATTTTAAACACATTTGGGTTTTTGAGGATAGTTTAGCAGGAACAACTGCAGCTAAATTAGCAGGAATGATTCCTGTTGGAATTTTAACGCAGTTTTCTGAAGAAGAATTGAAAGAAGCTGGAAGTAAAATGGTTTTTCCTACTTTGTTAGAAGCTTACAAATATTTGAATGCTCTTAATTAGAGGTTACCTCTCTAAAAAGAGTTTCTAAATTTTTATTGTAACCATTTAATCCAAGGATTTTTAATCCGTTTTCTTGAGCGAAATCAAAAATTTTCGGACGCATATCTTCTTTGCTTTTAAAAGTAATATACCAAGTATTATCGTAATTGTTTTTGTAAGAAACAATGTTAGGTAATTTTTGGATAAACTGTTCCTCTATCTTATAATCAAACGTAACTTCTATATTTTGGAGATTGTCTTTTTTAAGTTCTTGTAGTGGTTTATCAACTAAAAGTTTTCCGTTTTTTATAATAATTACTCGATCGCAAACTGCTTCTACTTCTTGCATAATATGTGTAGAAAACAATACAGTTTTATCTTTCCCTAATTCTTTAATTAGTTCTCTAATCTCTACTAATTGATTTGGATCTAAACCAGTTGTGGGTTCGTCTAAAATTAAAACATTTGGGTTGTGTAAAATAGCAGCTGCTAAACCTACTCTTTGCTGATATCCTTTAGAAAGCTGATTAATTTTCTTGTGAGCCTCTGTAGTTAAACCTACTTTTTCTATACAAATTTCTATTTCGCTTTTATCAACTTTAAAAATACTTGCTTGAAATTGCAAATATTCACGCACATACATATCTGCATATAAAGGATTATGTTCTGGTAAATACCCAATAGTTTTTTGTGCTTCTAGTGGGTTTTGTAAAACATCTATTTCATCCACAAAAACCTCTCCTTCATTAGGTTTTATAAAACCGGTTAAAATTTTCATCATGGTTGATTTCCCTGCCCCATTTGGCCCTAAAAAACCGATTATTTGTCCTTTTTCAGCAGAAAAAGAAATAGAATTTAACGCTTTTTGAGTTTTATAAATTTTGGAAACTGAAGAAACTTTTATAGACATTTTAAGGTTTTATAAGTTTTGAGGTTTCGACTTTAGTTCATCTTGAGTAAAGTCTAAAGGCTCAACCTGACATTCAATTTAATAAATTAGATGTATTCTAATAACGAATTTATCTTATTTTTAGTTTAATCAATTGTATTTGTTCTAATTTTTCGAATATTTTTCATTCGAGACCAAGTTATTTTATGTCTTTGCTTATAAAACCACAAAGTTCCTAAATCCAATAAAAAGTAAAAAAGACTTATTCCACTTGGAGGATTATGACTTGGCAAAAAAGGAATAACATTCCAAGCCGTAGATGGCCACCACCAACATTGGTAAGTTGTTCCAATAATTTCTAAATAAGCAACTGTAATATACATTGCTAAATAAAACAGACGCTCTCTTGGCTTGTTTCTTAAAATTAAAAGCGTTGCAATGGTCATTACAAAACCAAAAACATCATTTTTAAAAATTAGAAAAACAGATGCATAAATAAGGATAAAAATTGTAAGAAATTTTTCTATTTTAATTTTATTTTTAAGAATTGAAGACGCTTTCGAAAAGTACAAAACTGCGACATAAACAATAGCATGTCCTAAAGGTACATAATGTGGAACATTCTCCAATCTATAGGTGTACATTCCTAATAAAATAGAGAAAAGATATTCGCCAATAATTGCAATAATTACAGCTGAAACCATTTGCTCTTTCACTCTTCTATTTACCTGCCAAAAGACAATTGCAAAACCAATAAGCATGCTAATATTCGCATATAACTGAGCGTTTTCCGTTTGCAAAACCATATAAGAGCTATCTAAAAAAAGGCCAAATCCTATAAATAAAAATAAGGCGCCTAAACTTTTAGCAGTGGCAAAATAAGGAGATTTTGAAGCGAGTAAACTCATACAGCAAAAATAGAGAAAGTAAATAAAAAATGGCTCAATAAATTGAGCCATTTTTAATATGTATTTCGTTTTAAATTTTACAATTGGTATCTTACTCTAAGACTTACAAACCTTGGCAAGATAAACCTTTCGTTAACAGTAAACGAAAACAAACCTTGTGATACAGAGGTTTCTGAACCTGTACCTAATAAGTTATTACCTACCAATTCGTACTCCCACTTTGCGTCTTTATCTTTTCTGTAAGCTAATTTTGCATTCCAAATATTAAATGAGCTTTGTTTGCTTCCACGTTGTCTAACTTCGTTAAATGTGAAATCTGAAGTTAATGTTACTGAATTCCAAATGTAAGCATCGAAATCAATCGAAGGTGCATGGGTTACAGATTTTATAACTTCTGTTCTTGCACTGTTATCTTGGTCTGAAAAATTAACTCTATAACGTAAAGTTACGTTTGGAGCCTCTCTAAAATTAGTACCTATTCTTGTATTTAATCCTCTATTTAAACTCTCATTCGTATTTTCCGAATCGTTAATAAATTGATATGTTTTACTAAATGAATAATTAGCACCAATAGATGTTTGAATTTTACCAAATCTTTTTCCTGCGTTTACAAAAGAAGAAAAGCTTTCGTTATCGAAAGGTGAGTTTAGATTTGTAGAACTTGATACAACAGAACCTGGTTCGAAAATTGTGTTTCTGTTTACTTGATCTGCGGTTTTATTATAATTAATTCTAGCAAAAACATTTGTATTATTAAATAGATTAAAACTTCTATAAAATAAAGATGCGTTATGTGTACTCGCATTAATTAAATTTGCGTTACCAGCAAAATAAGAGTTGTAACTATTTGCTACAATACCTCTGGCAATTTGATTTACATCTGTAAAATTAACTTGTTTTTTATATGAAAAAGTTAAACTTTCACTTTTTTTAAATTGAGCTAAAGCTTCAAATTCTGGTAAAACCTCAACAAATGTATCTTGAAAATATTCTGTACCATATTGTGTATTATTAGAATTATAAGAATGCACAGTAAAACCTGGAGTAAATGTAAAAATACCGGCTTTTAAACGATAACGAACTCCAGCATATAAATCTGTAAAATTATATTCTGTGTCGTTTGTAGTTTGCGGATCCGTAATTCCATCTATTGTAGGGTTTGGTGTAAACTCAGTTCCATTATCTAAAATCTGGAAAAAACGAGAGTCAAAATTTTGTTTGCTTAAAATAGTTCCTGCCACAAAATTTAAATTACTCTTTGAATTTAAAATATGGTAGTAGTCTAATTTCGCATCTAATTGGTTCGATTTTACTTTTCTATCTTGTTCTAAGTTATAGAAAGAATTAGACCTATCTAGACCTAATGTTTCTGCTGCGTCATCAAAACCATCGTTATTTACATCGTCGTTATTATTTGGATCATTTTCTAAAGAAGCAATGTAAAAAGGATCTTCGTCTTGTAATAAATGTTTTACCTCTATTGCAAAAATATTATTTTCGTTTGCAGTATAGAAATAACTAAAATCTTGGTTTATAGTGTAAGGTGTTGCTCTTTCTCTTTCTGTAATATCACTTAAAACACGAGAATCTACACTTTCTGTTTTAAATTCATTAGAAAAACGACCAGACACATTATAATTTAATTGGTTATTTATGTTTTTCTTATAAATTGAACTAAAACGAAACAACCCTGTGTTACTTGTTTGATTGGTAGTATTATCTACGAAATCGTCTGGAGTTGCAGGGTCTATATAATCGATATCTCTAATATTTCTTTGCCCATTACTGTTGCTAGACCAAATTAAAAAACCAGTTAAATCTAATTTTTTATTTGGTGAATAACTAAAATTTAAAGCAGATAATTTTGTTTCTATTTTATTCGCATTTCTTGCTCCAGCTGTTAAAAAACCAATTCCTGCATTTGCAATACTAATGTTTGTTCCATTAGATGGACTTTGGCTTCTAAAGTTAGAACCAAAACTTCTTAAATCTCCTCTATCTAAAACAACATCTCCTAAATTATTTACGTCTCCAATTACATTTATCGTATATTTTGGGGAATAATAAAATAATTTTGGCTGAAATAAATACAAGGTTTCGTCTGGTGCACTACCAGCTCCAGCAGTAACATCTCCAAACCAGAAGTTCTTTTTACCTTCTTTTAATTTTATATTAATGGCAACCCTATCTTGGTTATTTTGTACACCACTTAACTGACCTACATCTCCATAGTTTCTTAAAACTTCTATTTTATCAACGGCATTCGATGGAATGTTTTTTGATGCCAATTTTGTATCTCCACTAAAAAACTCCTTCCCATCTACTGTAATTTTCTCAACAACTTTACCTTCTACTTCGATTTGTCCAGCATCGTTAATTTCTACAC
The DNA here is from genome assembly GCF_014784055.1 of Polaribacter haliotis. Classification (NCBI taxonomy): domain Bacteria; kingdom Pseudomonadati; phylum Bacteroidota; class Flavobacteriia; order Flavobacteriales; family Flavobacteriaceae; genus Polaribacter; species Polaribacter haliotis. The sequence continues at coordinate 3,043,173 of NZ_CP061813.1, read as the reverse complement.
CAGGTAATTTTTCTAAAACATCTTCTAACTTTCTTTCAGAACCATTTTTAAAAGAATCTGCATTGTAAACAATCGTATCTCCTTTGATGGTTACTGGCATTTTAGAAACTATGGTAATCTCATCCAAAGAATTATCTTCTAACATTGTAATATTTTTTACAATATTTTCTGTTGTAGTTGTTACAACAAATTCCGATGTTTTCATTCCAATATAACTAATTTTAATATCGAAAGTACTGTTCTTATCTAAATCTAATTTGTAGTTTCCTTTGATATCTGTAAAACCATAAGAAGTCATTTTTTTAGTTGTTTTATTAATGGCTAAAACGTTTGCCATTTCTAAAGGAACTCCAATACTGTCTTTAACAACTCCAGTAAGTTTTACTTGAGCACTTGTTATAAATGAAACCATAAATATGGTTAATAGTAGTATTTTTTTCATTGTGTAAAATTGTGTGTATCTATTTGTGTTTGATGATTTGAAAAATCTTTAGTTTCTACCTCTTCCTCTTCCACCTCTACCTCTAAACTGCTCTCTCATCTCTTCCATTTTTTTAGTGATAATTTTGTTGTACTCTTCTCTCGTTACTTCATCACCTTTTGTTGGAGCTTCTAAATCTATTTTATCTTCTGGATTTATTACTATTTCTGTACATAAAATTGTTGTTCTTCCTGAGTTTAATTCTAAAATTAAACCTGGTAACCCCCAATATTCTGCAGGTCCATTACTTACTGGAATTTGTGGAGTATACCATGCTGTAACTGTAATTTGCTTTGGCACTTCTAATTCATCAGAAACTTTTACAGTATTCGCTGTGTCTTTTGTTGCTGCATCTTTCTTTTTATCATCGTCATTTCTTCCTCTTCTTCTCATGTTCGTCCAATCTGTTGGATCTACATCTTTTGTAAGTGTAGCTTTATAACAAACATATTCTCCAATTTTTTTTGTCTCGCTTCCTAATTCCCATTCTGGTCTTTTCATTTCGTCAGAAATTAAGAATTTTTTACCAAAAAACTCAATAGATTCTAAAGCCACTAAGTCTTTCGTGTTCTTGTATTTTTCTCCTCCACCAGACATTCCTCCCCAGCCTCTACCTCCACCAGCAGTTGGTGCAGCTAATTTCTCATCTTCTTTATAAGTTGAAGAAGATTTATCGAATGTAAGAATGTATGTTTTTTCAAGAAAAGATTTCATTCTTGTTGCTATTTGCTTCTTTTGAGCTTCCGACATTTTGTTAAAACGATCTCCAAAACTACTCATATCCATTGTTGTTTTAGACATGTAAGTTGCTTTTCCTTGGAAATTTTTCTGAGCAAAAGTTGTTACTGTAACTAATGCAATTAATACTGTAAATAGTGATTTCATAATTTTTTTATCTAATTTTTTGCCCAAAATTAAAGTTAATGGACAACCTTAAGACTTAAAAAAAACTTAAAAGTTTAATTTGTTTTAAAATAAAAATTTATCCACCAAATTTAACGTTAACACCATTCCCTAAATCCAAGCCATTTCTCCCCCTCATCTTCTCCATCATTTCATCTGTTTTTTCTTTTCTAATTATATTAAATTTCTTTTGAGAAATTACTTTTCCTTTTTCTGGTTCTTGAATTGTAATTTTTTCTTCTGGATTTAATATAATTTCTGTACAAACAATTATTTTTTTTCCATCGTTTATCTCCAAAATTAAACCAGGTAAACCTTGGTAGTTAGCAGGTCCATTACTTAATGGTATTTGTGGTGTATACCAAGCTGTAGTTGTTATTATTTCTTTTTTAATATCTTCTACAGATTCGCCATCTTTAATAGTAATATTCTTGCTTTCTACTTCTTTAGAAAAAGTTGCTTTATAGCAAGTATAAGTTCCAATGTTTTTCGTTTCCGAAGACAATTCCCATTCATGTTTTGGTAATTTGTCTTTTATTAAAAAACGTTTTCCTTGAATTTCTGTCTGGTTTAAATAACTACTCTTTTTTAAATTTTTATAATAAACATCTGATGCACCAGAACCTCCAAAAGAAAAAACCCTAAGACTTGCACCTCCTACCTGTGGTTTTGGGGCATCTAATTTTACATCTTCTTTATAAGTAGAAACATTTTTATCGAAATTTAAAATGTATGTTTTTTGGTTCATTTTTTCCATGCGTTTTCTTAGATCTTCTTGCAACTTTTCATCTACACCTTTGTCATCTTTTATTTTAAAATTACTTTTTACACTTGTTTTATAAATAGCCTTTCCTTGAAAATTTTGTGCATTTAAACCAAATGCAACCACCATTGTTAGTATTGTTAAAATTGATTTCATAATTTATTTGTTTTTGTATTTATTTGATATTTTTATTAGTGATTTTACTCCTTTTTTAGCCTTAAAAAAAAGAGAATCTAAATTTCTACTTTCTCCAGAAATTTTAATGGAACTTTTTACTTTGTATTTCGATTCTTTTAGATTGATTCCAAAATTCAATTCTATAATTTCTTCTGGTTTGTTGTTTTCAAACGCTTCTTTTATATTTTTCCAATCGATAGTTTTCAACTCCTCAATAGTATCCACAGTATAAGAAACTGAAGTTACTTTAATTTCAGAAGTAATGCTTTTATCTTTTTGAGCAAAAGAAATTAAAGAACAAAATAGAAATAGTAATACTGAAAAGTTTTTCATGATATATAGTTTTTATTTGAACACTACAAAGATGCATCTGAAAAAGAGATTATAGAGTTAACGAACGTTAACGAGTGTTAACGCCTTAATTTTATTAAAAAAAGAAACTACCTTTGAAATATGAATACACAAAAATACAGATGGATTCTCTATTTAATTGTAATTACAATAATTACCACAATTGCTGTGCAAGGTTATTGGAATTATAAGAACTATGAAGAAAATAAGCGGTTAGTAACCAATGAAATTCAGTTGAGTTTAGACAATGCTATAGAAGAATATTATTCTTCTTTGGCAAAAAACGATTTTCTAACGATTATAAAATCTAACAAGTTTGAAGATAATTCAGATAAAAGTAAAACTTTAGGAGAGGTTTTAAAAAAAATAAAAAAAACAGCATCTAAAAATGAAAAACCAAGAGTAACCATTAATAATTTAAAGATAACATCAGACGAGAATCTATCCAAAGAAAAAAGAGATTCGATGATGAATTCTATGAAAAAATTTATGACTGAATTCAATTCGAAATCAGATTCACTTCATCAAATAAAAACAGACTCTGTTAAATTTATAACCCAATTTACGGATGATAAAAATGGAATTACTTTGCATAAAGATGGATCTACAACTGACGTGAAGTATTTTAGAGGAAAAAAAGCTGCAGATAGTTTAAAAATCTTAACTAGTTTAGAACCTATTTTTATTTCCTTTTTAGACCAATCTGTAGAATATAGTAAAATTGATTCTCTTATAGAAAATCAATTAAAACAAAAACAAATTGATATAAAAACGAGTTTTCATCATCTTAAAAAAGACACTTTATTTCATCAAACAAAAGATTCTCTTTTAACTTCAGAAAAGTTTTATGTAAGTTCTAAATCTACCTATGTTAGAAAAGGAGAAAGCTTTCAATTATTTTACAACAACCCAAATTATGAGGCTTTAAAAAGAAGTTTCTTTGGTATTTTTCTATCATTACTTTTGTCTTTAGCAGTTATTGCTTCTTTGTTTTATTTGCTGAAAATTATCAATCAACAAAAGGAACTAGCGAGTATAAAAAACGATTTAATTAGCAATATTACACACGAATTTAAAACGCCAATTGCTACAGTTTCTACAGCTATTGAAGCCATTGAAAATTTTAATGTTTTAGAAGATAAAGAAAAAACAAAAAAATATCTAGCCATGTCTACTGTTCAGTTAAAAAAACTGCATCAAATGGTGGAGAAATTGTTAGAAACAGCCACTTTAGATAGCGAACAATTATTATTGAAAAAAGAAACTATAGATATTACTGAGATTATAGAAAAATTGGTGATTAAACATCAACTTCTATCAACATCAAAAACCATTTCTTTTTCAACTAATTTGCAACCAGTTTATGCAAACGTAGATGTTTTTCATTTCGAAAATGCAGTTTCTAACTTAATAGACAATGCTGTAAAATATGGTGGAGATGAAATTGAAGTAACCATCAATTCAATACTAAATACCACAGAAATTTCAATTGCAGACAATGGAAATGGAATTGAGAAAAACCAGCAAGAGAAAATTTTCGATAAATTTTATAGAGTACCAAAAGGAAATACGCATAATGTAAAAGGTTTTGGAATCGGGTTGTATTATTGCAAAAAAATCATCGAAAAACACGAAGGAAATTTGCATTTAAATACCACAAAAAACAACACCATTTTTAAAATAAACTTGCCTAATGAATAAGATAAAAGTACTCTTAGCAGAAGACGAAGCCAGTTTAGGAATGATTGTTACAGAAAGCTTAGAATCGAGAGATTTTACGGTTTTTCATGCAGTTGATGGCGAAGAAGCATTGCAAATTTATCAGCAAGAAAAACCAGATATTTTGGTTTTAGATGTTATGATGCCAAAAAAAGATGGCTTCACTTTAGCAAAAGAAATTCGAGAAGAAAATAAACAAATTCCTATAATATTTTTAACGGCAAAATCGCAAACAAGCGATGTTTTAGAGGGTTTTAATCATGGAGGAAACGATTATTTAAAAAAGCCATTTTCCATGGAAGAATTAATTGTTCGCATAAAAGCATTACTAAATCGTGTGGAATTAAAACAAAATGTAGAAAGTTTAAAAATTGGAAACTACACTTTTAATCACACAAAACAGATTTTAACCTTCAACCAGGAAGAAGTAAATCTTACACACAGAGAAGCGCAACTATTGTTTTATTTAATAGAAAAGAAAAACGAAATTTTAGACCGAACTTTTATCTTGAATAAATTATGGGGAAATGACGATTTCTTTAACGCAAGAAGTATGGACGTTTTTATCTCTAAACTTCGTAAGAAATTAAAAAAAGATGAAAACGTGCAAATTATTAATGTACGTGGTTTCGGATATAAATTGCTCTGTTAATTCTGTTAAAATTGCAAAAAATGCGTACTTTAGCATCCCTTTTTAATCTTATATACTTTAAATATGCACGTTGCAATTGCAGGAAATATTGGCGCTGGTAAAACTACGCTAACCAAACTTTTAGCCAAACATTACAAATGGAAACCTCATTACGAATCTGTAGATGAAAACCCATATTTAGACGATTTTTATGGAGAAATGGAACGTTGGTCTTTTAACTTGCAAGTATATTTTTTAAACAGTCGTTTTCGTCAAATTTTAGAGTTAAGAGAATCTGGGAATAACATTATCCAAGATAGAACAATTTACGAAGATGCCCATATTTTCGCACCCAATTTACATGCAATGGGGCTAATGACCAATAGAGATTACAGCAATTACAGCTCTCTATTCGAATTGATGGAAAACTTAGTTTCTCCACCAGATTTACTCATTTATTTACGTGCGGATATTTCTACTTTGGTAGGGCAAATTCACAAACGAGGTAGAGAATACGAAAACTCTATTTCTATCGATTATTTAAGCCGATTAAACGAACGTTACGAAGCTTGGATTTCTACTTACAAAAAAGGAAAATTATTAGTAATAGATGTCGATAATTTAGATTTTGTAGACAATCAAGAAGATTTAGGCTATATTATAGACAGAATCGATTCTCAAATTAACGGATTGTTTTAGTAAAATAAAATCCATAAATTTTTATTTTTTTTGGGCGTTCGAGCGGGCTTTCCATTGTATCTTTTTGCAAAAAAGCAAAAAGGATGTCATTTCAATCCCTAACGCACTTACTCAATCCCTTAAAAAAACTAAATCAATTATTATTTTAACTTTAAAGCCTTCTCTAAATCTGCTAACAAATCCTCTATATCTTCAATTCCAACACTTAAACGCATTAAAGAATCTGTTATTCCCATTTTTAAACGCGCTTCTTTTGTAACTGATGCATGAGACATTGTTGCTGAATGATTTACCATACTTTCCACACCTCCTAAAGATTCTGCCAAGGTAAAAAGTTTTATATTTTCTAAAAATTTAAAAGTGGCATCTTTGCTTTCATCCTTTAGAGTAAATGAAACAACACCACCAAAATTCTTCATTTGTTTTTTAGCAATCTCATGATTTGGATGGTCATTTAAACCCGGAAAATAAACAGCACCAACTTTCGGATGATTTTTTAAAAACTGAGCAACTTCAATAGCATTTTCACAATGACGCTGCATTCTAATATGCAAAGTTTTTATGCCTCTTAATGCTAAAAAAGAATCCATTGGCCCTGCAATTGCACCTGCTGCAAATTGTATAAAATGAATTTCTTCTGCTAATTTTGCATCTTTTACAACTAAAGCTCCCATTATTAAATCGGAATGCCCTCCTAAATATTTTGTTGCAGAATGCATTACAATATCTGCTCCTAAATTTAAAGGTTGTTGTAAATATGGCGTTGCAAATGTATTATCTACTCCAATTAAAATATCTGTATTCACATTTTTTACTGCAACACAAATTGCTTCAATATCTACTATTTTTAATGTGGGGTTTGTTGGTGTTTCTAACCAAACTAATTTTGTATTTTCAGAAATTGCATTTAAAATATCCTTATCAGAATCCATATTTACGTATGTAAATTCCAATCCGTATTTTTCGAATAATTTTGTAAATAACCTGTAAGTTCCTCCATACAAATCGTTTCCTGCTATAATTTCGTCACCGGGTTTTAATGTTCTTAAAACACAATCTATTGCAGCTAAACCAGAGGAAAAAGCAAAACCATGTGTTCCGTTTTCTAAAGAAGCCAAACTTTTTTCCAACGCAGTTCTTGTAGGGTTTGAACCTCTGGAATAACTATATTCTTGATTTTCTCCAGCACTAAATTGTGAAAACGTAGAAGTTTGAAATATAGGTGGCACAACAGCCCCAGTTTTTTCTTCTGGTTTTTGACCTCCGTGAATTGTTTTGGTATTAAACTTCATTCTATAGAAATTATTTAATGTGAAGTTACTTCTATTATCTCTGTTTCTTTTGCGTACTTCTTTATTAATTTACCTACTGTTAATCCTTGTATTAAAATTGAAAACACAACAACAATATAAGTAATTACTAAAAACAAATCTCGTTCCATATCACTTGTAAGACTTAACGCTAATGCAATTGAAATTCCACCACGTAAACCTCCCCAAGTCATAATTAAATTCGTTTTTGGAACAAAATCTAATTTCTTTGCGTAGATTTTTATCGGCAATAACAAAGAAATATATCTTGCTAAAAGCAACACAGGAATTATAATAAAACCTGCTAAAATGTAGGTTGCATCAAAAGTTAAAACTAAAATTTCCATTCCAATCATTACAAAAAGAATGGTGTTTAAAAGTACGTCTAACAACTCCCAAAACTTATCTACATATTGTTCTGTAATAACGCTCATAGAAGATTTCCTTACAGTATCTGTACCTACAATTAAACCAGCTGTTACCATTGCTAAAGGTGCAGAAACATGTAATTTTTGTGCAATTAAAGTTCCACCCATAACTGCAGCTAATGTTATAATTACTTCAGTATCATATTCGTCTATACTTTTTAATAATCTATAAGTTATCCAACCAATTAACAACCCTAAAATAATTCCTCCTGCAACTTCAACAAAAAATAATTCTGCTATATGACCTGCAGAAATTTCTGTTCCTCCTTTTGCAATTTGATAGATTGTTAAAAAAATAACAACTCCAACTCCATCATTAAAAAGCGATTCTCCAACAATTTTGGTTTCCAAATTTTTGGGAGCGCCTACTTTTTTCATAATTCCTAAAACGGCTATTGGATCTGTTGGCGAAATTAATGCCCCAAATAATAGGCAATAGATAAAGTCGACATCTAAATGAATCATTTTTAATACATAAAAAACGAAAAATCCTGCTAAAAAAGTAGAAATTAAAGTTCCAAGAGTCGCGAAAATTAAAACTGGTTTTCTTTGAATTTTTAATTGCTGAAAATTAGTATGTAAAGCACCTGCAAACAATAGAAAACTCAACATTACATCTAATAAAACTGTTTTAAAATCGATACTTGTAATCAATTCTCTTTCTTTGATTAATAAAGTATCATCAAAATAGCTTAACACAAAAACAGCCAGTGTAAAAACAATGGTTATCAGCATTAAACCAATTGTGGTTGGTAGCTTTAAAAATTTGGTATTTATATAACCGAAAACTGCAGAAAGCACTATTAAAACAGTGGCAATTAGAAAATAATCCATAGAAAATTATATAAACTTTTTAATTGAAAAAATAATTCCAACATGTAAACCTTCATGAAAATTATTAAAAGGAATAGCCATGTCCATAGAATCTAAATCTACACCTGTACTTGTAGGATATTCTCGATATTCCTTAAAAATTCCAGCTTCATAATCTTCTTCTAACGTATCTGGTAAACCTGCAAAAAGGTCTAAAACCTCATCAAATTCTTCTTGTGTAAAATCTTTTGTTGGAAAAGTTCCTTTTCTATGTGTTTCAATTAATTCATCTGGACATAAACAGTTTAAGCCAGATAATTTGTAATGTAATAATTGTTGTGTAACTACTAAATGTGCAATATTCCAAGCAATGTTATTTTTAAAACCTTCAGGTATTTTATTTAATTGCTCTAACGTTAAGCCTTCAATTGTTTTTAAAGTTAAAGCTCTCGATTTTCTTAAAATATGGAATTGTTTCTTCATTTTTATTGTTAATTTTGGACTGTAAATATAATGATATAAATAATGAAGAAAGTCTATTTTTTGCAAACTTGTGATACCTGTAGAAGAATTCTAAAAGAAGTAAATACAGATGGTTTTGAACGTCAAGAAATAAAAGCAAACCCAGTAAACGTTGCTCAATTGGAAGAAATGTACAAACTTTCTGGAAGTTATGAAGACTTGTTTAACAAACGTGCAAAATTGTACAAATCTATGGATTTGAAAAACCAAACTTTATCGGAAGCAGATTACAGACAGTTTATTTTAGATGAATACACATTCTTAAAAAGACCTGTTTTTATTGTTGATAATGAAATTTTTATTGGAAATAGTAAGAAAGTTGTGGCAGAATTGAAGAATAAAATTGGGTAGAATTTTCCACTAATTCACAAATAAAAACTCTTTTTGTCATTCCTGCGAAGGCAGGAATCCATACAAATTGTCCAAAAAAGTAATTAGGGTTTAATATTTCATTAATTTTTATTTTTTTTAAAGCTCATTTATTTGAGGTAGTTTAAATTCCTGCCTTCGCAGGAATGGCATTCTATTTAACTTTTATAAACCTCCATTAAATTTTCTGCCTCTTTTTTAGCACTCCAATTTTTAAGAATCGTTTCTCTTGCTTCGTTTCCTAAAAGTGGTAATTCTGCTCTTATTTTTTGTTGCAAAATAGTTTCTAATTCAGCTATATTTCCAGCTTCAAATAAATAACCATCTTTTTTATCTTGAATTAATTGGGAATGCACACCTACATTTTTAGTAGCAATTACAGAACATCCACAAGACATGGCTTCTGCTGTAACTAAAGAAAATCCTTCAGAAAAACTGGGTACAACCACAATTTTTGATGCCTGATAATAAGAAACAATATCCGAAGTTTCATCAATAAAATAAACTTGATTTTCTACGGAATGTTTTTTTGCAATTGCTTTTAATTCTGATAAAAAATCTGGTTTATCAACTTTACCAACAATTACCAATGCCCAATTTTTGTGTTCTTTTAAAATTTTGGAAGCTTCTAATAAAACAACTTGTCCTTTTGCTTTTCTAACTCTTCCTGCGCACAAAATGATATTTTCTTGTTGAATATTATCTAACGAAACGTTTTCCTTCGGAATAAATTCAGAAACATTTACTCCATGACCAACAATAGTGTTTTTAATACCTAAATTATCGCTCATCGATTTTATAAGCGTAACAACTTTGTCTGCACTTTTTAATAATTTTAGAGTAAGATTAGATGGTTTAGATTCTGCATGACGTGTAGCAATCAACTTAAATTTTGCACCCAAAGCCCTGAAAATAAGCATTCGAATAATTTCGTTATTTCTATGACAATGCACCACAACTTCTCTCTTTGAAAACAATATTTTCTTTAATTCCGTAAAAGAAATATTTTTGCCTTTTGCAGTATTTCCATAAATATAAGCCTCATATTCATCAGAAAAAAAAGGAAAAACATTTTCGATACTTCTGGTAACTCCAGTTCTGCGTTTGTGAAAATGTGTATGAATTAAAACAGGTTTCAAGTTTCTGTGTAATTGTTTAGATGTATAATTGTATAAAAGATTTCTCTATAAAGTCGAAATGATAAGCTTGTTCAACTTTGAATTTTAAACTCAAAATTTTCAATCTTTTTAAGCGAATTTACGTTCTATTATTTCCATAAAACGCGCTTCTAATTCTTCGTGTTTTGTCCAATTATAATCTGGTTTCACCATTTTATTGATAAACTTTTTGGCTTCTTTTTCTGTCTTGGTTGTGTTTAATTGAGAAACAACTCTATTAAAATCTTCTTGACTTCCTTCAAACAAATTCTTTACAAAAGTAATTCTGTCATTTAAACCAATTTGAATATTGCCAGATAATCTATCATTTAAAGATTTTGGTTTTGCTGGCTCAAATAAATTTGCCATAACATCTACAGGAATTGTATCCTGTAATTCTTCTTCTAATGTTAAAGAATTACGTTCGCCAACATCTTTTGGATCGTCTTTAAAACTGGTTGGAGAAGCGCTATTTTCTTCATGAATCTTTTTAACTTCCTCTAAAGTAAAAGGAGCTTCTTCTTTTGTGAAATCAACCTTTTCATCTATTTTATTTTCACTTTCTACTTCTAAATACTCGCTTGTTTCTTCATTTTCGATAGGTTCCGATGCTAAAATTTCTTCTAATTCATCAAAAGGTTGCTCTAAAATTTCTGTTTTATCTACTTCTAAATATTCGTCTTCTAAATTATGTATAACAGTTTCTTCTGAATTTTCTTCAACAATTTCTTCTAAAGCAATATCTTTCTTTTCGAATGCTTTTTCAACTTTATCCAACAACTCTTCTTTGGATTCTTTTATATTCACTGTAGAGTTTACATATTCTTCAACAAATGCTAAAACAGATAGTTTTTCGTAAATCTCTTTCGATTTTTGTTTCAATAAAAACACATTGTCTTTATTTTTCATCTGTAAGATGCTGTGTGCTAAACTTATTAAATCGGCTTCTAATTTTTTGTGCATAAGTTGTAAGTTGAATTTAATTTTTACTCGTAAATATTCATAAATTTGTTGAAACTCAAAGTAACGTAAAGTTACAAAAATATAACGCTTAAAATTACAAAATGTTTCTTGAAAATACAGTAAATCACACAGAACAATTTGGTTGGATAGAAGTAATTTGTGGTTCTATGTTTTCTGGTAAAACAGAAGAATTAATTAGGCGTTTAAAACGTGCACAATTTGCAAAACAGCGCGTAGAAATCTTTAAACCTGCTGTAGATACACGTTATGATGAGGAGGAAGTTGTATCTCATAATGACAATAGAATTCGATCAACACCTGTTCCTGTTTCTTCTAATATTAGACTTTTAGCTACAGATGTAGATGTTGTTGGTATAGATGAAGCCCAGTTTTTTGATGATGAAATTGTAGCAGTTTGTAACGACTTGGCAAATAGAGGCGTTCGTGTAATTGTTGCTGGTTTAGATATGGATTTTAAAGGAAATCCTTTTGGACCAATGCCAGCTTTAATGGCAACTGCAGAATACGTCACCAAAGTACATGCAGTTTGTACACACACAGGAAATTTAGCGCATTATAGTTTTAGAAAAGCCCAAAATGATAAGATTGTAATGTTGGGTGAAATGCAAGAATATGAGCCTTTAAGTAGAGCTGCATACTATAAAGCGTTAAAAAAACAAAAGGAAGAAATTGTCTCTAAAAAAGAAAATTCTACAGATGAATAATCACGTTACAGTTTTAGAAATTGATGGAAATGCTTTAGACCATAACCTAAATTATTTCAAAAATAAATTACAACCAGAAACCAAAGTTTTAGCAGTTGTAAAAGCTTTTGGTTATGGAAGTGATGGCGTGCAAGTTGCCCAATATTTAGAAGATAAAGTAAATTATTTTGCGGTTGCTTATGCTCATGAAGGAATTGCACTTCGTGAAGCAGGTGTTAAAACTCCTATTTTAGTTTTACATCCTCATATTCAAAATTTACAAGACATTGTAGATTATAGATTGGAACCTAATTTATATAATTTTCAAATATTTGATGCTTTTTTAAAATTAGCAGACGATGCTCCTTTAATGAATTATCCTATTCATATAAAATTTAATACAGGTTTAAATAGATTAGGTTTTTGGCATACAGATATTCCAAAAATCATCTCTGATTTAAAAGAAACAAATCACGTAAAAGTACAATCTTTATTTTCTCATTTAGCCGCAAGTGAAGATTTAGAAGAACAAGATTTTACCATCAACCAGATTAATAATTTTGCTTACATAGCACAAGAGTTTTATAAACATTTAGGTTATGAACCTATGTTGCATATTTTAAATACTTCTGGAGTAGTTAATTATGCAAAAGCTCAATTTGATATGGTTAGAATTGGAATTGGTTTGTATGGTTTTGGAAATGACGAAAAAGAAACTTCTCAACTTAAGAATACACACAATTTAAAATCTATTATTTCTCAAATTCATATAATTAAATTAGGCGAAAGTGTAGGTTATAATAGAGCTTTCGTTGCAAAAAGACCTACAAAAACGGCAACAATTCCTATTGGTCATGCAGATGGTTTGTCTAGAAAATTGGGGAATAAAAAAGGGTATGTTTTAATCAATAACCAAAAAGCACCTATAATTGGAAATGTTTGTATGGACATGATTATGGTAAACGTTTCTAAAATAGATTGTAAAGAAGGAGATGAAGTTGTTCTTTTTAATCACCAGAATATGATACAGCATATTGCAAATGTTTCTGAAACAATTGTCTACGAAACTTTAACTGCAATTTCGCAAAGAGTTAAAAAAGTGTTAAAAAAATAATAATTTTTATTACTTTAGCAACTTAATTAACCATTTAAATAGAATATAATGTTAAAAGAATTTAAAGAATTTATTACTGGTGGGAATGTAATTGAATTCGCAGTTGCAGTAATTATGGCTGGCGCAATTGGCGCAGTTGTTAAAGGTTTTGTTAGTAATATTGTTATGCCTATTGTTGGTATGTTTACAGGTGGTGTTAGTTTAGCAGATAAAAAATATGTTTTATCTGAAGCAGTTGTAGATGCCGCTGGAAAAGTAGCAACTCCAGAAAATGCAATTTTATATGGTGCTTGGATTGATACAATTATCAATTTAATTATTGTTGGTTTTGTTATGTTTATGATGATAAAAGCATACAATAAAATGAAAAAGAAAGAAGAAGCAGCTCCTGAAGCTCCAAAAGGACCAAGTCAAGAAGATTTATTAGCTGAAATTAGAGATTTATTAGCTAAAAAATAAGAACTTATTTTCTTAAAATATTTAAAATCCTGAGTTAACACTCAGGATTTTTTTTTTGCTTTCATATTTTTTAAATAAAAATGTAACCTTTTTGTAAATTGAAGGTTTTAAGAATAGAAACCAACCACACCAACCATTGAAACATTTAACTGACGAGGAAATAATGTTAGAGATTGCAGATGGCAAATTAGATTTGTTAACCATTCTATTTGATAGATATCATGTACGTATATATAATTTTTTTAATAAAATGGTACATAATAAAATGGTAAGTGAAGATTTAACACAAGATGTTTTTTTAAAAGTAATTAAATACAAAGCATCTTATAAAAACGGAAATTTTGCAGCTTGGATTTTTACAATTGCAAGAAACATTTTTTCCACATATTACCAAAAAACAAAAAAAGAAAGAACAAATGAAATTGATGACGATTTATTAGGTTCTAACGAAACAGCAGTTTCCGAAAGTAAACAAGAAGAATTAGACCATTTACAAAGAGCTTTGTTAAAGTTAAAAAGTTCCGAAAGAGAATTAATTGTAATGCATCGTTTTCAGGAAATAAAATACGATCAAATTGCCCAGATTATTGGCAGTAGCGAAAATGCTGTAAAAGTGAAAACACACAGAGCATTAAAAAAATTAAAAGAAATATATTTTCAAATATAAGATTATGAAATGTACCGACATTCAACATAAATTTACAGGGTTTTTAAACAAATCTTTATCAGAAGTTGCAAATTCTGAAGTAAAAGAGCATTTAAAATCTTGTACAAATTGTAACAAAGAATTAGAAGAAATGAAATCTTTTTTAGCAGTTCTAGACAGCCAAGAAATGGAAACCCCTTCTGCTAATTTGCGTGACAATTTTAATAAGATGTTAGCTCAAGAAATAGAAACTGCAACACCAAAAGTAATTCAATTAAAACCACAACAAGATTGGATATCATACCTAAAAGTTGCTGCGAGTATTGTAATTATTATTGGCGCATTTCTTTTTGGAAAACATCAATCTAACATCACCCAAATTGCAAGTGTAAAAAATGAAAACCAAAAACAAGTTTTGGCTTTATTAGAAAACAGTTCTGCAAGCAAGAGAATTCTAGGAGTCTCAGATGCAGAAGAATTTACTAAAAAAGACACCAAAATTATTGAAGCTTTAATTAATAGATTATTTTTTGATAAAAATGCAAATGTACGTTTAGCTGCAGCAGAAACGTTGTCTAAATTTTCGTCAGAAATTATTGTAAGAGATGCTTTAATAAAATCTCTAGAAACCGATGAAAACTCTTCTGTACAAATAGAGTTGATTCAAATTTTAGCAAAAATTCAAGAAAAAAGAGCGATTGAATCTATGCAAAAATTATTAAAAAACGAGGAAACTCCTCTATATGTAAAACAACAAGTCGAACTAAATTTACCAAGTTTATTATAAAAAATTAAGAAATCATGAAAAAAATATTAATCCTATTATTATTTGTTACAAGTATTTTATCTGCACAGGAAAAGGAATTTAAATACTCTTTGTCTGGCATTAAAAAAGTCGTTTTAGCAAGTGGAACAAAAATTGTTTTAACGGCTGAAAATACATCAGAATTGGTACTTACAGATAATAAAAAAGTACGCAACAATCATTCTGGGCATGAAGATCATCAAAAAGAAAAAGCAGAAAAAAGAAAAGGCTTAACAGCTGTATATCCAAATGGAAAAGACAATTCAGATGGTTTTGGATTTTCTATTACAAAAGAAGGTTCAGTTTTATATGTTACCGATTTAAAATCAATGTATCAAAGAAATGGCATCAACTTAACATTACCAAAAACCATGAATATTTCTGTAAATGCGGGTAATTTAGGCTCTGTTTCCTTAGAAGGTTTTACTGGCGAAGTAGAAGTTGCAACCAATGTTGGCAAGATAGAAATGAAAAACGTAACTGGCCCAATTACTGCAAATACAAGTGTTGGTAAAATTGATATCGATTTCGATAAAGTAAGCCAAACATCTCCAATAACAATTAGTTCTTCTGTTTCGGAAATTGATGTGGCAATTCCAGCAAACACAAAAGCAGATTTAGAATTAAGAACCCAAGGAACTGTGTACACGAATTTCGATTTCGATACTCCAAAAAAGAAAGGTTTGCCAAATGTTAGTGGTAACAAAAGTATTAACAGCAAACTGAATAATGGTGGTGTAAAAATCTACATTAAATCTTCTATGGGTAATATTTACTTGAGAAAAAAGTAATACCAAAATGTCATTCCGATCTTGTAGAGAAATATCAATAGAAGTTTAATATCTTAAGATTTTTCGATTCCACTACGTTTCACTCAAAATGACAAAAGAATGTCATTTCGACCTTGTGGAGAAATCTGAATATAAACGTAATAATATAAGATTTTTCGATTTCACTGCGTTTCACTCAAAATGACATCATAAAAAAATAATTCACACAATTTAAAACATTAAAAATGAAAAGTTTACTCTTATTCATAGGATTGTTATTGACTTTTAACAACCTAACAGCACAAAAAAAAGTAATAGAAAACACCAAAGCAAATGGTATTGAAGACGTTTACGTAAACCTAAAATTTGCGAGCAATATCATTATTAAAAATTGGAATAAAAACGAAATTTCTGTTGAAGCGACTGTAAATATCGATGATAATAAACACAACGATTATTTCAATTTTAAAACAGATAAAATTGGCGGGACTTATAAAATAAGTTCAGATTATGGTGAGTATTTCAAAAAATACAGAAGTTATTTTTCTCATTCCCACAAAGAAGGAGAAGATACTAAAGATGATGAAGATTGTTGTAAAAACCAACATTCTAACATTGTAAATTATGTGATTTACGTTCCAATAAACATGGAATTAAAAATAAAAAGTATTTCTGGAAGTGTAGAAGCAGAAAAGTATATTGGCGAGTTGAATTTAGATTTAATAAGTGGAAATATTACCATTAAAAAACACTCTAAAAACATGCATCTAAAAACAATAAGTGGAGACATAGATATTTATGTTTCTGACGCAAAATTCGAAGCAAAAACCTTATCAGGTTCTGTATATTCTGATTTAGATATCGATTTTGATAAAAACAAAAAAAGAGGTTATGGCTCTAAAATTATAGCAACTATTAACAAAGGAACTTCTTCTTTAAAACTAAACACCATTAGTGGAGATATTTTTCTTCGAAAGATTTAAAAACTATATTTTTAATTAATTAGTAACAGCCATTTTCTTTCGAGAATGGTTGTTTTTTGTTTCACTTGTTTCTAAACATTAAAAAATGTAATTTGTAAAGCAAATAATTCTTAATGGATCATAAAATATTTCAGCCACAAAAAGATTTAGAAGAATGGGTTAAATGTTATTGGACTCTAGAAGGAGATTTAGAGAATACACCAATAAAAAACACCATAATTCCTGATGGAACAATGAAATTAATCTTTCATTATGGAGAAACTTACAAACATCACAAAAACGAAAAAGAAAGTATAATTCTACCAAAATGTTTTTTAATTGGTCAATTAACAAAACCATATATTGTAGAACCTCTTGGTATTACTGGCTCTTTTGTTGTTCGATTTCAACCAAATGGTTTTTTACCTTTTTCTACTTTAACTATTAAGGAAATTCAGAATACAGCTGTACCAATCGAAAATGTTTTTGGGAAAGACGGAAAAGAAATTGGAGAAAAAATCTTAAACGCAAACTCTACGATTGAAAGAATAACATTAATCGAAAACTTTTTACTTAACAAATTAGTTCATAAAAAAACAATTGATACCATCGTAAAATCTACAGTTGAAACAATTTTGAATGCCAATGGACAATTTTCTGTAAATGAACTTTCACAACAAAATAATATTAATCGCAGGCAATTAACCCGTAAATTTTCTTCCACCATTGGTTTAAGTCCTAAACAACTTTCTAAAACAATTAGAATTCAAACTACTTTAAAAACATTATTAAATAACAAAGTAAAAAGCCTTACAGATTTAGCGTATGAAAACGAATATTTCGACCAAGCTCATTTTATAAAAGATTTTAAAGAATTTACAGGCGTTACACCAAAAGAATTTTATGGCGATGATTTAAAAATGTCATTGATTTTCGACAGCGAAAAATAGCCTTGTCCCATTTTTACAATTTTATATTTCAAAGTCATTGCATCTTTGTAGTGCAATAACGCAATAACTATAAAACATAATAAAATGAAAAATGTAAATCCTGTAAATTGGTTCGACATTAATGTATCTAACTTAAATAATGCTAAAGAATTCTACGAAGCTATTTTTAATATTAAATTGGTAGATTTCCCGATTGAAGCTGGTAAACAAGCTGGGTTTCCTTTCGACCCAAAAAGTGGAAATATTACTGGAGCTTTAGTAGAAAAAGAAAATTTTATTGCAGGTAATAACAATACAGTTGTTTATTTCGAATCGGAAGATTGTACAATCGAAGAAGCAAAAGTAGAAAAAGCTGGCGGAAAAATAATAAGACCAAAAATGTTTATTGGTGAATTTGGTTTCGTATCTATTTTAATGGATATTGATGGAAATGCAATTGGTTTGCATTCTATGAAGTAATATATTTTAACTATTAGTTCTACAAAGGATAAAGTTAATATTTATAAAAACAATAAAAGGTTCAAGTTCACATTTTGAACCTTTTATTGTTTAATTTAGAATTGTATTTTATTAAGGATTATTCTTCAAAATCTCTAAAAATAAATTTCTATCTATTTCTTTCGCGCCTAAACTTGCCAAATGTTCGTTATAAATTTGGCAATCTATTAATTTATATTTTTTACTTGTAGCCAAATATATAAATGCTAATTTAGAAGCATTGGAAAATTTACTAAACATACTTTCTCCGCAGAAAATATTGTTTACTTCTAAACCATATAAACCACCAACCAATTTATCATCAAGCCAAACTTCAATTGATTTTGCAACTCCTTTTTTATGTAAATTAATGTATGCTTGCTCCATATCATCTGTAATCCAAGTGCCAAAACCATCTTTTCTTTCGATATTTTTACAATTATAAATTACTTCTTCAAAAGCTTTATTTTCTGTAATTGTAAAAGCACCATTGTTAATTATTTTTCGCATCGATTTAGAAATTTTTATTTCTTCTGGAAACAAAACCATTCTTTCAAACGGACAATACCAAACAATTGGATCGTCTTCCGAGAACCAAGGGAAAATTCCGTTTTTGTAGGCATAAATTAATCTTTCTGCACTTAAATCGCCACCCAAAGCTATAATACCTTCTTTGGAAGTGAGTTCGTAAGGAGGAAAAATTATTTTATCTGTGAGCCAAATCAATTTAATATGCTTTAAAAGTTAAGCGAATTTAAAGAAATCTTAAAAAATAGTTAATGTAAAATTCTACAAACTTTTATTTAGAATTTGTTTCTATTTTTGTAGCTTCACAAAAACAAATGTTTCTTGGAAAAAAAGCGAAAAAGAAGAAAGAAAAAAACGGCATTTATAGGAAAAAGGCTTCATAATTATTATGGAAGAACTGGTTTCTATATATTCGTTTGGGAAAGTGTTAAAAAAGCATTTATTCCTATTGTTTTCGTTGTTTTGGGCTTATTCCTTTTCAATAAATATGTGTATGACATTAATGAAGGTTTAGAAACTATAACAGAAACATTTTCTAGACTTGGTATTTTAATAACCTTTTTTATTTCTGAAACACTTTTAGGATTAATTCCACCAGAAATATTTATTGCTTGGACAAAAAAGACAAGTGAACCTATTTTAAATTTATCTCTTTTAGCATTACTTTCTTATTCAGGAGGTTTAATTTCTTACTTTTTAGGAAGATTAACATTAAAAATAGATTCTGTAAGAATCTATTTGGAAGTTAAAATGGCAGCAAATTTAAAAAACACCCGTAAATGGGGAGGTTTTTTAATTTTAGTAGGTGCATTATTACCACTACCTTTTTCTATTGCGTGTTTAGCCGCTGGTATGATTAAATATCCGTTTAAAAATGTAGTGTTTTTTGGATTATTTCGTTTTTTAAGATTTGCAATTTATGGATGGGCAATTTTTAAAGTAGTTACTTAAAAAAGTATATTTGCAATATGGGATTAACAAATAATGATATTTTAAAAAAATTACGTGTTGCGCATAAATTGCGTGATACAGATATTGTAGAAATTTGTGCTTTGGTAGATTTTAAAGTTTCTAAGGCAGAATTAGGTGCGCTTTTCAGAAGCGAAGATCATGATAAATATGTAGAATGTGGCGACCAAATTTTACGTAATTTCTTAAACGGATTAATTATTCACTTACGTGGACCAATGCCGAAAAAGGGAGAGAAAAAGTAGATTTTTTTTTTAGAAAAAAGAAAAGAGACGCAAGAATAAAGATTAAAAATAAAACGTAAAAAAAGAGTGTAAAATTTAATTTACACTCTTTTTTTATCTTGTTTCAAGAAAATCTTGCTTCTTGTTTCTTTTTTTTTAAAATGGTAAATCGTCTGGTTCTGCATCAGAAACATTAGATGCTTCTTTAAATTGATCTACTGGAGGTAAATTTCCTTGATTTGGAGCCGCTTGAGATAAGTTCTCGATTCTCCATCCTTGGATAGAATTAAAATATTTAGCCTCTCCTTGTGGGTTAATCCATTCTCTACCTCTTAAATTAATAGAAACTTTTACGTCTTGTCCAACAGCATAACTATTTAATAAATCGCATTTATCTTGTACAAATTCGACCATTATCATTTGTGGATATTGCTCATCTGTAGTAACTACTAATTCTCTTTTTCTAAAACCGTTAGAACCAAATGTCTGAACTTCTCCAATTAACTTTACTTTACCAATAACTTCCATAATATAAACCTTAACTATTTAATTAAAAGCACTTTCCAAGCACTTTCTACATCATTCTTTATTAAAAACTCTTGCGCAAATGTATGTTTTTTTGTGGTTTCTAACCCAATAAACTGCGGATGTTCTTTTGCAAAGTTATCAACATTTTTTTCATTTGGCAGTTCTTCTACATTCCCTAACATTCCTAAATTATTTCCTGTTAAAACAGTGCTGTTTCTAATTTCTAATGAGATTGCATCTACACCAATTCCCAACGTAGAAATTGGTTTCGGAATTTCGAAAAAACCATCTCTGGCTCTGGAATAATAACTTCCTCCTGCTCTTGCAACTAAATCTATTTTATATTGATCTATAGCTCCATTTTCATCTAAAACATCTTCAGAAATATGAATTTTAACAACCTCGCAAACAATTAAGTTTCCTGCTCCACCCTCATCTCCCGTAAAAATAACATCATTTACCTTACATTCGAATTGTACTGGAGATTCTGCAACTCTAAAAGGTTTAATTTTGTCGGATTTTAACATGGTAAAACCTGCTTTTTCGAACTCGTTAACTCCTTTTGGATATTCTGTAGAACTCAAAGACATTTGTTGTACAATGTTATAATTTACTATATTTATAACCACTTCTTTGGTTGCCATAGCATTTTCTAAAGTATGTTTAATGGTATTATCTCGAACTCTTCTGGCTGGAGAAAAAATCATAATTGGCGGATTCGAACCAAATACATTAAAAAAACTAAATGGCGATAAATTTGCATTTCCATCTTCGTCTATTGTACTTGCAAAAGCAATTGGTCTTGGTGCAACTGCACCTAATAAATAGCCATGTAATTGGCCTGTCGAAATTTCTTTTGGATCTATACTTAACATATTATATTAAATTTTTGAATATCTTTTTTGGACGTAATCAATGGAACTAAAAACCTATATAAAATCCTGAAAACTAAAAAAAGACAATAATTTCACTTGTAAAGATACTATCAAAATTGCAAATGAGTTATATAGTGGAAACCTTTATATTTGTTTTAATGAAATTTACAACTAACACCATTTTCTTTAAAAGAATTGCTATTATTATTTCTCTTGCAATTGTTTCTTTAATTCTTTGGAATACCTATATGTTCTTTCAAAATTTTAAACAAGAAGAACGTTCTAAAATGGAAATTTTTGGAGCAGCAATAAAGGAATTCGCAACAAACCAAAATTTAGATGATAGCTTTTATATTGAAGGAATGATTATTGAAAACAACATAAATATTCCATCTATTTTAGTGGACGAAAATGGAAAAATTTCTTCTTGGCAAAATTTAGACTCTATTAAAGCCAAAGAACCTGAATATTTAAAAGCGCAATTAGAGAAAATGAAGAATGAAAATAACCCCATAGTTATTAACCTTTCCAATGATAAAACAAATAAAGTTTACTACAGAGATTCCGATTTATTAAACAGATTAACTTATTATCCTCTTGCTCTTATTTTAATTTTGTTTCTTTTTTTAAGTGTTATTTATTTATTTTATAATTCTAATAAAATTGCTGAAACTAATAAATTATGGACAGGAATGGCGAAGGAAACTGCACATCAAATAGGTACACCTTTGTCTTCTTTATTGGGTTGGATTGCCATTTTAAAAATGGAAAAAGTAGATGACAAATATGTGGAAGAAATAGAAAAAGATGTCCATAGATTAAATACCATTGCCAATCGTTTTTCTAAAATTGGTTCTGTACCAGAATTAAAAAAACAGGATATTGTAGAAATTACAAAAACTGCGTACGATTATTTAGAATCTCGAAGTTCGAAACAAATAACTTTTTCTTTTTCATCTTCAGAAAAAGAATTATTCGCAAACATAAATACCGAATTATTTGGTTGGGTTATAGAAAACTTAATTAAAAACGCCATTGATGCAATGTTGGGAAAAGGTGAACTAAAATTAGCCATAGAAACCAAACAACAGAAAGTAAAAATTATAATTACAGATACTGGAAAAGGAATGCCAAAAAAATTATTTAAACAAATCTTTAAACCTGGTTTTACAACAAAAAAACGTGGTTGGGGCTTGGGTTTATCGCTTTCTAAACGTATTGTAGAAGATTATCACAAAGGAAAAATTTTCGTACAGAAATCGGAAATTGGAAAAGGGACTACTTTTCAGATTTTATTGAATAAGGCTTAGTTTATTGGTAATTCCTGCGTAGACAAGAATCCAAGATAGGTTTTTATAAAAATATTGTTGTTTTAAAAATAACAGAAAAAACTAAACTAGTTTAGCCCAGATTGAATCTTTCGACTGTGCTCAAGATAGGCTAATTGTTTTGAGCTCTTTTTTATTCTTTTTTCTTAATAAATAAAGCGAGTAGTGAAAGCAGGAAATAGCTTCAAAAAAATCTACTCGAAATTACCAGCAATCTCACCAGCCAAAGCAACAAACTCATCATTTGTTAACTTTACTTTTTTAGCAAATTGAATATCTGCCATTTCATTTAAAGGAATTAAATGCACATGTACATGAGGTACTTCCAAACCAATAACACTCATTCCAACTCTTTTGCAGGGAATTGTTTTTTCGATTGCTTTTGCAACATCGTAAGAGAAATCCATAAGACTTTTATAATCTTCTTTCGATAAATCGAAAAGTTTATTTTCTTCCTTTTTTGGAACTACTAAAGTGTGCCCTTTTGCATTTGGATTGATATCTAAAAAAGCAATAAAATCGTTGTTTTCTGCAACTTTATAACTTGGAATTTCTCCTGTAATTATTTTTGTGAATATGCTCATAATTTTTCAGTATTCAGTAATCAGTTTTCAGTAGCAGTCCTGGATCCATTTAATCATGAATCTTGTCTCTTTTTTTTAAAAAAATTATCTCGAAATCTCAACAATTTCAAACTTCATAATTCCGTTTGGAACCTGAATTTCCGCGATTTCTCCGACTTTTTTACCTAACAAACCTTTTCCAATAGGAGAATTTACAGATAATTTTCCATTTCTAACATCGGTTTCGGAATCTGCTACCAATCTATATTTCATTTCCATTCCGTTTGTAGTATTTTTAATAACTACGTTCGAGTGAATTAATATTTTTGAAGTATCTAATTGAGATTCATCTAAAATTCGTGCATTAGAGATTACATTTTTTAACTTTGCAATCTTAAATTCTAAATGAGATTGTTCTTCCTTTGCGGCATGATATTCTGCATTTTCACTTAAATCTCCTTTATCTCTTGCATCTGCAATTTCTGTAGTTACTCTTGGTCTTTCTATTTGTTCTAATTGAACCAATTCGTCTTTCAACTTCTTTAATCCTTCTGCTGAGTAATAAGATATTTCGCTCATAATAATTTATTTATATTCTATTATTCTTCTAATAAACTAAATTTATAGAAAAAATAAAAAGATATTCGTTTAATGGTACCTTTTGGGAGTTTAAATTTAAAAATCCCATTACCTTCACAGGAATGAGATTAGATTACAAATGTACAAAATATTTGTAACTTGCGAACGTTTTTATAGTACCAACAAATTTATATGTTTAAGAAAATAGTATTTTTTATCTCGTTTTTATCTCTTTGGAGTTGCTCTAATAACACTCCATTAGAAAACTGTTTACTAAATTTTCCTGTAAATGTTACCACAGATTTAAACAATCCGCAATTAATTAATGCTCAAACTCCTGGAGGTTTTGCAGAACTTTCTGGTGGTGCAAAAGGAATTTTATTATTTAATATAAATGGTAACACATTTGTTGCTTACGATAGAATTTGCCCAAATACAGATTGTAGTACTCCAATGAGTTTCGAAAGAGGTTTGGTTTTAAAATGTAGTTGCGATAATAGCGAATATAGTGTGCATTTTGGCGGTGCTCCACAAACAGATGGTTCTCCATGTCCTGCAAGAGAATATCGTGTTACAAAAAATGGTTCTGTAATTCGTATCAGTAATTTTTAGTGAAAATGATTTGAGTTGTGTATTTTTGCTGAAACACAACAATTCTTACAGTGAAAAATTATTTTTCTTCAGATTTTAAATTAGGCGTTCTTGGTGGTGGTCAACTAGGAAGAATGCTACTCGCAGAAACACAAAAATTCGACATTTATACTTCCATTTTAGAAAGTAATAAAAATGCACCTTGTGCAGAAATTTGCAACAGGTTTGTCTTTGGAGATTTATTAGATTTTGATGCTGTTTACAACTTCGGAAAAACAGTAGATTTACTAACCATAGAAATTGAAAATGTAAATTTAGATGCGTTAGATAAGTTAGAAGATGAAGGTTTAACGATTTATCCGAAACCGAAAGATTTAAGAATTATCCAAAGTAAAGCAAGACAGAAAAACTTTTATGTAGATCATGAAATACCGACTGCAGAATTTTCTCATTATGCTTATTTAGAAGAATTAAAACATTCTTTTGAGAACAATATTATCGATTTTCCTTTTGTTTGGAAAGCCGCACGTTTTGGCTATGATGGAAATGGAGTTAAAATCGTAAGAAACATTGCTGATTTAGAAAGTTTACCAAATGTAGAATGTATTACAGAAAAACTAATTCCTTTTAAAAATGAATTGGCAGTAATTGTTGCAAGAAATGCCAATGGAGAAACCACAACATATCCTGTTGTAGAAATGGAATTTCATCCAGAAGCAAACCAAGTAGAATATGTTATTTGCCCTGCAAGAATAGATACTAATGTTGCTGAAAAAGCAAGAGAAACTGCTTTAAAAGTAGTTAGTAAATTAGACTTTGTTGGTTTATTGGCTGTGGAAATGTTTCAAACTATAGATAATAAAATTTTAGTAAACGAAGTGGCTCCAAGACCACATAATTCTGGTCATTATTCTATTGAGGCGAGTTATACAAATCAATTTGAGCAACATTTAAGAAGCATTTTAAATCTTCCTTTAGGAAATACAGAAAGTAAAGTTGCTGGAATTATGGTAAATTTAGTTGGCGAAGAAGGCTTTTCTGGAGATGTTGTTTACGAAAACATAGAAGCTATTTTAAAAATTGATGGAGTTACACCACACATTTATGGAAAGAAAGAAACACGCCCTTTCCGTAAAATGGGTCATGTAACTATCGTAGATAAAAATATAGAAAAAGCGAGGGAAATTGCCCAAAAAGTTAAAGAAACGATTCGCGTGATTTCGAAATAATTACTTAAATTAAATAAACAGATTCTGAAACAAGTTCAGAATAAAAATAAATTATGGTAGGAATAATAATGGGAAGCGATTCAGATCTTCCAATAATGCAAGAAGCAATAGATATTTTAGAGAGTTTCGATATTCAAATTGAAGTAGATATTGTATCTGCTCACAGAACTCCAGAGAAATTGGTAGAATATTCTAAAAATGCACATTTAAGAGGAATAAAAGTAATAATAGCTGGTGCTGGAGGCGCAGCACATTTACCAGGAATGGTTGCTTCTATGAGTCCTTTGCCTATTATTGGTGTTCCTGTAAAAAGTAGAAATTCTATAGATGGTTGGGATTCTGTTTTATCTATTTTACAAATGCCTGGAGGCGTTCCTGTTGCTACTGTTGCTTTAGATGGCGCAAAAAATGCAGGTATTTTAGCCGCACAAATTATTGGAGCAGCAGACAAATGTGTTTTAGATAAAATTATCGCTTACAAAGAAGGTTTAAAACTAAAAGTTGAACAAGCTTCTGAAAGAGTTAGAAAATAAAAAAACTCAGAATTAAAAAAATTCTGAGTTTTCGAAATATTACCAAATAGTGGTTGCTAATTTGCAATCACTATTTTTTTGGATTTTATTTTTTTGTTTTCTAAAAACGCTTTTACAATATAAACACCTTCAGATAAATTAGAAATTATCTTTTGTTGGTTTTTTGTAAAATTAGCTACTTTTCTACCTTGAATATCAAAAACAATTACTTCGTTTACTTTATCGACATCAAAATCATATTCAACAATTAATTCTTTTGCTTCATCTACATACACCGAAAAATCTTTAGAATCTATTTCTTCTACTCCATTTGATTTACTTAAACCTTTAGATTCTTTTCTTTTCTTTTTAGTGTAAATAATTTTGAATCTAGTATTATTTTCTCCAACAGTATCTACCGTAAAATTATAGGCGTTTTTTCTTAAATCGATCGTTTTCTTTAACTCTGTATCTCTTAAATAAATATAGTAATCTTCATTAATAAATTCTTGTTGCAATTCTATTGTATAGTCACCTAATTCATCAACAATAAAACCAATTTTAACTACTTTTTTAGCTCTTTTTAGCTCTGGAAAACCTTGAATGGATGCTTTAATATCGCCTCTTACAACCGAATAAAACCCTAAAGATTGTTGGCTCGAATCGAAAGTAGCGTCGTATAATCTATCATATCTATTAGTAGCTTCTTTTAAAAAACCAACTAAAATTGTATTTGTTAAATTTCCTCTTTTAAGTTTAAACCAAGATCTACCTTGTTTTTTTGGATCTACTACTTTTTTACTTGATTTAAAAAATTGAGAGTTATTAGAAACAATTTGATGCGTAGGTCTAAAAGTTAAAGTTCCATTACCATTTGTTTTTACAAAAAAACCTTGTCCTGATGCTATTTTTCCATCAATACCAGGTGTAGAACCTCCAGTCCCATTATATGCCACATAATCTCCAACATTATTTTCTCCAACTTCAGCAGAAGCTTGGTTCCACAAATAAATTGTTCCTTCTATATTAGCATTGTCTAAATCTGTTGCCACTAAACCCCAATCTATTGCAGATGCATAAGGATTACCAACTAAATTATCTCCAGAAGTAGACCATGCTATTTCATCGCTTCCTTCTCCTTCTAAATTAGTAGTATCATAAACATTTACAACAACATTTCCTGTGTTTGGTTTTCCTGTAAAAGTAGTGGAATAACCTCCAGCACTTTCGTGCCTTATTGCGTAACCAATTCCTGGTGTAAAATTACCTGTATTATATGCCCAATCTGAATTATTTACTGCTGAATTAAAATAATAAACAACAGGATTACTTGGAAAAGTAGTTCCAGGATTTGTATTTATTGTAGGCGATGACCAATATGAATAAAAATAAGCACCTGTATAAGTAGGGGAATTTTTTTGAATATTATAATCTCCAGTTCCTACTACTTCGTCACTTTTTCTAATTAGTAAAGAACCATTGTCATTTACTGTTAAAGTTCCATTATTTTCTAAATCATATTTCACATCAAAAGTACCACTACTACTAACATTTATTTCTGCAGATGTTTCAATAGTAACATCGCCAACAATTACATGCGAAGTAATTAAAGGGTAATTTGTAGAACTTGGAATAATAGCATCTTGGTGTTCTGTAGGAACACTACCTCCCACCCAATTAGAACCAGTGTTCCAATTTGTAGTTGTTGCAGTAGCACTCCAAGTAATAATATCATTATTTGGGTTTACCTTTTCTTGTGGATTATTACTACTGTTTAAATAATTAAAAGTATCGCCATCTAACGCTGCAACTAAACTATCTGTGCCCAAAGTTGTAATAATAATTTCCATATTATCATTAATTTCAGTTTCAGTTCTAACATCATTCCAAATTCTAAAACCCCAAAGATTTCCGTTAAAATAATACTCATTTCCTCCAGTATCATTAGCCACAGAACCGAAACAGTATTCTACACTTGCAGGTCCTGTAGCAGTCCAAGTTGCGCAATTAGGAAAACGTAAAGTCTCATTTTTATAACCCAATCTAAATGAATTATGTCCTCCCAATTGATACCCAGATAAATTAGCTACTAAAGTACCATCTAAATAAAATTTTAATGCATTATTTGCTCCAACAGTCATTGGATTGGTAGTTGCATCTCCTGGCTGTGCATTATCGAAAATAAGTGCAAAATGATACCAAGTATCAGCAGTGATTGGTGTTCTATAAAAGGTTCCTTGCCAAGTAGGGGTATAGTCTGTTCTATTATAAGCTCCCATAACCAAAAATCCGTTTTCAATATATACAATTACAGCTCTTGTACCACCACCTTCTTTCATTATAATTTGCTTACCTCCAGAAGGATCTACAGTTTTAAAATATGTTTCGTAAGTTCTATTATTAGTTGTAGTACTATTAATGTTGGTAGTATTTGGAATTATTATATAGTCATTTACACCATCGAAATACATACCCTCAGTTACAGGTTCTACAAATGCAAATAGTGTAAATACTAGAAAAAGTTTAGTTATAGATTTTATCATTTTCTTTTTTTTAAAAAATTTTACTGTGGAGATTAATCCAATCATAGTTAAACAAAAATAAGGCCAAATGTTCTAAACATATAAAAAACTTCGTTGAAAGTCAATTTTTTATCGTTGAAATGAATTTTTAAATAAATAAATGATAAAATTATTAGATTCTCTATCTTTGATATTCAAAAAAAATAAGTTAATGAATCCACTTTTACAAGATTTTAATACAGCTCCTTTTTCTAAAATCGCAAACAAACACTACAAACCAGCTATAAAAAAAGCAATAGAAATTGCTAAAGAAGAAATACATAAAATTGTAGAAAATACAGAAAAACCAACGTTTGAAAATACAACAGTTGCTTTAGATTTTACTGGTGAAAAATTAAACAGAATTACCAGTATTTTTTTTAATTTGAATTCTGCAGAAACAAATGACGAAATTCAGAAAATAGCACAAGAAGTTTCTCCTTGGTTAAGCGAATTTAGAAACGACATAACTCTAAATGAAGCTTTATTTAAAAAGGTAAAAGAAGTTTTTGATACTAAAGAGAGTTTAAATTTGACTCCAGAGCAAGAAATGTTGTTGGATAAACAATATAAAAGTTTTGCAAGAAATGGTGCGAACTTAAACGAAAGTGATAAAACCGAGTTAAGAAAAATAGATACTCAATTATCTAAATTATCTTTAAAGTTTGGTGAAAATGTATTGGCTGAAACCAATGCTTTTGAAATGCATTTAACTGATGAAAACGATCTTGCTGGTTTGCCTGATTCTACAAAAGAAGCTGCAAAACAACTGGCAAACGAAAAGGAAAAAGAAGGTTGGATTTTCACTTTAGATTACCCAAGTTACATTCCCTTTATGACCTATGCAGATAATAGAGAATTAAGAAAAAAGTTGGCAATTGTAGCTGGTAAAAAGGGATTTCAAGATAATAAAAACAATAACGAACAAGTTGTTTTAGATATCGTGAACCTTCGTCATAAAAGAGCCAATTTATTAGGTTATAAAACACATGCTCATTTTGTATTGGAAGAAAGAATGGCAGAAACTCCTGAAAAAGTAATCGATTTTTCGAATGAATTGTTAGAAAAAGCAAAACCTGCTGCTACAAAAGAATTTGAAAATTTAGAGAAATACGCTAAAAAACTAGATGGAATAGACCAACTTCAAAAATGGGATGGCGCATATTATTCAGAAAAACTAAAAAAGGAAATTTTTGATTTAGACCAAGAACTCTTAAAACCTTATTTTAAGTTAGAAAATGTAATTGATGGTGTTTTTGAAATTGCAAGTCGTTTATATGATTTAAAGTTTGACGAAGTTTCTACAATCGATAAATATCACGAAGACGTAAAAACCTACAATGTAACAGATACTGATGGTAATTTTATATCCGTTTTTTATGCCGATTTTCATCCAAGAAAAGGAAAACGAAATGGTGCTTGGATGACTTCTTATAAAAGCCAACAAGTTAAAAACGGAGTAAACGAAAGACCTCACGTTTCTATTGTTTGTAATTTCACAAAACCAACTCCTACAAAACCATCATTATTAACTTTTAATGAAGTTACTACTTTGTTTCATGAATTTGGCCATGCTTTACATGGAATGTTAGCAAATACAACTTACAATAGTTTGTCTGGAACTTCGGTTTCTTGGGATTTTGTGGAATTACCTAGTCAGGTTTTGGAAAACTGGTGTTACGAAAAAGAAGCATTAGAATTGTTCGCAAAACATTATGAAACTGGAGAAGTTATTCCAATGAAATATGTCGAAAAAATAAAAGAATCTGCCAGTTTTCATGAAGGAATGCAAACGTTAAGACAATTAAGTTTTGGATTATTAGACATGAGCTGGCATTCTCAAAACCCATCAGAAATAAAAACGGTAAAGGACTTTGAAAATGAAGCTTTTGCAAACACAAAATTATATCCTGATGTTCCAGAAAATGTTATGAGCACTGCTTTTTCTCATATTTTTCAAGGAGGATATTCTGCAGGATATTATTCCTATAAATGGGCAGAAGTTTTAGATGCAGATGCATTCGAATATTTCTTAGAAGAAGGAATATTCAACAAAGAAGTAGCAACTAAATTCAAAGAAAATGTACTTTCTAAAGGTGGTACAGAAAAACCAATGATTTTATACAAACGCTTCAGAGGAAAAGAGCCAAAACCAGATGCGCTTTTGAAAAGAGCGGGTTTATTATAGTAATTTTTCAGTAAGCAGTAAAACAGTCTTCAGCAGGCAGTCAAAAACTGACTAAAAACTGAAGACTGAAGACTTTAAAAAAAATCATGAAACATAAAATCCTACTTTTATTCATATTCATCTCCAATTGTATGTTCGCACAAATTACAATTACAGGAACTGTGTATGATAAAAACGGGCCTTTAGAAGGAACTGCAGTGTATTTTAACAATACAATGGTTGGCACAACTACAAATGAAAATGGTGAATTTTCTATAAAAGCTAAGGAAGGACAATATGAATTAATTGTTTCTTATTTGGGCTATAAAACCATAAATTATCCTTTAAAAACATCAACATATAAAAACCCTTTAAAGTTTACTTTGTTGGAAGATGAAAATATGCTGAGTGAAATTGTAATTCGTAAAACGGTTTATGATGATGAATGGAAACACAGCCTTATTCGTTTTAAACAAGAATTTATTGGACAAACAGAATTGGCTGAAGATTGCAAAATCTTAAATCCGAAAGTGTTGCATTTTGAGTATGATGCAAAAAACAATATTCTTACGGCTATTGCTAGAGAACCTTTAGAAATTAAACATAAAAAATTAGGCTATAAAATAACGTTCGATTTAGAAAGTTTTATCATTAATAAAAATTATGTAACCTATTTAGGCTATTCTCGATACGAAAATTTAAAAGGCAGTAAAAGGAAACAGCGCAAATGGAAAGAAAACAGATTAAAAGCGTACAATGGTTCTTTTACACATTTTTATCAATCTTTAATAAAAAATACGACGTACAAAGATGGTTTTATTGTGCATCAATTTAAAAGAGTCTTAAACCCAGAAAGACCAACTGAAAAACAAATTAAAAACGCAAGAGAATTGGTAAAATTAAATCGTTCTCGAATCAATTTTTCTAAGAAAATCGAAGAACCAAAAACTAGTTTAGATACTGCTTTAGTGGTTTTAAGAAAAGCCAGATTACCAAAATCTAAAGATTATTTATACAAATCTAAAGTTCCAGTAAACGAAATAATTACCAAAGAAAATGGAGCTTATTTTTTGAGTTTCGAGAATAATATTAGTGTTGTTTACACAAAAGAATTAGAAGAAAAAGCCTATATTTTAAGAAAAGCTTTTAGCAAACCTAGAAAAGCATTGCCACAAACCTCTTCTGTAATTCCTTTAGAAAGACCTATTGAAATAGACAGAAATGGACTTATGGTAAACCCACTAAATGTTTATTACGAAGGTTATTGGTCTTATGAAAAATTTGCAAATTCTTTGCCTTTGGATTATGAACGTGGAAAATAAGTATGCAGTCTTCAATTTGCAGTAATCAGTCAGTTATTCACTTCTAACTAAAGACTGTTTTACTGAATACTAAAATGCTACGCATTTTTCGCCTCAATCCATTTACTCATATATTTTGTAGCCTGCAAAGTTTGATGTTGCAACAAACTTCCTATAAAATTATTTGTTCTATGGTTTTCTAAATAATGTTGAATTTCTTCAACTTTATTGAAAAATAATTGTCCGTTTTTTTCTTTGGTGTAAATATTGTTGATGATGTTTACTCCATTATTTTGAGCAATTTTCCAAGTTTCTTTCTCTAAATATAATATAATGGCTTTTTTAGAAAACTCAGTAAAATTATCTTCAACAAAACCATTCCAATACAAATCTTCAGCCATCCCTTCTACTCCAATTGAAGTCGTTACACTTGGCGTTCCACAAAGCATTGCTTCTGTTAATTTCCCTTTAATTCCTGCTCCAAAATTAATAGGTGCTAAAACTACTTTTGCATTTCCAACAACTTCATTTGCATTTTCTGCAAAACCTTTAATTATAAAACCTTCTTTTTTATTGTGAAGTTGCTCTATTTGCTGATTTATATAAGCACCATAAATATGCAATTCCGATTTTGGTAATTGTTTTCTAATTTCTGCCCAAACTTCATTTTTTAAAGTTAAAACAGCATCTACATTTGGCTTGTGGAAGAAATTTCCTATAAAAATAAAGTGTTCTCTTTCTTCAAAATTTTTCCATTTATTTTGATGATTTTCATCAATTTCATCAAACAAAAAAGGCAAATACATTAAAATTGAAGCATCTATTTTGAAAGTGTTTTTCAACAATTCCATTTCGAAAGTGGAAATAATTAAAGACAAATCGCATCTTAAAATAGCCGCAATTTCTCTTTTTGTGATGTCTTGTTTTAGTAGTTCGTCAATAGAAAAATCTACACCCTTTTTTAAGTAGATTTCTCTTGTTTTTCGCAGACAATGTAAATCTTCTGTATCTAAAATTCGGATTGCTTTTGCACAGTTTTCTGCAACTCGCCAACCAAATTGTTCTTCCATCATAAATCGATCGAACAACACAATTTCTGGTTGCAATTCTCTTATAAAAATGTCGAAAGAAACATTATTTAATTCAATAGAAATTTCATCAATTCCCAAAGATTTTAAATCGATTGCTTTTTCACTTTTTATAGAGGGTGAAGCAAAGGTAATTTTATAATCTCGTTCTAAAAATTGATTGATTAACTGCAACATTCTCTTTCCTGCTGCAGAAGAATTGGGTTCTACCCAAACGTAACCAATTATTAAAAGCGATTTTTTTTGCAATTATTTAGCTTGCATTTGAAGTTTATAATCTGCCTGTACTTTTTTACCCCAAGCAACAACTGTTGCAATTTGTTCTGGTGTTAAATCCGCATCTGAATGTGTGTATGTATAAGACTCTAAAGGCATTTCTCCTTTTTCTACTTCTTCATGTAACTCATCCATTTTATGCTCTTTTCTTTTTAGAGAATATTCGCTCCATTTAGAAAAGTTTAAATGTTTTTTACCATTTTTAATATGGTCTTCTAACCAATAATTTACAGGTGTAATATTATTGTACCATGGATAAGTTGTTTTGTTGCTATGACAATCGAAACAAGTAGTTTCTAATATTTTCTTTACATCTTCTGGCGGATTTGTTTCTTGTAGAAAAGTAGATACAGAAGCTAAATCGCCATCATTTTTTTCCGGCCCAAAAAACTGAGAAATTACAAGAACAATTAACAAGAAAACAAGTACTTTTTTTAGAATCTTCATATCTAGAAATTAAGAATAATTTATGTTGTAAAACTAATAAATTCTTACTTTATTTTATGAAAATATGCGTATTTTTGTGAATTATTATTAGAAATTAAACCAAAAGGTTACAAAAAACGCAAATAAACTTACTTATGAAATACGATATTATTGTAATTGGTTCTGGTCCTGGAGGATATATTGCTGGAATTAGAGCTTCTCAATTAGGTAAAAAAGTAGCAATTATAGAAAAATATTCAACTTTAGGAGGAACCTGTACCAACGTAGGTTGTATTCCTTCTAAAGCTTTATTAGACTCTTCTCACCATTATTATGATGCCGTAAATCATTTCGAAGATCATGGTATTTCTGTTGAAAAACCAACTTTCGACTTTGGTAAAATGGTTGACAGAAAAGCTAAAATTGTAGAAACAACTACTGGTGGTATTAAATACTTAATGGACAAAAACAATATTGATGTTTTTGAAGGTTTAGGTTCTTTTGAAGATGCTACACACGTAAAAGTAACAAAAAACGATGGTTCTTCTGAAGTAATTGAAGGAACTAATATTATTATAGCTACAGGTTCTAAACCTTCTACTTTACCTTTT
This sequence comes from Polaribacter haliotis, assembly GCF_014784055.1. NCBI lineage: Bacteria > Pseudomonadati > Bacteroidota > Flavobacteriia > Flavobacteriales > Flavobacteriaceae > Polaribacter > Polaribacter haliotis. Next base: position 3,008,644 of record NZ_CP061813.1, on the reverse strand, counting down.
ATTACTTTAGATAAAGAAAGAATAATAACTTCTACAGAAGCATTAAAATTACCAGAAGTACCAAAACATTTAGTTGTAATTGGTGGTGGTGTAATTGGTTTAGAGTTAGGTTCTGTTTACAAACGTTTAGGTGCAGATGTTACAGTTGTAGAATATGCCGCAAAAATTACACCTACTATGGATGCTGATGTTTCCAAAGAACTTCAAAAAGTTTTAAAGAAGCAAGGAGTTAAATTTGCAGTTAGTCATGGTGTTACAGCTGTAGAAAGAAATGGAAATGAAGTTACTGTAAAAGCAAATAATAAAAAAGGCGAAGAAGTTACATTTACCGGAGATTATTGTTTAGTTGCTGTTGGTAGAAAAGCATATACTACTGGTTTAGGTTTAGAAAAAGTGGGTGTAGAAGTTAATGAACGTGGGCAAGTTTCTGTAAACGATCATTTACAAACCAATGTTTCTAATATATACGCAATTGGAGATGTTGTTAAAGGTGCAATGTTAGCACACAAAGCTGAAGAAGAAGGTGTAGTCGTTGCAGAATATTTAGCTGGCGAAAAACCGCATATAGATTACAATTTAATTCCTGGTATTATTTACACATGGCCAGAAGTTGCCGCTGTTGGTAAAACAGAACAAGAACTAAAAGATGCTGGAGTAGTTTACAAGGCTGGTAAATTTTCTATGAGAGCTTTAGGAAGATCTAGAGCTAGTGGAGATTTAGATGGTTTTGTAAAGGTTTTAGCAGATAAAAATACAGATGAAATTTTAGGAGTTCACATGGTTGGTGCACGTGTTGCAGATTTAATTATGGAAGCTGCAGTTGCAATGGAATACAGAGCATCTGCAGAAGATTTGGCAAGAATTTGTCATGGTCACCCAACCTATTCTGAAGCTGTAAAAGAAGCTGCAAAAGCGGCTTGGGATGGAAAACCTTTAAATGCATAATTTTTAAATATTTCTTTTTTTAAATATTTAAATTCATATATGAGACCTTTTGAGTTTGTAACTTAAAAGGTCTTTTTATTTGGTTTTTTTGTGGTTTATTGTGATGTTTTTAGACACAGATTTCACAGATTTAGATGTAAATAATTTTCACTAAACTCTTTTTAATATTGAACCTTAAACTCTGAATTTTAAATTTTGAACTCTTTTCAGAACACAAACTTTGCTTATTTTTACAAAATGCAGAAAATAATTTTCTCTTTTTTATTTTTAGTGATTTCTATTTCCTCTTTTGGGCAAAAGAAAGATTCTATTCAATTAAAAAACGGGATAGACAAACCGAGTATGTTGCCAATTCATCATTTTGGGTTGTTTTCTGCAAGAATAAATCAGAATTTTAAAGTACGTCCACCACAAAAAATGACATTGAATTTCTCGTTGGCAAGTGCAAATACGTTTCATCCTTTTGTGGAAATGTATTTACCAAAAGATGAAGCCACAAGAAATCAACTTCGTGAACAAACTTGGTTTAACAGAAATTTTTACAGAGACCAACAAACAACACCTTCAGAATATGAAAACATTATTGTAGACGCTGTTTTTAAAAATTTTAGAATCGATTTTAATACAAAAATTGGCAAAAGCCATGAATTGGGTATTTCACTTCGCTCCTATTTAATAACCAAAGGAAAATATCCGTTTTCTTTTTTTACAAGTGATGAAACTATAGAATGGTTTCATAGCAATATTGCTGGTGGAGAAGATCCTTTTGGACGAAAATATTATGGATTAAATCAAGTGAATGTTCGTTATCAAGATAGAAATGGAAGAAAATTGGCACTAAAAGACGGACAATTTATTTTTGCAGGAATTGAGGTAAATCATTTTTATTATCCAGATTTTATCTCCTTGAAAAAAAGAAATATCTCAGTGAATTTTGGCTCGCATTTTGGTATTAATACTTCCAAAGATAATCCTTCTTTAGATTTTGGTTTTTCTGGAAATATTATAAAAAAATGGAGTTTAAAAAATACAAATGAAATTAGAACTTCTTTCGGTTCTGCAATTTTAAGAAGAAATATTGTCGATTTTAAAGAAAATGTTCAACTTGGAAACAACAACTATTTATTGAGTTTCGAAGGAATGTTAGAGTATACAAAATACACTCGAAAAGGGAATTACCATTCTATTTCTGCAAATTATCAAATTCAATCTAGTTTTAGCAGAAGAGACGAAGCCAACTACTATCAATTGGTTGGTAAATGGCAAGAAATACATTCTGGCTGGCAAAATGGATTCGAGAAATTGTACGACTATCAATCTGCTTGGAGTTGGATTTACACATATGGAAGAGAAAATTACAGTTTTTCCATCTATTTAAAAGAAGATTTATCTTTAAATAATTCTCCTGATATTCAAACAGGAATCAGTTTAAAAATTCCTATTTCTAACAAATAAGATTTGTATTTTTACCGAGAATATGCAAAGAACCATTCGTACTTTTTCTGTTGAGAATATTTCTAATTTCAAACAAAACCTTTTGTCTTGGAGTCAGCAATTTGAAACCGCAATTTGGTTAGACTCCAACAATTACGAACAACAATATTCTAGTTTCGATGGTGCATTGGCTGTAGAAGAATTTACTTCCATAAAAACGGATTATCATCAAGCTTTCGATAAATTAAAAGAATACCAAACCATTACCAAAGATTATATTTTCGGATATATCTCTTACGATGTAAAAAACGACGTAGAACAACTTTCTTCGAAAAATTTCGACGGTTTAGACTTTGCTGATTTGTTTTTTTTTCAGCCTCAAAAACTCCTATTTATCAAAGGAAATACCATTGAATTTCATTATTTAAAAATGGTAGATGATGAGATTGAAAGCGATTTTGAAACTATTTATCAAACTGAGCTTGTCGAAGCTTCTTCTAAAACCGACATTAAAATAAAACTAAGAATTCACAAAGACGAATACCACCAAAAAGTCACCAAAGTTTTAGAGCATATTCACAGAGGAGATATTTACGAAGCCAATTTTTGTCAGGAATTTTATGCAGAAAATTCAACCATAAATCCCATAGAAGTTTACAAACATTTAAACCAAATTTCAGAACCACCTTTTGCTACTTTTTTAAAAATTGAGCATCAATATGCATTGTGCGCTTCTCCTGAGAGATACATTCGAAAAGAAGGCGAAAAAATTATTTCGCAACCAATAAAAGGAACTGCAAAAAGATTAATAAGTGCAATTGACGATGCCAAAATTGCATCCGATTTATCGAGAGATATTAAAGAACGTGCAGAAAATGTAATGATTGTCGATTTAGTAAGAAATGACCTATCTAAAACCGCCAAAAAAGGAAGCGTAAAAGTCGAAGAATTGTGCAAAGTATATTCTTTTAAACAAGTGCATCAAATGATTTCTACTGTGGTTTCCGAAATCGAAAAAAACATGCATCCTGTAGAAGTTTTAAGAAGTACTTTTCCAATGGGAAGTATGACTGGCGCTCCAAAAGTTTCTTCGATGAAAATTATCGAAAACTTGGAAGAAACCAAACGTGGACTCTATTCTGGGACTGTTGGTTATTTCACGCCAGAAGGCGATTTCGACTTTAATGTAATCATTCGAAGCATATTATATAACGAAGAAAAAAAGTATATTTCCTATTCAGTTGGTGGCGCAATTACTGCAAAATCTAGCCCTGAAAAGGAATATGAAGAGTGTTTATTAAAGGCAAAAGCAATGCGTTTCGCTTTGTTGAATTCTTAGTGAATTTTCAATGTTTTTTTTGGAGCTATTTCCAGCTTTCGTTACTCGCTTTTTATCTCTTTCCAAGAGATAAAAGAGCTCAAACAGGCCACTCAATCTGGGCTAAGCATTTTTGCCAACTTTTAGCTTTTAAGAACCACAAACTTATAAAAACATTTTCTTTACTTATCTTTACTTTATGATTACGAACCAAGACGAAAAATTCAAAAAAATATTCGATAAATTAGAAGACAAACCAACAGAACAAAATATGTTTAATGGTTATTTAGCGTTATTTCCAGAAGAATGGAAAGAGCGAAAAATTTTGTATTCTAAATTCAACAGAAGTAAACAATTTGGCAAAACAATTCCCTTACCAAAACCAGAAGTTTCTTTGCGAAAAGAAATTCGAGTTTGGTTAAAAAAACAAAACTCATGACACACGATACATTCAATTTTAGTATTTACAAGACCAAATTTTTTGGACAATATTGGAAAGCAAAAGAAACAAAAGCTGTAGTAGTTTTAGTACATGGAATGGGAGAACATTCCACTCGATATGTTCATGTTGCAAAAAAACTTACATCAAACAACTATTCTGTGGTTGCTTTCGATCATTTTGGTCATGGAAAAACCGAAGGAAAACGTGGGCATAACCCCAATTTTGAAGCTGTTTTAGAAAGTATTTCTAAAACCATAGAAAAGGCAAAAGAACTGTTTCCAAACAAACCTATTTTCTTGTATGGACATTCCATGGGTGGAAATGCAGTGATTAACTATACCTTAAAAAAACAACATTCTTTAAAAGGAGTTGTTGCTACAAGTCCGTTTTTAAAACTGGCATTTAAACCACCAGCAATAAAATTATTTGTTGGTAAAATACTTCAAAACATTATTCCTTCTTTAACAATGGGCAATGAACTGGATGTCAATGCAATTTCTAGAGAAAAAAGAGAGGTCGAAAAATATATAGAAGACCCTTTAATTCATGCTAAAATAAGTCCTAATTTTTCTATAAAATTTATTGAAACTGGAAAATGGGCGATTGAAAATGCGCATCAACTAAAAGTTCCAATGTTTATTTTACATGGAAAAGAAGATAAAATTATCGATCATAAAGGAAGCATAGACTTTTCTAAAAACACTAAAAACGCTACTTTAAAATTGTTCGAAAATGGATATCATGAATTGCATAACGATTTATGCAAAGAAGAAATGCTTACTGATATTGTAAATTGGTTGAATTCTCAAATTTAATTTACGAATTAAAGGTTTGCCACGAATTCACGAATTTTTCTTTACAGTAGATTATAAAAATTGATGAACATTAATTTTTTAAAAATCTAGTTAATCTAAAAGTATGAGTTTGATTTACAGCCTTTCGAAGTTGTTGAAACATTATCTTTAATAAATCATTACTTTTGAGACCATAAATGCTTCAAAAATTCAAAGAACATATCAACAAAAAGTTTCCTTTTTTAAAGGAGCAAAAAATCTTAATCGCTATTTCTGGTGGTGTAGATTCTGTGGTTTTAACACATCTTTTAAAAAAATTAAATTTTGATATTTCTTTGGCTCATTGCAACTTCAATTTACGAGAAAAAGAAAGCGATTTAGATGAAAATTTTGTAAATAATTTATCAAAAAAACTAGATATTGATTGTTTTACAACATCATTCCAAACCAAAGAAATTTCAAAGGAAAACAAAGAATCTACTCAAATAACTGCAAGAAATTTGCGCTATGAATTGTTTCAAAAATTAATAGAAGAAAACAGTTTCGATGTTGTTTTAACTGCACATCATTCAGACGATAATTTAGAAACTTTTCTAATCAATTTAACACGTGGAACAGGTTTAGAGGGTTTTACTGGAATTCCAGAAATTAATGGAAATATTGTGCGTCCGCTTTTGGCTTTTTCTCGTGAAGAAATTGTCAATTTTGCAACAAAAAATAATATCGATTGGCGAGAAGATAAAAGCAACGCTTCTACAAAATACACACGAAATAAAATAAGACACAACGTAATTCCTGTTCTAAAAGAAATAAACCCAAGTTTATTAGAAACATTTTCAAATACCATTAAAAACTTAAAGGAAAGTCAGCAAATTATTGATGATAAAATTGGTGATATTTCTAGAGAAATTATTTCAAAGAAAGAAGGTTTTTTAAAGTTTGATGTTTCTAAACTTCAGCAATTATCAAATCCAAAGGCGTATTTATATCAACTTTTAAAAGAATATAATTTCATGGAATGGAATGATGTTTTTCAGTTATTGAGTGCTCAAACTGGGAAACAATTATTTTCGAAAACGCATGTTTTATTAAAAGATAGAGATTTTTTAATCCTTTCTAGAATTGAAGAAAAAAATACTGCAACTTCTTACTTTATTGAGAAAAACATTTCAAAAATTACAGAACCATTTCTTCTTAGCATTAAAAAAGTAACAGAAATTTCCGAAGAAACTAAAAATAACATTTTTGTGAATGAAAATGCTTTAGAATTCCCATTAATCATAAGAAAATGGGAAAATGGCGATTATTTTTACCCAAAAGGAATGCAAGGTAAAAAGAAGTTGAGTAAATATTTTAAAGACGAGAAAATGTCGCTTTTAGAAAAAAACCAAACTTGGTTGCTTTGCAACAATAATAACGATATTATTTGGGTGATTGGTAAAAGACAAGATCGTAGATTCTATGTTAAGAATATGCCAAAAATCATCAATATTAGCATTCTAAACTCTTAGCAAGAAAGGTTTTTGTATCTTTATCTCTTCAATTTAAAATACCAAAATCTTATGAAAAAATTTGTCCTTTTATTAGCGATTATAACAATGGTTTCTTGTGAACCTGAGAAGAAAGTAGATTATGCTCTTATTTCTGGAAAAATCGAAAATACTACAGCAAAAAAATTGACTGTCCACAGTCAATTAAATTGGGGAAATAAAAAAGAAATTACCTTATCTGAAGATGGTTCTTTTGCAGATACATTAGCTTTAGGAACAGATTTATATGTCCTAAGAGAAAACAATAATATGAGTGAATTGTATCTTCCAAATGGATCTGAATTAAATATTACATACGATTCAAAAAAGAAAGATTCAACTGCTCAAATAACAGGTAGTAATAATGCAGTTAATAATTATATACTTCAAAAAGGAAAATTAGCTTCTGATTTGATGGGAGATCAAAAAGAAATGTTTTCTAAAAACGAAGCTGATTTTAAAGAGCATGTTTTAAAAATAAAAGTTGGTGAAGAAGATTTAATTAACAATACAGATGGTATTTCTGAAGACTTTAAAACCAAAGAATTAAAAAATATTAAGTACAACTATCTTTCTTTCTTAAAAAATTACAAATCTTACCATGGTTATTATACTAAGAATAGAGAATTTGAACCTTCTGAAGGCTTTTTAAGTGACCTAGAGGGTTTAGATATAGAAAACGAGAGCGATTTCCTATTTTCTCAATCTTACAGAATGTTAGTAGGTTCCGAACTTAGAGATAAGTCGAACGATTTGGTTAAAAAAGATTCTACTATTGCAAGAGATATTGCTTATTTAAAAACTATTACAGGCTTAAAAAGTCAGAAAATTAAAAACAACTTATTGTATGCAGATGCTCAATATGGAATTACATATACAGAAGATTTAGAAGATTATTATTCGATTTACAGCAAAAATTCTACAGACGAAGTTAACAACGCAAAAATTGATGCTGAGTATAAAAAAATCATGTCTTTATCGAAAGGAAATCCTTCTCCTAAATTTACAGATTTCGAAAACAATGCTGGTGGCACAAAATCTTTAGACGATTTAAAAGGTAAATACGTTTATATAGATGTTTGGGCAACTTGGTGTGGGCCTTGTATTGCCGAAATTCCATCTTTAAAGAAAGTAGAAAAAGAGTTTCACGATAAAAATATCGAGTTTGTAAGCATTTCTATTGATACAGAAAAAGACTACGAAAAGTGGAAAAAAATGATTGTTGATAGAGAATTAGGTGGTTTACAATTAATGGCTGATAACAATTGGGATTCTAAATTTATACAAGATTATGGAATCAAAGGAATTCCTCGTTTTATATTAATTGATCCACAAGGAAACATCGTTAGTGCGAATGCTCCAAGACCTTCAGATAAAAAATTAGTGGAGACTTTAAATGATTTAAATCTTTAATATTTCATAAATATTAAGTTACTATGAAAAAAGTTTTTTCCATTTTCCTGTTATTTATTACACTCTCTATTTTTTCTCAAACTGAAGAAAACCCGATTGTTTGGAAATCTTCAATTAATAAAGTTTCTGAAACTGAATACGATTTAATTTTTGAAGCAGATCTTTTTCCTGAATGGCATTTATATTCTCAATATAATCCTGAAGGTGCATCTATGCCATTGAAAATTTGTACTTGTTATACAGATGAAGAGGTTGGCTTTAAATTAATTGGAGATGCTAAAGAAAGTGAAACTCATAAAGAGTACACTGAAGTATGGGAAAAAGAAGAAATTTTCTTCAAAGATTACGCCAAAATAACACAAAGAATTAAAGTTGAAGACCCTAAAATAGAGATTATAAAAATTAGTCTTTTAGGGCAAGTTTGTAAAGAAGCTTGCATCCAAATAGACGAAACTTTTTCTTTTTCTCTTAAAGATAATAAAGAAGTAACAGAAACTATTTCTTTGGATAATAAAAGTAAACTTTTATCGAAAAAACTAAAATTAGATTTAAAAAATACGGCTCTTTTAAAAACAGATTCAAAGGAAGATACTGAAACTAATAGTTCTTTATTTAATATCTTTTTCTTAGGTTTTGTTGGTGGATTATTAGCACTGTTAACACCTTGTGTTTTCCCAATGATTCCTTTAACAGTTTCATTTTTCACCAAACAATCTCAAAGTAAAAGAAAAGGAGTTTCTAACGCTATTTTATATGGTATTTTTATTGTTGCTATTTATATCTTATTAAGTTTGCCTTTTCATTTTTTAGATAGTTTAGATCCAGAAATCTTAAACACCATTTCCACAAATGTTTGGTTAAATATTTTCTTCTTTGCGATATTGGTATTTTTCGCAGGTTCTTTCTTTGGGTATTACGAAATTACACTACCAAGTTCTTGGGGAAATAAAATGGATTCTGCTTCCAGTATTGGAGGTATTATCGGTATTTTCTTTATGGCATTAACGTTGGCAATTGTTTCATTTTCTTGTACTGGACCAATTTTAGGTTCTTTATTAGCAGGCTCTTTAACTTCAGATGGTGGAGCCATGCAACTTACGGCAGGAATGTCTGGTTTTGGAGTTGCTTTAGCTTTACCTTTTGCCTTATTTGCACTGTTTCCAAGCTGGTTAAATTCTTTACCAAAATCTGGTGGATGGCTAAATACAACCAAAGTAGTTTTAGGTTTCTTAGAATTAGCATTGGCATTTAAGTTTTTATCAAACTCCGATTTAGTTGGACATTGGGGAATTTTTAAACGTGAAATTTTTATTGGAATTTGGATTATTATTTTCTTCGGACTTGGATTGTATCTTTTAGGTAAAATTAAATTCCCACACGATTCTCCAATTAAAAAACTTTCTTTTTCTAGAGTTTCATTTGGTGTTTTAGTAATGGCTTTTGTTATTTATTTAATTCCTGGAACTTTTAAAAATCCTACATGGAATTTAAACGCTTTAAGTGGTTTTCCACCTCCGCAATTTTATAGTATTTACGAACAAGAAAACGATTGTCCTTTAGGTTTAAATTGCTACAAAGATTTCGATGAAGGTTTGGCTGTTGCAAAAGAAACCAACAAACCAATTCTTTTAGATTTTACAGGTTGGGCTTGTGTAAATTGTCGTAAAATGGAAGAAAACGTTTGGAGCAATCCAGAAGTTTATAACATTCTTAAAAATGAGTATATTTTAATATCCTTATATGTAGATGATAATGAAAAGAAGCTTCCAGAAGATGCTCAATTCGATTTTAAGAAAGCGAATGGCAAAATTAAGCAGATAAGAACTTATGGAGATAAATGGTCTACATTTCAAGTTGTAAACTTTAAAAATGCATCTCAACCTTATTATGTTTTAATGAATGCCAATTTAGAAATTTTAAATACACCTCAACAATATACAGATACAGAAACCTATAAAGATTGGCTACAAAAAGGGATAGAAAATTTTAATAAAAAGTAAGAATTGGTACAAATATTGATAGAAATACATCAATCAATCTCAACCTATTAAATTATGAAAAAACGTAATCTATTTTTGTTCTCTGCCTTATTTATTAGTATTTCTTTATTTGCTCAAAAAACAGATCTTACAAAGAAAGAAAAACCTCTTAGTATTTATACTTTCGAACTTGAAAAAGATGTCAATAGTTTTTCTGCACTAAATAAAAAACTAGATTTAGAAGGTTTGGAGTTTGTAACTGTAGATGCTTTTGATATTGAAAATAATATAATGGTTATAAATTCTAAATTTATTGGTAAAAAACCTTCTGTTTTTATTTATGATGATTATAATAAATATCAAAATGAAAATTTTTTAAAAGGTTTTTTATTGAAAAATGATCCAACAAGATGGAACCTTCATTTGATTCAAAATAGAATTCAGCCATACTTCTTAAATAAGCAATAATTATAGGTTTTATCATTTTACAAAATTACACCCTAAATTTATATCGTTTTCGTAATTAAAAAACTAATTATTACCATAAACCTAAGTTTTGTAACTGTCCTTTTTTGTAGCTTTACCTTATAAAATTTATAAAAAATGTCTACGTTACCAAAACTTTCACGATTTAATGAGAATGTGTTGTCTAAATACCAAATTTACAACAGTATTTTCATGACCTTACCTTTCGATACAATTAGCAATACTGGTGTTTTCTTGCCATTATTTCATAAAGTATGTAAAAAAGGATTTCAAGAAGGTAAAAATCCTACAGAAATTGTAGAAACATTTTTTAGAAAGTATCAAGAAAACCCTTCAGAAAAAGAAAAAACCGATTTACTATTTCGCTTCATTCAATATATAGAACGTCAAGTTGTTTTATTTGATGCAATTGAAGACGCCGCATTTCCTATTGTAAATAATATGGATGGGGTTGGTACTTTAAGAAGTTCGGAAGAATTGGCAATTTTAGGAAATAAAAAAGAAGAATTAAAATCGTACTTAGAGGAATTTAAAGTACGTGTGGTTTTAACTGCACATCCAACACAGTTTTACCCTGGATCTGTTTTAGGAATTATTACAGATTTAGATAAAGCAATACAAAACGACGATTTACTTTTAATTAAAAACTTGTTAGCTCAATTAGGTAAAACACCATTTTACAAAAAAGCTAAACCTTCTCCTTTTGATGAAGCCGTAAGTTTAATTTGGTATTTAGAGAATGTATTTTATGATTCTGTATCTAAAATCTACAATTATATACAGAACAATATTTACGATGGAAAACCAATAGATAACGAAATTATAGATTTAGGTTTTTGGCCAGGAGGAGATAGAGATGGAAACCCATTTGTAACTACAAAAATCACGTTAGATGTTGCAGAGAGATTGCGTCAAACTATTTTAAGAAATTACTATAGAGATGTTAGAAGATTAAAAAGACGTTTTACTTTTGATGGGGTTCAAGAAATTTTATCAAAAGTTGAAAAAAGATTATACAAACACGTTGTTAGAAGTTACACAAAAGTAAATTTTAATCAAAAAATACTATTAGAAGAATTAGAAAAAGCGAGAGAAATTATCGAAACGAAACATCAATCTTTATTTATTGATGAATTGAATGACTTTATCAATAAAGTTAGAATTTTCGGTTTCCATTTCGCTACTTTAGATATTAGACAAGATAGTAGAGTGCATCACACAGCATTTACGCAAATCGTAAAAGATATGCAAGAAATGGGCGATACTACTTTCCCAAAAAACTACATACATCTTTCTGAAGAGGAGCAAATAGAAATTCTTTCTTTGGTAAAAGGAAACATAGATCCTGCGAATTTAACGGATGAGATTTCAGTAAAAACAATCGAGTCTATGTATGCACTAAAAGAAATACAATCTAGAAATGGAGAACGTGGTGCAAATCGTTACATTATAAGTAATAATCAAACTGCTTTAAATGTAATGGAAACTTTTGCCATGTTAAATTTATGTGGTTTCGAAAATGAATTGCCAGTAGATGTTATTCCACTTTTTGAAACTGTAGAAGATCTAATAAATGCAGAAGATGTAATGCGAACTTTATATTCTAATAGAGTTTACAGACATCATGTATCTAAAAGAAAAGACAAACAAACTATTATGTTAGGTTTTTCTGACGGAACAAAAGATGGTGGTTATTTAATGGCAAATTGGGGAATATTTAAAGCAAAAGAAGCGCTTACAAAAGTTTCCAGAGAATTTGATATCGAAGTAATTTTCTTTGACGGACGTGGAGGACCTCCTGCAAGAGGTGGAGGAAAAACACATCAATTTTATGCGTCTTTAGGTCCAACTATCGAAGATAAAGAAATTCAATTAACGGTTCAAGGACAAACAATTAGCTCTAACTTCGGAACAAAAAATTCTTCGCAATATAATTTAGAACAATTATTAAGTTCTGGAATTAAAAATGAAGTTTTTACAAAAGATCAATTAAATGACGATCACAGAAAATTAATAGACGATTTAGCTTCTACAAGTTACCAAACTTATGTAGATTTTAAAAATCATCCGAAATTTTTACCTTATTTAGAAAAAATGAGTACGTTAAAGTACTATGCAAAAACAAATATTGGTAGTAGACCAAGTAAACGTTCTTCGTCTGCAGAATTAGATTTCTCTGCTTTAAGAGCAATCCCTTTTGTAGGTAGCTGGAGTCAATTAAAACAAAACGTTCCTGGGTTTTTTGGAGTTGGAACTGCGTTAAAAAAATACGAAGATGCGAATCGATTTGATGAAATTGTAGAATTTTATAACGCCTCAGATTTCTTTAAAACCTTACTAGAAAATAGTATGATGAGTTTAACAAAATCTTTCTTCGAATTAACAGCATATATGGCTAATGACAAAGAATTTGGCGAATTTTGGAAATTAATTCACGAAGAATTTAAAACTACAAAAAGGTTGTTATTAAAATTGGCTGGACATACAGAACTCATGGAAAATTTCCCTGTAGGAAAAGCTTCAATTGAAATAAGAGAGCAAATTGTTTTACCATTATTAACAATTCAGCAATATGCGTTAAAGAAAATCCAAGAATTACAAAAAACGGAAGGAAACTCAGAGGAATTAGAAATCTTCGAAAAAATGGTAATGCGTTCTCTTTTTGGGAATATTAATGCAAGTAGGAATTCTGCTTAAAATCTAATTATAGCATCCTTGTTATAAATTAAAATTAGGTTATTTCTAAATTTAGAAATAACCTAATTTCTTTTTTTTATAAATGTTTGATTTAAAAATAAATAATTTAAATAATCATTTTTTTCTTTACCTTTAACGAAAGAGAAATAAAATATGCTGGTTAAAGTTTTTGGTTCTGCTGTTTTTGGCATAGAAGCAACCACAATTACTGTTGAAGTAAATATAGATAAAGGTGTTGGGTATCATTTAGTAGGTTTACCAGATAATGCTGTTCGCGAAAGTTCTTTCAGAATTTCTGCAGCTTTAAATAATAACAATTACAAACTTCCTGGTAAAAAAATAATTATAAATATGGCACCTGCAGACATTCGTAAAGAAGGTGCTGCTTACGATTTAACTTTGGCTATGGGTATTTTAACTGCATCTAACCAAATAAAATCCACTAACATTAACGAGTATATTATTATGGGAGAACTTTCTTTAGATGGAAGTTTGCAACCCATAAGAGGTGTTTTACCTATGGCAATAAAAGCGCGTGAAGAAGGTTTTAAATACTTTATTCTCCCAAAAGCGAATGCCAAAGAAGCAGCAATTGTAAGCGATTTAGAAGTTTTAGGTGTGGAGAATATTATGGAAGTGATTAATCATTTCAACGAAGACAAAAAAATTGAACCTACAATTGTAGATACAAGAGCAGAATTTTATAAAAATATCGATTTTCCAGAGTTCGATTTTTCCGATGTAAAAGGACAAGAATCCATAAAACGCTGTATGGAAATTGCAGCTGCTGGTGGACATAATATTATTTTGATTGGCCCTCCAGGATCTGGAAAAACAATGTTAGCAAAACGATTACCTTCTATTTTACCACCAATGACTTTGCATGAAGCCTTGGAAACTACAAAAATACATTCTGTAGTTGGTAAAACTAAAAATGAAGGTTTAATGTATCAAAGACCTTTTAGGAGTCCACATCATACGATTTCCAATGTCGCTTTAGTTGGTGGTGGGCAATATCCAAGACCTGGAGAAATTTCACTTTCGCATAATGGTGTTTTATTTTTAGATGAATTGCCAGAGTTTAAAAGAGACGTTTTAGAAGTAATGCGTCAGCCTTTAGAAGATAGAGATGTTACGATTTCTAGAGCAAAATTTACAGTTACTTATCCTTGTAGTTTTATGTTAGTGGCAAGCATGAATCCGAGTCCAAGTGGTTTTTTTAATGACCCAAACTCTCCTATGACCTCTACCCCACAGGAAATGGAACGTTATTTAAGTAAAATTTCTGGACCACTTTTAGATAGAATAGATATTCATATCGAAGTAACTCCAGTTCCTTTCGAAAAACTTTCCGAAGAACGAAAAGGAGAATCTTCTGTTGAAATAAGAAAACGTGTTACAGCTTCTAGAGAGATACAATCTAAAAGATTTGAAGAATTTGAAAACGTACATTACAATGCTCAAATGAATGTAAAACAAATTAGGAAATACTGTAAATTATCTGAAGAGAGTTTAACTCTTTTAAAAACAGCGATGGAAAAACTAAACCTTTCTGCAAGAGCTTACGATCGTATTTTAAAAGTTTCTAGAACCATTGCAGATTTGGCAAATGCAGCAGCTATTTCTCCAGACCATATTGCAGAAGCAATTCAATACAGAAGTCTAGACAGAGATGGTTGGTTAGGCTAAAGATAACTTTTTAAGGCATTACTCTTTCATATTAAAAACAAAACAAACTTTACTATTTTTAAAAAAATTATGACCCGTAAATTATTTATATCTACCTGTATTATTTCAATATTTTTTCTTTTTTCTTGTAATAAAAAGAAGAACACAAAAGATTCAATTATAGAAGATTTATTAGCTAAAATGACCATCGAAGAAAAAGTTGGGCAGTTAAACTTAATCCCTTTTGGTCAATTTTATCCAAAAGACACAGTATATAAATGGATAAAAGAAGGTAAAGTTGGTTCTATTTTAAAATCGAATGGAGCTAAAACAAATTTAGAAGTTCAAAAAGTTGCTGTAGAAGAATCTCGTTTAGGAATTCCTATTTTATTTCAAGAAGACGTAATTCATGGATATAAAACTATTGCTCCAATTCCTTTAGCAGAAGCCGCAAGTTGGGACCTTCCTGCGATTAGAAACTCAGCAGCAATTGCAGCAAGAGAAGCTTCTGCTGCTGGCTTGCATTTAACTTATGCACCAATGGTAGATATTGCCCAAGAAGCACGTTGGGGAAGAATTTTAGAAGGTGCTGGAGAAGACCCATATTTAGGAAGCTTAATTGCCACTGCAAGAGTAAAAGGGTTTCAGGAAAGCAATGGAAAACATCAAAATTTATTGGCAACTGTAAAACATTATGCTGGTTATGGAGCCTCTTTAGCGGGTAGGGATTATAATATTCAAAATTTTTCTGAACGAGAATTAAGAGAATTACATCTCCCTCCTTTTAAAGCTGCAATTAATGCTGGTGTTTCTAGTGTAATGTCTGCATATACTGCATATGATGGAGTTCCTGTAGTTGCCAATAAATATTTAATGAATACTATTTTAAGAGAAGAATTAAAGTTCGATGGTTTATTAATGACAGATTGGATGACAATTACCAATTTAGTTGCTTCTGGAATCGCAAAGAATGATACTATTGCTGTTAAAATGGCTATTGAAACAGGACATGATATGGATATGTCTTCAAAAGTATATTTAAAAATCTTACCTTCTTTAATTAAAAATGGAACTATTTCAGAAAAACAATTAAATGATAGAGTTCGAAAAGTTTTAAGATTAAAAGAAAAGGCTGGTTTATTTGAAAACCCATATGCTTTTTTTGATGAAAAAAGAGAAAAAGATGAATTGATGTCTCCGAAAAACTTAAAAGAAACCAGAGAAATGGCAGCTAAAAGCATGGTTCTTTTAAAAAATGAAAATAACACCCTTCCATTATCTAAGAATCAAAAAATTGCGATTATTGGTCCTTTTGCCAAATCTCAAAAAGACCTATTAGGCTGGTGGTCTGCCAAAGGAGAAGCTAAAGATGTAGTTTCGATTTTTGACGGAATAAAAGCGCAAATGAATAATAATAAAATTTCATATGCACAAGGTTGTATCGTAGAAAATTTTGAAATTAAAGGAGAAGAAATGATTGCTGAAGCTGTTGCTTTGGCAAAAAAATCGGACGTGGTTGTTCTTGCTTTAGGAGAAAAAGAATGGATGAGTGGCGAAGGTGGTGGAGTTGCTTCGTTGTTATTACCTGGAGCACAACAGAAATTATTGGATGCACTTTCAAAAACAAAAACTCCAATAGTAAGTGTAATAATTACTGGTCGTCCATATGTTTTAACAGATGTTGCAAAAAAATCTAGCGCTTTGCTACAAGCTTGGATGCCTGGAACTACTGGCGGAAATGCTGTTGCAGATATTCTTTTTGGGGTTGTAAATCCAACTGGAAAATTACCAGTATCTTTTCCTTATCATCAAGGGCAAGTTCCTATTTTTTACAACTACAAAAGAACAAGCCATTCTTTTAATGCTGGTACTGGCAATAATAGATACAGTACAACCCATAGAGATATTCAAACTGAACCTTTATATCCTTTTGGGTATGGACTAAGTTATACAAATTACAAGTATAAAAATATTCGTTTAGATAAAAAATTAATGTCTATTAATGATAGTGTAAAGGTTTCTATAGATATTACAAATACTGGCGATAGAAATGGAGAAGAAATAATTCAACTATATATTTTTGATAAATTTTGCTCTGTAATGAGACCTTTTAAAGAATTAAAAGATTTCAAAAAAGTAGCTTTTAAGTCTAAGGAAACAAAAACAATCGATTTCTACGTTACCAAAGAAAAGCTACAGTTTATAGGAATTAATAACAAAGAAACTATAGAAAAAGGAGATTTTGAAGTAATGATTGGTCCAAATTCATCTGAATTACAAAAAGTAACATTTACTTTAAAGTAGGTTTTGTAATATTTTCAAAAAATAAAGCATAAAAAAACCGAATTGTTCTTACAATTCGGTTTTTTTTTTAAACTTTTATTGGGAACTGGACTCAAACAAGATACCATCAGGTTATAGTTCGTCTAAAACGTCCAAATTTTATACTATATTTTAATTAAATTGTCTTCGACAAATTTCTACTTTTATTTATAATTAATTTCTAATCAAATATGTAATATTTTTTAGTATAATAATTCTTACTTATTCAAGTAAAAAAGACAAGTATTTATAATATGTTAATAAGCTTAAAATTAAAAGTTTACTGTCTGTAACCTTTAACAATTAAAACAGCAAATTACTTTAGTAATTTTAATTCATTCTATCTTCTCCGTTAATTTTTCATTTATTACAAAAACAACTACTAATCATAGTTATACAAATAAAATAAAAGCATAAATTGAATGTAATAATCATAAACCATTTAAATTAAAATAATTAAATATTAGTTATATGGAATTTTATTTTATATTTGTGCAATCGATTACAATTTAACAATATTAAATACTTTTCATAAGATAAGGTATACTTCTAACGAAGTATTAAAAAAGAAAACTAATGATTAAAAATTTTATTCACGATAATTTTTTGTTAGAAAATAAATACGCTGAAGAATTATATCACAACTATTCTAAGAATCAGCCCATAATAGATTATCACAATCACCTACCTCCTAAAGAAATAGCTGAGGATAAAACATTTAATAATATAACAAATATTTGGATAAATGGTGATCATTATAAATGGCGTGCAATGCGTACTTTGGGTATTAATGAAAAGTTTATTACAGGAAATGGAACAGATAAAGATAAATTTTTAAACTGGGCAAAGACAGTACCTTACACAATGCGTAATCCTTTATATCATTGGACCCATTTAGAGTTAACAAGATATTTTGGTATTACAGTTTTATTAAACGAAAAATCAGCAGAAAATATTTGGGAGCAAACCCAAAGTCAATTAACATCGGGTTCTTTTAGCACTAGACAATTATTGAATAAAGTAAATGCAGAATATGTTTGTACAACAGAAGATCCAACAGACAATTTAAAATACCATCAAGCAATAAAAAAATCTAATTTTGACGTAAAAGTTGGAACTTCTTTTAGACCAGACAAAGCAATTTTAATAAATGCTAAAGGTTATAATGAGTATGTAAATTCTTTAGGAAATGCTGCCGCAACAACTATTTCTACTTATAATGATTTATGTGATGCATTAAAAAATAGAATCGATTTCTTTGATAAAAACGGATGTAGCGTTTGTGATCATGGATTAGATAAAATTTATTTTGAAACTTTTACAGAAGCAGAAGTAAAAGCAATTTTTGCGAAGAAAAGAGAAGGCAAAGTAATTTCTAACATAGAAGCTCTAAAGTTTCAAAGCGCTATCTTATTATTTTTAGCAGAAACTTACCACGAGTATGGTTGGGTACAACAGTATCATTTAGGAGCATTAAGAAACAACAATGCACGTATGCATCTTATTTTAGGACCAGACACAGGCTGGGATTCTATTGGAGATTATTCTCAAGCACAAAAGTTATCGGCATTTTTAAATGCTTTAGACAGTAAAGATAAATTAACTAAAACTATTATCTATAACCTAAACCCTGCAGACAACGAAGTAATGGCTACCATGATTGGCAACTTTAATGATGGTAGTGTAAAAGGAAAGGTACAATTTGGTTCTGGTTGGTGGTTTTTAGATCAAAAAGATGGAATGACAAAACAGTTAAACGCACTTTCTAATATGGGTTTAATTAGTTGTTTTATTGGTATGCTTACAGATTCTAGAAGTTTCTTGTCTTTTCCTAGACATGAATATTTTAGAAGAATACTATGTAATCTTTTAGGCGATGAAATTAAACGAGGAGAATTACCAAATGATATGGAATGGATTGGTAAAATGGTTTCTGATATTAGCTATAATAACGCTAAAGAATATTTTAAATTTAATTAAATAAAAATATTAGTATGCGAATTAAAATAATTCTATTAATTATTCTTTTTACAGGCATAGTGTCTTGTAAAAAAACAAATAATTATAAAGTTCTTTACCTGGGTCATACCTTGCCACAAACTCACCCTGTACACAAGGGTATTTTAGAATTTAAGAAGTCTTTAGAAAAAAAATCTAATGGTACATTAAAAGTTAAAATTTTTCCTGACGGCCAATTAGGATCAGAAAGAGAAACTTTAGAGTTATTGCAAATTGGTAGTGTTGCTGCCACCAAAGTCAGTGCAGCTATATTATCTAACTTTGTTCCTGAATACAATGTGTTAGGAATTCCATATCTTTTTAGAAATAAAGTACATCAATTTAGTGTTTTAGAAGGGGCAATTGGTAAATCAATTTTAGAAAAAGGATCTAAATTTTGGTTACGGGGTTTATGTTACTACGATGCTGGGAGTAGAAGTTTTTATACAAGCAAAAAAGCAATAAGAACTCCAGAAGATTTAAATGGCCTTAAAATTAGGGTACAAAATAATCAAATGGCTATTAATATGGTAAATTCTATGGGAGGTGCTGCTACACCTTTAGCTTACGGAGAATTATATGCTGCTATTCAACAAGGTGTTGTAGATGGTGCAGAAAATAACCCACCTTCTTTTGTTTCTTCAAATCATTACGAAATAAGTAAATATTACACGTTAGATGAACATTCTTCTGTACCAGATGTATTATTGATAGGTACTAAATACTGGAATAAACTGTCTAAACAAGAAAGAATTTGGGTACAAGAGGCAGCAGATGAGTCAGCTCAAGCTGAAAAAATATTTTGGAAAGAATCTGTAGATCAGTCTCTAAAAACTATAAAAGATTGGGGCGTAGAAGTTATTATTCCAGAAAAATCATTGTTTGCAGAAAAATCTAAAAACGTTGTAATAAATTTTGTGAAAAAATTCCCAGAAATGGGCAAATTAGTAAAAGAAATTAAAAATAATTAACATGAATAAATATGAGGTTACTTTTAATAAAGTTAACAAAATTCTTGAATGGTTTATAATAATAATTTTTGGATTATTAGTTTTAGATGTTCTTTTCCAAGTGTTCTCAAGATATCTTTTGGGTACTTCTTTTACTTGGACAGAAGAGTTTGCTAGATTTTCATTAATCTGGATGACCATTATAGGCGCTGCTTATCTAAATGCAAAAAGAGAACACCTATCAATGGATTTTTTATACCAAAAACTATCGCTAACTAACAAAAGAAAAGCGTCTATAGTTATTGAGATTTTTATATTCCTTTTTGCACTTATTGTTATGGTTATTGGAGGTATAAATTTGGTTTATACAACCTTGCATCTAGATCAATTATCGGGTACTTTACGTATTCCTTTAGGTTATGTATATGCTGTTTTGCCATTCAGTGGTTTCTTAATAATATCTTTTTCTGTGTACCACATATCAAAAATTTATTCTAATAAAAACATTTGTTAATCATGAGTATAGAGATTATTAGTATTATCGTTTTGTTTGTAAGTTTCTTTGTGCTTTTGTTAATAAAAGTTCCAGTAGCATATAGTATTGGAATTTCCACAACATTAAGTTTATTACTAAATATTGATAAACTACCTGGATTAACAACTATTGCCCAAAGAATGACAACTGGTATAGATAGTTTTGCATTATTAGCAATACCCTTTTTTGTATTGGCAGGAGAAATTATGAAACAAGGTGGTATTGCAAATCGTCTTATTAATTTTGCAAAATCTTTAGTAGCAAGCCTGCCAGGAGGATTAGCCTATGTAAACGTATTAGCATCAATGCTTTTTGGAGCCATTTCTGGTTCTGCAGTAGCAGCAGCTTCTGCAATTGGTTCTATTATGACAGATAGAATGGAAAAAGAAGGATATCCGAGAGCGTTAAGTGCATCCATAAATATTACATCATCAACAACGGGATTATTAATTCCGCCAAGTAATATTTTAATTGTTTACGCCCTTGCTAGTGGAGGAACTGCATCTGTAGCCGCATTATTTATTGCTGGTTATTTACCTGGAATTTTACTGGGTTTTGCAATTATGGGTTACATCGCATTTATTGCAATTAGCAAAGGTTATGCAAGAGGAAAGCGTTCTACACTTTTAGAAGTTTGGATCTATTTTAGAAAAGCTTTTTTTAGCTTACTACTATTAGTAGTTGTTGTTGGCGGAATCGTAGCCGGGGTTTTCACAGCAACTGAAGCCTCTGTTATTGCCGTACTTTATGCAGCTATACTTTCTTTAATTTATGGTGACATGAAAATGAAGGATTTTCCAAAAATATTATTAATTAGCGGAAAAACCACTTCTGTTGTTATGTTTTTAATTTGTACCTCTATGGCAATGTCTTGGTTATTCTCTTTCGAAGGGATTCCAGAAATGATTAGTACTTTTTTATTAGAGTCATTAAATAATAAATTCGCCATCTTTTTAGCTATTAATATTATTTTATTAATAGTTGGTACGTTTATGGACATGACACCTGCAGTGTTAATATTTACTCCAATATTTTTACCAGTAGTAACTACTTTAGGTATGGATCCTGTTCACTTCGGAATTGTAATTGTATTAAATTTATGCATTGGTATTTGTACACCTCCTGTAGGCACCTTACTCTTTGTAGGTAGTGGTGTAGCCAATGTTTCAGTAACCAAAGTTATCAGGTCTTTATTACCTTTTTTAGCAATTATGCTAGGTGTATTAATGCTAATTAGTTTTATACCAGAAATATCAATGTTTTTACCAAGAATTTTTGGACTATAGATTTTAGGTAATCAAAATAAAATTAGATAAAATGAAAAAATTAAATAGAAAAAATACAGGATTAGAAGATAAACTTCCAATTAAAATAATACAATTTGGAGAAGGAAACTTCCTAAGAGCATTTATTGGTTACGCTTTTAATGAACTAAATAAAGTAGTAAATTTTAAAGCAGGTATTGCTGTTGTTCAGCCTATTGAAAATGGTTTGGTAAAAATTCTAAATGATCAAGATGGTTTGTATACACTTTTTATGAAAGGTGTTAAAAAAGGTAAAGAAATTCAAGAAATTGAATTGATAGACAACATTGTAAAAGGTGTAGATCCCTATGCAAATTTTATTGATTATTTAAGTTTAGCTAAAGAAGAAGATTTAGAGTTTATTATTTCAAATACCACAGAGGCTGGTATTGCATACGTAGCTTCAGATACAGCAGAAATGCAACCACCAAGTTCTTTTCCTGCTAAATTAACAGTGCTTTTACACGAGCGTTTTAAACATTTTAAAGGTGATGCAAAAAAAGGTTTAACTATAATTCCTTGTGAACTAATTAACCATAATTCTGAAACTTTAAAAGAAATCATTTTAAAATATATTTCTGATTGGAATTTAGGAGGTGATTTTAAAACTTGGCTACAAGAAAGTAATTCGTTTCATAGTACATTAGTAGATAGAATTGTTCCAGGTTATCCAAAAGCAGAAATTAAAGCCTATAATGCAAAGTTAAATTATGAAGATAATTTAATTGTTACGGCAGAAGCATTTTTACTTTGGGTTATTGAAGGTGGTGAAGATTTAAAAGCAAAATTACCTTTTAATAAAACAAAATTAGATGTAAAAATTGTTGATGATATGCAGCCTTTTAGAACTAGAAAAGTACGAATTTTAAATGGAGCACATACTTCATTAATTGCTTTTTCTTATTTGTATGGAAATAAAACTGTAAAAGAATCTGTAGATAATGAATTTACGGGTGGATTAATTAATCAAATTATTTTTGATGAAATTATACCAACACTAGATTTTGACAAAAAACAAATTGAAGAATTCGCCTATGAAGTTTTAGATCGTTTTAGAAACCCCTTTATCAAACATAACATATCAAGCTTAGCATTAAACTGTATTTCTAAATTTAAAGTTAGAGTTTTACCTAGCATCTTAGAGTATATAAATATTCATAAAAAACTACCAACCTGCTTAACATTTGCTTTTGCAGCACTCATCCGTTTTTATAAAGGTACTTTTAATGGTGAAAATTTACCTATAAATGATAATGAAAAAATTGTTGCAAACTTTGCAGAAATCTGGAAAAACACAGATTACAATGCAATAGTAAACACAGTTTTAAGTAATAAAGAATATTGGGGCCAAGACCTAACTAAAATAGAAAACCTATCAAATGCAATTGCTTTTGCTTTAGCAGAAATAGATTCTAACGGAATAAAAAGTGGGTTTGAAAATTTTAGTAAAAAATACTAATTAAAATATCTAACTAATACATAATTATTAGGATGCAAAACAAATTAATAAAAGTAAACTCGTCAGATAATGTTGCTGTAGCTTTAATAAACTTAAAAGCAGGAGAAATTATTTCTTTTGAAAGAGAAAATATAGAAATTTTATCTTACACAAAATCTAAGCATAAAATTGCACTAAAAAAATTTAATGTAGGTGATAGAATTATTATGTATGGTGTTCTTGTAGGAACTGCTAATAACACAATAGAAAAAGGAGATGTGCTAACAACAGAAAATGTAAAGCATCAAAGTGACAAAGTTTTTGGTAAAACAGAAGACTTTCATTGGACTGCGCCTAATGTAGAAAAATGGAAGAATAGAACATTTATGGGCTTTCATAGAGAAGATGGGCAAGTTGGAACAGAAAATGTATGGTTGTTTTTTCCTCTAGTTTTTTGTGAAAACAGAAACATAGAAATCTTAAAAGAAATTTTCGAAAAAGAGCTTTTAAAGCAAAAACCATCAGCACAACAATTATTATTACGTTCACTTGTAAATAATGTTGATTCTATTATGGATGAAACAGAAACAAGTAATAATGTATTTGATAATATTGATGTAAAATTCATTACTCATCCAGGAGGTTGTGGTGGTATTAGACAAGATTCAGAAAGTTTAGCAAAATTATTAGCGGGTTATGTAAACAACCCTAATGTAGCTGGGGTAACTGTGCTAAGTTTAGGTTGTCAGAATTTACAAATAGATATATTTAAAGACGCATTAAAAGCAATTAATCCTAATTTAAATAAGCCTGTATTAATTTACGAACAACAACAAATGGGTACTGTAGATGAAATGTTAACAGCCATTGTAAAAGATTCTTTTGTAGCAATAAAAGAAGCCAACAACATGAAACGTAAACCTGCTCCTTTATCAAAATTAAGAGTTGGTTTAGAATGTGGTGGATCAGATGGATTTTCTGGCATTTCTGCAAACCCAACTTTAGGAGTAGTTTCAGATTTGTTAGTTGCCTTAAAAGGAACTGCTATTTTAGCTGAATTTCCGGAATTATGTGGTGTAGAGCAAGAATTGGTAAACAGATGTGTGGATGAAAAAGACAGCGATAAATTTTTAGCATTAATGAAAGCTTTTGAAAAATCTGTTGTAGATGCTGGTTCTGGTTTTGATATGAATCCTTCTCCTGGAAATATTAAAGATGGTTTAATTACAGATGCAATGAAATCTGCTGGAGCAGCAAAAAAAGGAGGAACTTCCCCTGTAGAAAGTGTTTTAGATTACGGAGAATATATTTCTAAAAATGGTCTGGTTTTGTTGTGTACACCAGGAAATGATGTAGAAAGTACAACTGCTTTAGTTGGCGCTGGAGCAAATATGGTATTATTTACAACAGGTTTAGGTACGCCTACAGGAAATCCAATTGCACCAATTGTAAAAGTAGCTTCTAATACAGAACTAGCAGTAAAAATGCCAGATATTATAGATATTGAAACTGGTGCTGTAATTCGTGGTGAAAAAAACATTGAAGAAATGGCAGATGAGTTATTAGAATTCATGATAGCTGTTGCAAGTGGCACTATAAAAACCAAAGCAAAGCTTTTAAACCAAAACGATTTTATTCCATGGAGAAGAGGAGTTTCGTTATAAAAAAAGCCAAGATTTAAATCTTGGCTTTTTTGTTTTTAAGAATTTTTAATGACGATTTTCTAATAATTAATTCTGGTGTTAGAACTACATGTTTTTCAGATTTTATTTTTTTGCTGTTTTTTACCTCTTCTAAAAATACTTGTGCAGCAATTTTACCCATTTCTTTTGGAGATTGGTCTACAGATGTTATAGAAAGTTCCATAAATCTAGTAAAAGGTTCATTACTAAAACCTACAACACAGATATCTTCCGGAATTTTTAATCCGTGTGCTTTAATTTCTTGCACTGCACTTAAAGCTGTAAAATCACTCGAAGAAAATATTGCATCTGGCGGTCTATCCATTTCTAAAAATCTTTTTACAGTACTTCTTCCTTCTAATACTTTACTTTGAATTTCTTCAATTAAGTTCTCATCAAATTCTAAACCATTATCAAGTATTGCTTGTTTGTATCCTAAATAACGATTTCTAAAGATTTCTAATTTTCTATTATTAGATAAATGAGCAATGCGCTTGCAACCTTGATCAATTAAGTGCTTTGTTGCCATGTAAGCTCCATTAAAATCGTCTATTGTTACAGAACTTACATTGTTTATTTCTTTTTTCCTATCAAAAAATATTAGAGGAACATTTTTTTCTAACAAACGATTAAAACTATCATTTTCTTCAAGCTTACCATTAGAAATAGACATTAAAACACCATCTACTTGAGCGTTTAATAAAGAATTAATGTTTTTAATTTCCAATTCTTCTTGATCATGTGTTTGACAAATAATTACATGATAACCAGCAGGATAAAGTTCTTCTTCAATACCTCTAATTACCGAACTAAAAAAGTTACTATCTATTCTCGGCACAATTACACCAACATTATAACTTTTACCACTTTTAAGAGCTAGTGCAAGTTTATTTTGCTCATAGTTCATTTTTTTTGCAGTTTCAAAAACTAATTCTTTAGTTTTTGAACTTATTTTAGGATTGTTATTTAATGCTCTAGATACTGTTGCAGCTGTTATGTTTAGCTCCTTAGCAATATCGTATATTGTTGTTTTTTTAGACATTTTAGCTGTTTGATTAAAATAAAGGTATTTTTTTAAATTTGGCAAGTAAAATATTTATTATTTTAATGTTATCGATTACATTTTTAAATAATTTATTTCTTTAAAATGTAAAATAAAATATTTCAATACCCAAAAAAAACAGTTTTTTTTCTAATAAAAAGGATAAAAACACATATTTATTAATTTTTTGTTAAATTAATTTGGATAATTAGAACTATATTTCTATGTTTGGTAATCGATTACATTATGTAATTTTGATTTCAATTAATAAATAATAATAATGCAACAAAATAACACGAAAAGACAAGTCAATTTTTTTGATATTTATAAAGTTTTAATAATTTTTTGTCTTATAATATTTTCTTCATGTCAAAGAAAAAAAGAAGCCCAAGAATCTCTTGCTGTTTGGGATGATATGGATAAAGTAATTAATTCTATCAGCAAACCTAAATTTTTAGAAAAAACTTACAATCTTTTAGATTTTGGCGCAAACCCAGATGGACTTACTTTTAATACAGATGTTTTTAAACAAATTATTAAAACATGTACAGAAAATGGTGGAGGGAAAATTATTATCCCTGCTGGAAAATATTTAACAGGAGCTATTCACTTAGAAAATAATGTAAACTTACATTTAGAAGAAGGTGCAGAAGTATTATTTAGTACAAACTCAAAAGATTATTACCCATTAGTTGCTACCTCATATGAAGGGGTAGAGTTAATGAATTATTCTCCATTAATTTATGCAAAAAACAAAAAAAATATAGCCATTACAGGTAAAGGTGTTTTAAATGGTCAGGCAAGTAATAATAATTGGTGGAAATGGTGTGGTAAAGATACTTATGGCTGGAAAAAAGAGATGCCACAACAGAAAGACAGCTTAAACCTACCAAGATTAATGGATATGGGACAAAATAATGTTCCATTAAATGAAAGAGTCTTTGGAGATGGGCATTATTTACGTCCAAATTTTATTGAATTTTATGAATGTGAAAGTGTATTGCTACAAGGTGTTAAAATTATTAATGCACCATTTTGGATTATACACCCTTTTAAATCTAATAACATTACTATAGATGGAGTAACTGTTGAAAGTCATGGACCTAATAATGATGGTTGCGACCCAGAATATTCTAAAAACGTACTAATTAAAAATTGCACATTTAATACTGGTGATGATTGTATAGCAATAAAAGCAGGTAGAGATGCTGAAGGAAGAAGAGTTGGTATTAAAAGCGAAAACATTGTAGTACAAAATTGTAACATGATAGATGGTCATGGTGGTGTAGTAATTGGAAGTGAAATGTCTGCTGGAGTAAAAAATATTTATGTAGACAATTGCAAAATGAATAGCCCTAATTTAGATAGAGCTATTAGATTAAAAACAAATTCTAGAAGAGGTGGAATTATAGATGGTGTATATGTAAGAGATTTAGAAGTTGGCCAAGTAAAAGAAGCTGTTTTAAAATTAAATATGCATTATGCTACTTATACAAATCAAACAGGAGATTTTATTCCACAAATAAAAAATATTTTATTAGAAAATGTTAAAGTTAAAAATGGTGGTTATTATGCCATTTTAGCAAAAGGTTACGAACAGTCTAAAATTAATAATGTAACACTTAAAAATGTAATTATAGAAAAAGTAGATAATGCTTTTTCAATAGAACATTTATCAAATTTAAAACTAATAGATACTTATATAAACGGTTCATTAATGCAAAGTCCAAAACAATCAAATTAACTATAAATAAACAACAATTAAATTATGAACATTAAATTCTTACAAAGAAAATGCTTTAAGCATTTTGTTACCTTGCTATTATTTCTTGGCTTTTTTGGAGTTAACTCCATTTTAGCTCAGGAAGGTAAAACAGTTAAAGGTATTATTACAGATTCCGAAACAAACTCACCACTACCAGGTGTAAACATTTTAGAAAAAGGCACCAACAATGGTACTTCAACAGATTTCGATGGAAACTATTCAATAACATTAAAAAATACTAATGCTACTTTAGTGGTTTCTTATATAGGGTTTAGTTCTAAAGAAGTATTAGTAAATGGAAAAAGTAAATTAAATATCGTTTTATCTCCTGATGCAGAATCTTTAGACGAAATAGTGGTGGTAGGTTATGGAACAGTTAAGAAAAAAGATTTAACAGGAACTGTAAGTACAGTTAGCGCCGCTGCAATTACAGAAAAAAATGCAACAAATCCTTTAGAAGCTATTCAAGGTAATGTTGCAGGTGTACAAATTTCATCTGCTACTGGTAGAGTTGGAGATGGATTTAATATGACAATTAGAGGAACAAACTCTTTATCTGGCGGAAATCCGTTATTTGTTGTAGATGG
This sequence comes from Polaribacter haliotis, assembly GCF_014784055.1. Lineage (NCBI taxonomy): Bacteria > Pseudomonadati > Bacteroidota > Flavobacteriia > Flavobacteriales > Flavobacteriaceae > Polaribacter > Polaribacter haliotis. The sequence goes on along the minus strand of NZ_CP061813.1, from coordinate 2,980,316 downwards.
TGTTTTTGTAGATGATATTAGTTTTTTAAATCCACAAGATATTTCTAGAATGGATGTTCTAAAAGATGCATCATCATCTGCAATTTATGGTTCAAGAGGAGCAAATGGTGTAGTAATTGTAACTACCAAAAATGGTTCAAATGCAAAATCTGGTTTTAATGTTTCTTTAGAAACTTCTTATGGTGTAAAATCTACAACAAGATTACCAAAAATGATGGGTGGAGAAAAATGGTGGAAATATCACCAATCTGCTTATTTTGCTACAACTAATGGTGGAGATGCATCAACTACTACTGCAGATATGTTAGCGGGTTCGGTTGTTGGTACTGCAAATGCATTATTATTAGAAAGAGCAAATAAAAACCAAGTATTCGATTGGTATGATGCTGTTTTAAATTCTGGTATTCAACAAAACAACTATATTAATATTAGTGGTAGAGCAGAAAATGGTTTAGCATATAATTTAGGATTAGGAATGCAAAAAGAGACAGGAAACATTGCTAATGAATCTATAGATAAATACACATTAAAATTAGGTGTAAATCATAAAATAAATGATAAAATTTCAGCAGGTTCTAACATAACTATTGCTAAAACCAACGAACAATTTGGTAGTTCTGTTGCAATGAGAGATGCTTTTAGATTAAATCCATTTTTATCTCCTTGGGCTATAGATGATAATGGAAATGAGTTAATAGGAGAATTATTTCCACAACCAGGTAAATTAACATACCCAACAAATGGAAACTTTGCAATTAATAAAACTAGTACTTTTAATCCATTACTAGAAATTGCAAATACAGATGATGAGAGAAGAAGATGGAAAATATTAGGAAATGTATATTTTGAATACAAACCAATAGAGTGGTTAAGTTTAAAAACAACATATTCTGGAGGTTACACAAACTCAACAAGAGGAAAGGCTTGGGGAGCATTAACTAACACAGGTTTAAGTAATAAAAACTTACCTTCTTCAGAATTATCTACTAGTGAAAACTTTAACTATACTTGGGATAATCAATTTAATATAAAACACGATTTAAATGAAAATCATTCATTTAATTTATTAGGTCTACAAAGTATTTATTCTAATACTACAGAAAGCTCTTTTCTAAGTTCTAGAGAACAACCTTTTAACACAGGGTTTAATAATATTGGTTCTGGTAATTCAAGTACTTTTAATTTAGGTTCTGCTTTTATAAAAAATACTTTAAGCTCTTATGCTTTAAGATTAAATTATGCGTTTAAAGACAGATACTTATTTACATTATCTAATAGATGGGATGGTTCTTCTTTACTATCAGAAGGTAATAAGTGGGAATCTTTTCCTTCTGCAGCATTTGCATGGAAAATTAATGAAGAAAACTTCTTAAGCAACAACAATTCTATATCAAATTTAAAAGCTAGAGTTAGTTTTGGTTATACTGGTAATGATAATGTACAGGCGTATTCTACTTTAAACACCTTAGACCAACAATTATTTTATGATTTTAATGGAGCAACTGCAAATGGTTGGTTAGCTTCTTCTTTAGCAAACAAAGCTCTTACTTGGGAAAAGACTAGAGAAATTAATTTTGGTGTAGATTTTGGATTTTTAAACAACAGAATTTCTGGTAGTTTAGATGTATATGATAGATTATCTGAAGGGCAAATTGGTAGACAAAGTTTACCTTTAGAATTAGGTGTTCCAAGTGGTAGTACTTTTGCTAATTTTGGATCTATTAGTAATAAAGGGGTAGAAATTTTATTAACAACTAAAAATATTCAAAAAGAAAATATTTCTTGGGAAACAACTTTTACTTTTACTAAAAACACAAATAGTTTAGAAGAAATTAATGGTCAGTCTGAAGTAGATGATATTGGTAATAACTGGTTTATTGGAGAATCTTTAAACTCTTATTACAACTTTGTTTTTGACGGTATATGGCAACCAAGTGAAGCTGCAGAAGCTGCAAGTTTTGGTCAAACTCCTGGACAAGCAAGAGTTAAAGACTTAAATAATGATGGGAAAATAGATGCAAATAATGACAGAGCCATTTTAGGGAACTCAGATCCATCATGGTCTGGAAGTATTATTTCTAACTTAAGGGTTGGAGATTTCGACCTGTCTATTTCTGCATTCACAAACCAAGGTGTGTTTGCTTTTAGTGAATTCCACCAAAACTTTACAGACGTTAGAGATAGAGGTAGACAAAAATTAGATATAGCAGATTGGTATATTCCTGAAAATGCAGCAGGTATTCCTGCACAATTTTCAAATTCTTATCCACAACCTAGAAATGCTGGTACATATTGGAGAAACGATAAAGTTGGCTACTACAGAGATGCTTCATTTATAAAAATTAAGAATATTGCTGTTGGTTATACTTTTAACAAAGATTTGTTAAGTAAATTAAAAATTAACGGACTTAGAATTTATGCAAATGTATTAAATCCTTTTGTTATAACAGATTATGATGGTTATGACCCAGAATGGGCAACAGCGTCATTTAATGTAGGTAGAGTTAGTTCTGCTACATATCAATTAGGATTAAGTTTAAAATTTTAAATAAAAAAAGATGAAAAAAATATTAGTTTTAGGAATCTTAACAATACTGTTTAGTAAGTGTTCAGATTTTATTGAAGAGGATAATAGATCAAATGAAACAGCAGAATCTTTCTATATAACTGCTTCAGGATTTGAAACATTAGTTAACGCAAATTATGCACAATTAAAAGAAATATATGGAGGAGATGCGTATGTATTTTGTGCTGGAACAGATTTATATGCTGTAGGTTCTGGTAGAGGATCGGAACCAGATGGCCTATCACAATATACACAATTAAACTCTTCTTCTGTAGGTGTAGACCAATTATATACTTCTTGTTATAGAGCAATTAACTCTGCAAATACAGCCTTATATTATTCAGATTTAACAGAAAAAACAACCAATTTAAATCAATATATTGGAGAGATAAAGTATTTAAGAGCAAATGCTTATTTCTTACTAGCACAAACATATGGTGGTGTTGGTATTTTAAAAGATTTTGTAGATAGTCCTGTTTTATCATTTAATAGAGATTCAGCAGAAAATGTTTATAAATTAATCATTACAGATTTAGAAGAGTCTTTAAGCGCTGTTAGTAACGGTTCTTATATTGGTAGAGTTAATAAAAAAGCAGTACAACATTTGTTAGCTAAAGTACATTTAACAAGAGCTTATGAAAATTTTGCAGATACAAATGATTTTGCTACTGCTGCATCTTATGCAGATGAAGCTATTGCAGGTCAATCTTTAACAATTCCTTTTGATGAATTATGGGAACCAGGAAATGAATTAAACAACGAAACTGTTTTTTCTGTACAATACAGCACAGCATCTGCGAGTACAGATCCAGAAAATTTAGGACATAAACAAGCAAATTGGTACGGACCTTATTTAGGTGGTTCTGAAAATGCTGGTGATGCTGGTTGGAGAAGTTATACTTTATTAGCTACAGATTTTGCCTTAGGTTTATTTACTGAAGAAGATGAAAGATATAAAGCTACATTTATGACAGAAGCATTTATGAGATATTATGATGCTTTTGATGTAGACGATACTAGTAGCTTAGAGGTAAGACATTATTATGCCCCACAATGGGCAACTCCAGCAGATATTTCTGCTTATGCTTTAGCACATCCAGAAGCACAAATACATGAATGGGGTACTTATGCAGCCGGTGTTGTAAGTAGCGACTACCAAACAATACCTGCAAAAAAATTCGACGATCCAAAAGCACCATTTCAAGATGATTCTAGAGTAAGTACAAGAGATATTATTTTATCTAGATTAGGTGAAACCTATTTAATTGCAGCAGAAGCTTATTTAAACACTAACAAAGCAACAGGTTTGGCAAGGTTAAATACAGTTAGAAATAGAGCAGGCTTAACTACACCTTTAGCAGATTATGATATAGATATTCTGTTAGACGAAAGAGCAAGAGAGTTGTTTGGAGAATACCACAGATGGTTCGATTTAAAACGAACAGGTAAGTTGGTAGAACGTGCATCTATGCATAATTATTTAGTTGAAACAGGTAATTTTAATGGGGCAAATGGAGAGCTTAAAATTTTAAGACCAATACCACAGTCTGCATTAGATTTAAATCAGAATAAAGACTTTCCACAGAATGCTGCTTATCAATAACAGAAGTATTAAAAGATGTCTTAATATAAAACAAAGTAATTATTTTTGAATTTGAGTTGATTTTATTTAAGCCTGGTTTATAAACAATCAGGCTTATTTATTTACATGTAAAAATGAAATTTAAAAGTCTATTTTTCTTATTCTTTTGTGTAATGTATTTTACAAAAGTTTCTGCTTTGCAAAATATTTTAAAAGATACTTCTTACTCTATAAATAGTACATTCAAAAAATATGTAAAAGTCTTTCCAAAGATTAAAGTTGTAAAAACAAAAAAGTTTAATAATGTTTCTCAAACAGAAAATATAGTATACAAAAAATTAAATTATAGAAACCTCGCATTAGATGCTTTTATAAATAAAGATAAAAATAATCCAGCAGTAATTTTAATTCATGGTGGTGGTTGGAAATCAGGAAACAAATCTCACATGCATAATTTGGCAAAAAATATAGCTACAAAAGGGTACTCTTGTTTTGCTATAGAATATAGGTTAGCGGATGAAGCAAAATATCCTAAAGGAATTTATGATGTTAAATCTGCAATTAAATTTATTAAATTAAATGCGAAAAGGTTTCATACAGACAGTTCTAAAGTTGCAATATTGGGTGCCTCTTCTGGTGCACAAATGGCAACATTGGTGGGTACTACAAATAATAATATTAAATTTGAAGAAGAAGCTAATAATGTAGTTTCTGCTTCAGTTAAAGCAATTATAAATTTAGATGGTATTTTGGCATTTAAACATCCGGATTCTAAAGAGGGTAAAATGGCAAGTTTATGGTTAGGAGGTTCTTTTAGAGATAAACCAAGAATATGGAAAGAAGCTTCTCCTCTATTTCACACAAATAAAAATACACCTCCAATTTTATTTATTAATAGTCAATTTAAAAGATTTCATGCAGGAAGAGATGATGTGATTAAAATTTTAGATAATTATGCTATTTACAGTCAAGTAGAAACAATACCAAATAGCCCACATACGTTCTGGTTATTTCAACCATATTTTAATGATACTCTAAAATTTATTACTCAATTTTTAAATCAAAAATTTAAAGCAAACTAAAATGAAAACAATAAAATTAATTACAATAATATTTTCTGTTGCTATTTTTACAGCTTGTAAATCAGAAAAAAAGGAAAAGATAATTAATACTACAGAAGTTGTTTCTTCACCAAAAACATATGCAGAAATTTCTATAGCAGAAGGCGGAAAATGGATTGATGGAGAAAGAGGACATAAAGAATATGATGGAGGAACATCTTTTAAAAACGTTACAGAGTTAAGAGTACCAGACAACCATACAGATCATACTTGGTATTTAAGATATGAAGGTCCGGGTTGGGAAAGTAATAAAGTTGGTTACAGATTATATTTAGATTGGCGAAATGCTATTGATATTTTCGGAAAAAAAACAGATTCTTTAATTCTTTCTAAAGTTGGGCAAGATGGTTTCGATTCTTATCATGAGCCACAATCTTGGGGACAAGATATTTTAAAAGTTGGTAAAGGGTTAGGAATAGGTTCTATTGGAAGATTGGTAGATTCAGAAATGTTTCATTTTAAACAAGTAGATTCTACATTTGCTTCCATAGAAAATTCATCAGACAATTCTAAAATTACAATTAATTACAAAGGATGGAAAACTGCTAGTGATAAAATAGATTTAAAGTCTATTCTAAGTATCAATTCAGATTCTAGAATTACAAAACATATCATTCAAACATCTATAGCAATTAACGGTATTGTAACAGGAATTGTAGATCATAATGTAAAATATTTTTCTAAAGAAAGCGCCAATAAAAAATGGGCATATATTGCAACATATGGTGTACAAACTTTAGTACCAGATAAGTTAGGAATGGCTATTTTTTATGAAATAGAAAACACTTTAGACACAAAAAAAGGAGAAGACGATTATTTAATTGAATTTAAACCAACTACAGAACCAATAGCATTTTATTTTTTAGGTGCATGGGAACAAGAACCTAATGGTATTAAAACAGAAAACGATTTTCTTATTTATTTAAACGAAAAGTTATCAGAATTAAATACTAATAATACAATAGAATGAAAAAAGTTTTAAAAATAAAAGTTTTGTCTTTGTTATTTGTTGGTTTTTTAACTTTAAAAAGCAATAAAATTTTAGCGCAAGAAAAAGAATATACAATAGAAAACTGTGTAAATACTTTTAATAAAGAAGAAGTAAAACCAACAAAAGTAGGTTACCAATACTGGTTTGCAGATAAAGATTTTTTAGACGGACGTACATTAAAGATGAGTGTTGTTGCACCCGGAAAAGCAACGCATCCGCCACATAAACACAAAGAAGATGAATTCTTTTATGTTTTAGAAGGCAAGGCAAAATTTCACTTAAACGGAAAAGAGGTTGTTGTAGAAGCAAATACAAGCCTTTATTGTCCGTCTTTTAGTATGCACGGAATTAGTAATGCAGGAGACACAGATTTAAAATATTTAGTAATTAAGAAGTACGAAAAAAAGTAAAATAAAATGAAAAAAATAGCAATAATACTAATATTAGTTACAGGTTTTTTTACAAGTTGTAAAGGTGAAAAGAAAGAAGTTAAGAAAGCAGATACTGTAAAAGAAATTACTATTTCTAAAAATTTAAAATGGTCTGAACGTATGGCATTGTCTATAATGAAACGTTTTCCAAAAGCAAGTGATGTAGATAATCACAAGAAACTAAGCTGGAATTACAAACATGGTTTATTGGCTTTGTCTTTTGAGAAACTGTATCAAAAAACGGGAGATGAAAAATATTTTGAATATGAAAAAGGATATGCAGATGAATTAATAGATAGCACTGGAACTATTTTAAATTATGATTTAGAGAAATATAATATCGATAATATTAACGCAGGAAAAATTCTTTTCTTTTTGTATGAAAAAACAAAAGAAGAAAGATATTTAACAGCCATTAAAACATTAAGAAAACAATTAAAAACACATCCAAGAACCAAGTCTGGTGGTCTTTGGCATAAAAAAATATATCCAAACCAAATGTGGTTAGATGGTTTATATATGGGACAACCATTTTTGGCAAGGTATATTTCTGAATATGAAGATGGAAAGAATTTTGATGATGTTGCACACCAGTTTGAACTTATTTATAACAAAACATTAGATAAAAAAACAGGATTGTTATTACACGCTTGGGATGAAAGCAAACAAATGGGTTGGGCAGATAAAAAAACTGGTAAATCTCCAAATTTTTGGTCTAGATCTTTAGGTTGGTATGTGATGGCTTTGGTAGATGTGCTTGATTATTTTCCACAAGATCATCCCAAAAGAGACATGTTAATTCAACAATTAAACGATTTATCTACTGCTTTATTAAAAGTGCAAGATAAGTCTGGTATTTGGTATCAAGTTCCTAATTTCCCTAATAGAGAAGACAATTATTTAGAGTCATCTGGTACTGCAATGTTTGCGTATGCATTTGCAAAAGGAGTACGTAAAGGATATTTACCAGAAAGTTTTAAAGTGGATGCCAACAAAGCATTTGACGGTCTTGTTAAAGAATTAGTTACAGTGGATGAAGATGGAGAAATTCATCTTACTCAAACCTGTAAAGGTGCTGGTTTAGGAGGAAATCCATACAGAGATGCTTCTTATGAGTATTACATAAGTGAAGCTAAAAGAGTAAATAACTTACATGGTACAGGTCCTTTTATTTTGGCTGCTTTAGAATTAGATAAATAATTAAAAATGAAAAATTCACAAATTAATGTAGCCTTATGTGCTTTTGGCATGAGTGGCTATGTATTTCATGCTCCATTTATAGATTTACATCCAAATCTTAATTTTTATGGTGTTTTTGAACGCACTAAGAACGAAGCTAAAAAAAACTATCCAACTGTAAAAACTTTTAGAAGTTTAGAAGATATTTTAGTTGATGATAAGGTTGCATTAGTTGTTGTGAATACCCCAAATACAACGCATTATAATTTTACAAAAAAAGTAATTTTAGCAGGAAAAAATGTTGTTGTAGAAAAACCTTTTACTGTTACTGTTGCAGAGGCAGAAGAATTAGTACAACTAGCAAAAGATAAAAATGTTTTACTTTCTGTGTATCATAACAGGCGCTGGGACAGTGATTTTAAAACTGTTAAAAGAATTATTGATAAAGGCATTCTAGGAGATTTAGTAGATGTAGAGATTCATTATGATAGGTTTGAACCAGATTTAAGTTATAAAACTCATAAAGAACTACCAATTAAAGGGGTTGGTAGTTTGTATGATTTGGGTTCGCATTTAATAGACCAAGCATTGCAATTATTTGGAATGCCTAAAGCATTGTTTGCTAACTTAGATAGTTTTAGAAATAACTCTAAAGTTGGCGATTATTTCGATGTAAAACTCTATTACAATAATTTTTACGTAAACTTAAAGTCTAGTTATTTTGTTAGAGAAACTTTACCAGGCTACATACTTCATGGTAAAAAAGGTTCTTTTATTAAAACAAAGGCAGATATTCAAGAAGTAGAACTACAAAAAGGATTAAAACCAAACTCTAAAAATTGGGGAATAGAACCAATATCAGAACAAGGTTTATTACACATAGAGATAGAGGGAGAAATTATAAAAAAACATATTCTTTCAGAAAAAGGAGATTATATGGAATATTATAACGGTATATCTGAAGCAATTTTAAACAAAACAGCTGTACCTGTTTCTGCAGAAGATGCTACAGATGTTATTAAAATTATAGAAGCTGCAATAAAGAGTAGTGAAGAACAACAAGTAGTTGAATTATGAAAAATTTTCTATTAATATGTATTGTATGTGTAACGTTTAATTTTCAAGCACAAATACACAATCAATCCTGGCAAGATATTATTCATAATAAAGAGGTTTTCTGGTTCGCTTCTGTAGAAGCAAAACAAATAGCAGAAAATGTTTTATTATATCAACGAGAAATTGGTGGTTGGCCAAAAAATGTGCAAATGCACAAACCGCTTTCTAAAGAAAAAAAAGAAGTATTAATCGCTTTAAAACCTCAAGGAAAAGGAGCAACAACAGATAATGGAGCAACTATTCAAGAAATGCTTTTTCTATCTAAAATGTATCACCAAATTCCAGATGAGCGTTACAAAAATAGTTTTTTTAAAGCATTAGATTATTTGCTAGAAGCACAATATGATAATGGGGGTTGGCCACAATATTATCCTTTACGTAAAGGCTATTACACTCATATTACTTATAATGATGATTCTATGATAAATATTTTAAATCTCCTTAAAGAGATTAAAAATAACACAGATTATTATTCAATTAAACCAACAAAATTACAATTAGAAAAAATTAATATAGCTTATAATAAAGGCATTCATTGTATTTTAAAAACTCAATACAAACAAAATGGAGAGCTTACAGCTTGGTGCGCACAACATAACAAAAACACACTAGAACCTGCAAAAGCTAGAGCTTATGAGTTACCATCTTTAAGTGGAAGCGAATCTGCTAATATTGTATTGTTTTTAATGTCTATTAAAAATCCTTCTAAAGAAATAATTACTGCTGTAAATGCCGCAGTTTCTTGGTTTCAATCTACAAAAATTAATAATTTAAGAGAAGATAGAATTTACAGTAAAGCAGGAAAACTTATTGAAAAAAAAATGATACCAGATGTAAATGCACAACCAATTTGGGCTCGTTTTATGGACTTAAAAGACAATACTCCTTTTTTTTGCGATAGAGATGGTATCAAAAAGTATTCAATTACAGAAATTGGTGCTGAGCGTAGAAATGGTTATGCTTGGTATGTTAATCATCCTAGAAAAGTTTTAGAAACATACACAGATTGGAAACTAAAGCATTCTGTAAATAAAAATGTTAAACCTGTAAATGAATACAAGATTGTAGTAGCAAAAGATGGTACTGGAGATTATAAAACAATACAAGAAGCTATTAATAATACAAAGTCTTTTCCGTATGAAAGAGTTACTATTTTTATTAAAAATGGTATTTACAAAGAAAAGGTTAAAGTTCATGAATGGAATTCAAATCTGTCTATAATTGGAGAAAGTAAAGAAAATACAGTTATAACTTATGACGACTATTTTAACAAAATTGGTTTGGGAAGAAACAGTACTTTTTACACGTATACATTATTAATAGAAGCTAATAATGTAATTCTTAAAAATCTAACTATAGAAAACTCTTCAGGAGAAGTTGGACAAGCTGTTGCATTATCTGTTTTTTCTGATGAAGTTGCTGTTATAAATTGTAAGCTTTTAGGAAATCAAGATACATTATACGCATCAGGAAAAGGCAAGCAATACTATAAAGATTGCTACATAGAAGGTACTACAGATTTTATTTTTGGAAGCGCAACTGCTTTTTTTGAAAACTGCCAAATTCATAGTAAAAAAGACTCTTATATTACAGCAGCGTCTACACCAAAAGATTCGTTATTTGGATATGTTTTTAAAGAATGTAAGCTTACAGCAACTAAAAATATTAGTAAAGTATATTTAGGACGACCTTGGCGAATTTATGCAAAAACTGTTTTTATAAATTGCGATTTAGGAAAACATATTCTACCTATTGGATGGGACAATTGGAAAAAACCAGAAGCTGAAAAAACTACGTTTTATACAGAATATAATAATAAAGGTGAAGGTTTTCGACCTGAAAAAAGAGTAGATTGGTCTTATCAATTAAGTAAAAGAGAATCTAAAAAATATACGTTAAAAAATATTTTAGGTAAGTATAAAAAAACATCTAAAAAAGAGTGGTATGAAAATCTATAAAATAATTGTTTTATTTATTTTAATTGTTTTCCAATCTTGTAAAGAAGAACAACTTAACCAGCAAGTTTCTATTTATACTATTGGAGATTCTACCATGGCAGATAAACGAAACCCAGATACAAACCCAGAGAGAGGTTGGTGCCAATTATTACCCACATTTTTAAATAAAAACGTTAATGTAAAAAACCATGCCGTAAATGGGAGAAGTACACGAAGTTTTATTTCAGAAAAAAGATGGGACAAAGTCTACAATCAATTAAAAAAAGGAGATTATGTCTTTATTCAATTTGGTCATAATGATCAAAAAATAAAAGACCCTAAAAGGTATACAAATCCGCAAACAGCCTATAGAAACAATCTAATAAAATTTGTAAAAGAAACTAGAAAAAAAGAAGCAATTCCTGTATTATTTACTCCTATCGTAAGAAGAAGGTTTAACGAGTATGGTACTTTTACAGATACGCATGGTGCATACCCAAGAGAAGTTAGGCTAGTTGCAAAAGAGTATAATGTTCCTTTTATCGATCTACAATATTTAACAGAAAAATTAGAAGAATCTTATGGGGTTGAAGGTTCTAAAAAATTACACTTACATTATCTACCAAATGAAATCCCTTATTATCCAAAAGGGAAAGAAGATAATACGCACTTATCAATTTTAGGAGCAACAGAAGTATCAAAATTAGCTCTAAATTCTTTGAAAGAAAAAGTAAGTTCTTTAAAAGCTTTTATCATAAATTAAAGAAATGAAAAAAATACAAAAGGTCGTAAATGTAGTTTTTTTTTATGTATGTAGCTTATGTAATGCCCAAAGCATTGAAGTTAATCTATGGAATGGAACAATTCCAAATGCCATTAATAACTCAGAATTTAAAGAGATTAAAGTATTTAAAGATTCAATTTTAAATAAAACAAGTCAAGTTTCTGTTCCAACAATAACAATTTTTAAACCAGAACAACCAAATGGAACTTCTGTGGTTATTTTTCCTGGTGGAGGCTACAAACATTTAGCAATAAACAAAGAAGGCTATAAAGTAGCAAAGTTTTTAAATAATTTAGGCATTACAGCTTTTGTATTAAAGTACAGGTTGCCTAATAATATTATAATGAAAGATAAGAAAATTGGGCCTTTACAAGATGCGCAAGAGGCAATTCGTTTTGTGAGAAGAAAAGCTGAAATTTGGAATTTAAATAAAAATAAAATTGGTGTAATTGGTTTTTCTGCTGGCGGACATTTAGCTGCAACTTTATCTACACAATTTAATAAAACTGTTTACAAAATGAAGGACGATGTTACTTCAAAAATTAATTTTTCAATTCTTATTTATCCAGTAATTTCTATGGAAGATTCAATTACTCACAAAGGGTCCAAAATTAATTTACTCGGAAAATTCGCTTCAAAAGAAAATACAGAAACATTTTCTAATGAAAAACGAGTTAGCACTTTAACACCAAAAACATTTCTAGTTCATGCAAGTGATGATAAATCTGTACCTATAGAAAATAGTCTACAGTATTATTTAGCGTTAAAAGTAAATAATATTCCTGTTGAAATACATATTTATGAAAAAGGAGGTCATGGTTTTGGTTTAGGGAAAAGTGGAACAAGTAAGTCTTGGACTTCGTCTTTAATAAATTGGTTAATAGAAAACGATTTAACTAATTAAAATAAATGAATCCCATATTCTTTTCCTAATTTAAAATGATCTTTGTTTTTTTTAATCATTTAGAAAATTCATTTCTTTGTTATAAAGGTGATGGGATTATCGAAATAAGTTTTCGCTTTTAACCATTTCTCAAAAAGACCTATATTGAATCTTATTTTGAATAAAAGATTTTTTGTTAAATATATTTGCTTTTAAATCTAAAGTCAATTCAAAAGCACTTAAAATAGATGTAACATTTGTATCTTTAATAGTTGGCTGTTGATGTACTATTTCTTTGTTGTTGCTCCTTGTTGTATGTCTTGAAAAAATAGCTTCTTCCAAAACAATATTAATTTCATAGGGATTAAAACCATATTGCAACAAAGCTTGTTCTATAGTCGTTAAAAAAAAGTTCCTTGTTAATTTTTAATTAGTATACGTATATTTTTATAAATTTTGCTTTACAAATTTTCCAGTTCCTGAATTTCGAAATAACAAACAAATCTTTAGGTAATGATTTTTTCTTTTGTAAAATGAGTATAAAATCAAGAGGAAATATCTACTCCTCCTGTGTAGATTTTTGAATCCAATAATTCATCTTCAAAGGCAAAACGTTTACGGTACGTAAAAGTAAGAAACTTAAAGACATAAAAAAACGGATTGTTCGTAAACAATCCGTTGATTCTAATAGCATTAAGCTTTGTAGCGGGAACTGGACTCGAACCAGTGACCTTCGGGTTATGAGCCCGACGAGCTACCTACTGCTCTATCCCGCGTTGTAATTTCCAATTCTTTCACTTTAGCTTTTAACTTGCGAGCCATAATATCGCCGAAATTATTGGACTGCAAATATACAATACAATGTAAATACTAACCAAACTTTATTTTAATTATTTTTTAATACACTAAAATTGAATGAACTGTAAAAAGGAATTATCTTTGCAGTATGACACATAAAGCTGGTTTTGTAAATATTATTGGAAATCCTAATGTTGGTAAATCAACGTTAATGAACGCGTTAGTAGGCGAAAAACTGTCTATTATCACTTCTAAAGCGCAAACAACAAGACACCGAATTTTAGGAATTGTAAACGAAGAAAATTATCAAATTGTGTTTTCGGATACGCCAGGAATCATAAAACCTGCCTATGAATTACAATCTTCGATGATGGATTTCGTAAAATCTGCCTTAGATGACGCAGATATTCTAATTTATATGGTAGAAGTTGGCGAAAAAGAATTAAAAAATGAAGCTTTCTTCAACAAAATAATTCATAGTGAAATTCCTGTGATTTTATTATTAAATAAAATTGATAAATCTTCGCAAGTTGAAGTGGAAGAAAAAATAGAATACTGGAAAAACAAAGTCCCAAATGCAGATGTTTTTGTAATTTCTGCCTTGGAAGGTTTTAATGTTTCTGAAGTTTTCGAAAAAATAAAGGAATTATTACCAGAATCGCCTGCTTTTTATCCAAAAGATCAATTAACAGACAAACCAGAACGCTTTTTTGTAAATGAGAAAATTAGAGAAAAAATTCTAATGCATTACAAAAAGGAAATTCCATATTCTGTAGAAGTGGAAACCGAAGAATTTACCGAAGAAGAGCATATTGTTCGAATTCGTTCTGTAATTATGGTGGAACGTGAAACTCAAAAAGGAATTATTATCGGTCATAAAGGCTCTGCTATTAAAAGAGTTGGCGCTGAAGCGAGAAAGGATTTAGAGAAATTTTTCGAGAAAAAAGTTTTTATAGAATTGTATGTAAAAGTCAATAAAAATTGGCGAAGCGATAAAAGTCAACTGAAACGTTTCGGATATAATCAAAATTAATAAAGAGTAATTTTAGTATTCAACTTCACTATAAACAAACATTTCATTTTATCAGCATGAAAGGTACTTTTTTAAATAATACCAATCATAAAATCATGTAAATCTTGTATTTGAGATTTCCCTGTGTCCTTTCCTATTTGCCCTAAAAAATAAAGTAATATCCAAATTAGAGGCAAAGCAATCATCATAATTACAGGAAAAACAAGCGATTCTTTTAGAGACAATCTTGTGTATAATAAAACACAAAACCCTAAAAAAGAAATTCCTATTACAAAATGTACGAACATAAAAAGCGTCCAAACTTGAGGTTTTGGTCCAAATAAACCTTTTAATTCAGTTTCTTTATTTTCTTTTTCTACAAGTTCTAAATGCAATTGTGGTGACCAAAAATGCTCCTCTTTCTGTGGAACATTTATAAAAATATGGCTGTCTACAATATTCCCTCTCATTGGATTATCATCTTTTTTAAATGCATCTGAAAACCTATTTAATAAAACTTCAGCATTTTCTTCTAAATCAATAGAAAAACGAGGTCTTAGAAATAATTCGCTATTTCTTTTTTCAATAAGGAGCGTTTTTTTATCACTCATAAAAAACTGATTTTATAACTGTCTAAAATTACGATTAATTATCATACAGTAAATTGTATCTTTGCAAAAAATTTCAATTAAGATGAATAGCATTGTTGCCATTGTAGGAAGACCAAATGTAGGGAAGTCAACACTTTTTAACAGATTAGTACAGCGTAGAGAAGCAATTGTAGATTCTGTAAGCGGAGTTACAAGAGACAGACATTATGGAAAATCGGACTGGAATGGAAAGGAATTTTCTGTGATAGACACTGGTGGTTACGCGATTGGTTCCGATGATATTTTTGAAGAAGAAATTAGAAAACAAGTAAATCTTGCCATTGAAGAGGCAGATTTAATCGTTTTTGTGGTCGATGTAGAAGAAGGAATAACTCCTATGGATGCAGAAGTTGCAAAAATACTTCGTAAAGTAAAAAAACCAATTTTTGTTACAGTAAACAAGGTAGATAATGCAATGCGTGATGCAGATGCAGTAGAGTTTTACAATTTAGGGTTGGGCGATTACCACACCATTTCTTCTATTAACGGAAGTGGAACTGGAGATTTATTAGATGCTTTGGCAGAAAAAATGCCAGCACCAGAAGAGAATGATTTAGAAAAAGAGGAATTACCAAGATTTGCTGTTGTTGGGCGACCAAATGCAGGAAAATCGTCTTTTATAAATGCTTTAATTGGGGAAGACAGAAATATTGTAACCAATATTGCTGGAACCACAAGAGATTCCATCGATACAAAGTACAACCGATTTGGTTTCGATTTTAACTTAATCGACACTGCAGGAATTAGAAAAAAATCGAAAGTAAAAGAAGATTTAGAATTTTATTCTGTTATGCGTGCAGTACGTTCTATTGAATATGCAGACGTTATTATTCTGGTTGTAGATGCCACTCGTGGTTTCGAAGGACAAGACCAAAACATCTTTTGGTTGGCAGAAAAGAACAGAAAAGGAGTTGTTATTTTAATAAATAAATGGGATTTGGTAGAGAAAGAAACCAATACCATGCGAGATTTCGAAGCAATGGTTCGAAAACAAATTGAGCCTTTTACAGATGTGCCAATCGTATTTACGTCCGTTTTAACGAAACAACGTATTTTTAAAGCCATAGAAACTGCAGTTGAAGTTTTCGAAAACAGAAAAAATAAAATTGCGACGAGCAAGTTTAATGATGCCATGTTAGACATCGTAAAAAGCTATCCACCACCAGCAATTAAAGGAAAATACGTAAAGATTAAATATTGTATGCAATTACCAACACAAACACCTCAGTTTGCGTTTTTCTGTAATTTACCACAATATGTTAGAGATCCTTACAAACGTTTTGTCGAGAATAAATTAAGAGAAATCTACAATTTTTCTGGAGTTCCAATTACTATTTATTTCAGACAGAAATAAAACCAATTTGTAACAAATTTTTATAATTTTTTGGGCGTTCGAGCGGGCTTTCCATTGCAATCTTTTGCCTTAAAAAAGGCAAAAGGATTTCCATTGCAATCCCTAACGCACTTACTCAATCCCTAAGATTGGAATAAAAATCCCTATTTAAAAAACTTGTGTATTAGTTGCAATCTCATTAATATTTGTTCCACTAAATTTTAATAAAAAGAAAGTACCATTAAGAAATTACGACCATTTATAAACAATTTTGTAAATTAGTAGAGTAAAAGAGAAAAAATGAAAATAATAGAATCGAGTTTAGTTTCTGGAGTAGAATTGCCATTGCAATTAAATATTTCTTTTGAGAAAGTTTTTGTTGTGTTTGAAAAATATGCTCAAAAAGAATACGAAAACCATCCATTTCACTCATCTGCAAAGGAAATGATTCTTCTTTTAGAGAAATACCCAGAACTAATAAATGGTTTTTCAGATTATTCTTTATTGGAAAAATATCACGAACCAATAAATTTATTATTAGACCCGCTTTTTCCAGAACCACTACTAAATAACGAAATAAAAGCAGTAAGTATCCCTTTTTCTTTTACATCCTTTAAATTTACCTCTCGTTTTGAAAACATTATAAAAAATGCAGGTGAAAATTATGAATTTACAGTAAGAAATTTCGAAGAAGAAAGCATGTATATTATGGCATGTACCTTTATATTAAGTTTTGTTTACGGCTATAATGTAGATGTTAAAAGACCTTTTTATTTCGATATTCCAGACAAAACAACTGGAACAATGAAATATTATAGAGCAACCTTTAATGCAGATTTTTCAGAAATTACAGCTACTAAAAACGCTCCTAATATCACACAAGAAGATTTTAGAGAACTTTTAAATAATTTTGATGACATAGATCTTTGGAAAGAAAAATTTCCTCCAAATAGTTATATTTTTAAAGGCTTTGGTATAATCAATTTATTCGATGTTACTTCCGAAGAAATGTTGTCTTCTATAAAAGCGAATTTATTAGGTGGTGGCGATAATTTAATCTTCCGACTTCAAAATAATTTACGAGATTTTTATAGTATTAGAGACTTAAAATTGGGCTATTCTATTTTCGACAAATTCAATGGAAAATTATGCGAAACAGTCGTTAATAAATCGAATAGTATTATTTTAAATAATGAAGACCAAATAATGTGTTCATCAGATTATTTCTGTCAGAATATTATTCAAAAAGTATTTGTAGACCACGAAACTTTTGTCATTTCCGATTTAGAAGAATATGGTAAAGCCACTGATAAAAATTCATTTTACAATAGTTTATACGACTCAGGTGTACAAAGTATTATCCTAATTCCTATTAAAGCTAATAATAGTGGCGATTTAGCTTTATTAGAAATCGCTTCTCCAAGAGCTTATGATTTAAACTCGGTAAATATTAACAAATTAAAAGATATTTTACCTGTTTTCGAAGCCGCTGTAAAAAGAACATCAGAAGAAAGACAGAATGTTTTAGAGGCAACAATTCAAGAAAACTACACCTCTATTCACAGTTCTGTAAAATGGCGTTTTTACCAAGCTGCACAAAAATATCATTTGGAGTCTCAATCAAATGACAACGCAAAATTAGACGAAATTGTTTTTAACGATGTCTTTCCTCTTTATGGACAAAGTGATATTAAAGGTTCTTCTGAAGCAAGAAACCAAGCAATTAGAGAAGATCTAATTACACAACTTACTTTGGCAATTTCTGTTTTAAAAGATGCTTGTAAAACTGAAAAACTTCCAATTTATAACGAGTTAATGTTTCGTGTTTCCACATTTTTAAAAGATGTAGAAGAAGAGTTAAATGCTGGAGACGAAATTAATATACTGGATTTTTTACAGAGAGAAATATATCCTGTTTTTAAGCATATTAAAGACATTAACAAACCACTTTCCAAAAAAGTAAGTATTTATATGAATCGTTTAGATGAAAATTTAAACGTCGTTTATGAAAAACGTAAAGATTACGAAAAAAGTGTAAACCTTATCAACCTTAAATTATCTAAATTTATAGACAAGAAACAAAAAGATGCGCAACAAATGTTTCCTCATTATTTCGAAAGATATAAAACGGATGGTGTAGAATTTAACATGTACATTGGACAATCCATCGCAAAAGATAAAAAGTTCGACGAACTTTATTTATACAACCTTCGCCTTTGGCAATTACAAACCATGTGCGAAATGGAAAATATTGCATTTTCTTTATTAGATAAAATGGAACATAACTTAAGAGTTGCTTCCTTGGTTTTGGTGCATAGTAATTCCATGGCAATTAAATTTCGAATGGACGAAAAACAGTTCGATGTAGATGGTGCTTATAATATTCGTTACGAAATTATTAAAAAACGTATTGACAAAGCTCACATAAAAAATTCTGAAGAACGTATTACTCAACCTGGAAAAATTGCAATAATTTACTCACAAGATAAAGATGCTTTAGAATATATTAAATACATAAATTTCTTACAATCTAAAAAGCAATTGGGCAAAATTGAGTATTTAGAATTAGAAGATTTACAGGGTGTTTCTGGTTTAAAGGCGCTTAGAGTAGAAGTTGTTTATCAAAAAGATTTTGATGAAAAGAAAACAATAACACTAAACGATTTAATAAAACAAATTGAAGCCTAAACTGGCATTCCTTTAAATTTAAAAGAAACCCCAAAGGCAATTACACTTACAATAATTCCAATCATAAAAACAGTATAAGTAAGACGTAATATTTTATATTTTCTATTTAACACTAAACCTAAAAAATACAAATCTTTAGTAAGTGAACCATATAAATAGTCTCTATCTGTCATCATTTCCGAGATTCCCCATTCGAAATCTTCCAATTTCATTTGATGGAAATTTCCAAAGAACAATAAGTTTACTTTTCGATTAGATACGTCTTCTTTCGTAAACTTTCCTTCAGTAACATTTGGTCTTGTCGCGATTATAGACAAAACCATAGAAACCACAGTAAATGCAACAAAAATAATTGTAGGAATTAACAAATGCGCATTCGAAGGATTATCTAACTTAGGTAATAAATTAGATAAAGCTAATGAGACAATAATTGCATTTACAGAAAGTAAAATATTGGCTTTAGTATCTGCAATATCACTTAAAGTAATATGGTTTCTTAAAGCAACTCTAAACATCGTTTCCACACCACGTTCTGGAACAATACTTTTATTTTTCTTTAAATCTAAAGCAACTTTTTTCTGTTTAAATTTTTTGTTCTCTTTTTTAAGTTTCTTTTGGTTTTTTAACAATTTTGCCAAGTTTTTCTCCTTGTCTTTACTCCAATTTTTTAAAGCAAAATCAGAATAATATCTATGTTTGTGAGTTAAAAAAGATAGATTTAATTCAATCCACTCTTCATTTGAATATTTTTTTCCTAAACCAAGCTCCCATTCTTTCCTTAATAAAGAAGTATAATCAAAAAATCTTTTTGAAGCTAAATGAGATGAATCTGCATCTTTTATAATTCCCTCCAAATTATTTTGTGGAAGATAATTCATCTTTGTTGCTAAAATTAATTGGCAAATAGTATTAATTCTATTTTCTGAAAAATTCTTTGTTTTCAAAAAATCTTTCGCAATTATAACGCTGTTTTCTTCATGGTTTTCAGATCCTTTTATATAACCTGCATCATGGAACCAAGCAGCGATTTCAAGATTATCTGCTTCAACTTTTATAATTTCTAAATTCTCTGCTAACTCTTTCGTTTTTTCAACTACTCTTTGCGTGTGTGCTAAATTATGATACACATAATTTGCATGTAATTCATCACTCAATAAACCGTAAACGAATTTTTCTACTTCAGCAATTAATTCAGTCATAAACATTTAATTTTCATACAAAAATAGTCAAATTTAATTGCCTTTGGTTTGTATATTATATTGTAAATTTAAGTAATGCTTTTGGTATTTCAAAATGAAATGTTCTTTGTAAGAAAACAACCCGTTTTTCGACTACATAAATATTATAAAGCATATATTATTAATTAAAAAGAAAGGAATTAACTTATGCTAACATGGAAAGATGTAATTAGATTTTCTACGAAAGGAAATCCAACACCAGAAAGAAGAGTAGAAAAAACAGATACTGAATGGAAAGAAATTTTAACTCCAGAACAGTTTAGAATTACAAGACAAAAAGGTACAGAAAGACCACATACAGGAGCTTTATGTAGTATTTACGACGAAGGGCAATACAATTGTGTTTGTTGTAATACTCCACTATTCGATTCTACTATAAAGTTCGATTCAAGCTCTGGTTGGCCAAGTTTTACACAACCAATTAAAGAAAATGCTATAAAATACCATAAAGATATTTCTTTTGGTATGGTTCGAGTAGAAGTAATGTGTAACACTTGCGATGCACATTTAGGGCATATTTTTCCTGATGGTCCAGAACCAAGTGGGTTGCGTTATTGTATAAACTCGGAATCTATGCAGTTGGAGAAAGAAGAAGGAAATGAATAATAAAAGTTTACAAATTGCCACATTAGGAGGTGGTTGTTTTTGGTGTACAGAAGCTGTATTCCAAGAAGTTAAAGGTGTAGAAAAAGTAGTTTCTGGTTATGCTGGTGGAAATGCACCAGGCAAACCAACATATAGAGAAATTTGCTCTGGGTTAACTGGACATGCAGAAGTAATTCAAATAACATTCGATTCAAATATTATTACTTTCGAAGACATTTTGGTTGTTTTTATGACCACACACGATCCTACAACTTTAAACCAACAAGGTGCAGATAGAGGTACACAATATCGTTCTGTAATTTATTACGAAAATGAAACGCAACACAAAATTGCAGAGGAAGTTATAAAACAAATTCAGCCTTATTATTCTAATAAAATTGTAACAGAAATTAGTCCACTACCAATTTTTTATGAAGCTGAACAAGAACATCAAAATTATTATAGAGAAAATACACAACAAGGGTATTGTAGTTTTGTAATTGAACCAAAATTGGCAAAATTGAGAAAATTATATGCGGATAAATTGAAGTAAGATGATTAAATTGTATGGCGCAGAAAGATGCCATAAAACCAAATATTATAAAACATTTTTAAAAACGCGTAATTTAGATTACGCGTTTTTAGATGTGCCCAAAATTTAGAAAATGCCAAAGAATTACGTAAATTGTATGAAAATGGAAAATTGAATTTTCCAACAATTACAATTGGTACAAAAAAGTTAAGAAATCCTTCTGATAAGGATCTTCAAAAATGGCTTATAAAACAACAAGAGATTTAAATCCCTTGTAACAAAAGACAAATGAAACTAAACATAAAACATACTTTTACAGAAAGTTTACCAGCAGATAAAAACTTAGAAAATTCGAGAAGACAAGTAGAAAATGCCGTTTTTTCTTATGTTTCTCCTAAGAAAACATCAAACCCGAAAGTGTTACATGTTTCTAAAGAAATGGCTTCTGAATTAGGAATTACCAAAGAAGAAACTAAAACCGATTTCTTTAAAAATATTGTTACTGGAAATGAAATTTATCCTGAAACAAAGCCTTTTGCCATGTGTTATGCTGGACATCAATTTGGAAATTGGGCAGGACAATTAGGAGATGGAAGAGCCATAAATTTGTTTGAAGTAGAACACAAAAACAAGAATTGGAAAGTGCAATTAAAAGGTGCTGGAGAAACTCCATATTCTAGAACTGCAGATGGTTTGGCGGTTTTACGTTCGTCCATAAGAGAATATTTGTGCAGTGAAGCAATGTTTTATTTAGGCGTTTCAACAACGCGTGCTTTGTCTTTAAGTTTATCTGGAGACCAAGTTTTAAGAGATGTTTTATATAATGGAAATCCTGCCTACGAAAAAGGGGCAATTGTTGCGAGAACAGCGCCAAGTTTTTTACGTTTTGGTAATTTTGAAATCTTTTCTTCGAGAAACGATGTGAAAAACTTAAAAATATTGACAGACTACACCATAATAAATCATTTTTCCCATTTGGGAAATCCATCCAAGGAAACGTATATCAGTTTTTTTAAAGAAGTTTCTGAGCGCACTTTACATATGATTATCGATTGGCAAAGAGTCGGTTTTGTACACGGAGTTATGAATACAGATAACATGTCCATCTTAGGTTTAACTATCGATTTCGGACCTTATGGCTGGTTGGAAGGTTTCGATTTTGGCTGGACACCAAACACAACAGATCGCCAAAATAAACGCTACAGATATGGAAATCAGCCAAATATTGGTTTGTGGAATTTGTATCAATTAGCAAATGCTTTGTATCCTTTAATTGAAGATGCAAAACCTTTAGAAGAAATTTTGAACAATTATAAAGTAGATTTTGAAAAACAATCTTTTACAATGATGAAATCTAAATTAGGTTTATTTTCAGTTGATAAAAATGACATAGAATTGATTCAAAACTTAGAAGATAATTTACAATTGACAGAAACAGATATGACTATTTTCTTCAGAAATCTAAGCAATTTAGATGAAGATTCATCCAGCTTAAAAATTGTAGAAGATGCTTTTTACAATCTTGAAGATATTTCTGGCGAAGTGAAAAGCAGATGGAATTTATGGTTTCAAAATTATACAGAAAGACTTCAAAAAGAAACACTTTCACATGCTGAAAGAAAAGAAAAAATGGATGGGGTTAATCCTAAATATGTGTTGCGAAATTACATGGCACAATTGGCGATTGACAAAGCAGATGAAGGCAATTATTCTTTAATTGAAGAGTTATTTCAATTATTGAAAAATCCATACAAAGAACAGCCAGAAAGCGAAAAATGGTTTGTAAAAAGGCCAGAATGGGCAAGAAATAAAGTAGGTTGTTCTATGTTATCTTGTAGTTCTTAAAAAATTAAAAACTGTCATTTCGACCTTGTGGAGAAATCTATATCGAATCTCTAAATTAAAGATTTTTCGACTTCATTACATTTCGCTCAAAATGACAATTTCAAATAAAAAAACAGTCAGGTTTTTAAAACCTGTTAGGTATGATAAAGTTGACAAACAATGAAAGTTCTAAAAACCATACATAATTTACCTGAAGGTTATTCTGAGGGAATTTACGAGAACAAAAAATACAGCCTAACAAAACAAATTTTTAATGAAGGTAAATCATTTAAAATTTATGGTAAAGAATTAAAAGGCAACAATTTTATCAGCTTAAATTATTACATCACTTCTAAAAAAGAAATTTTAAAACCTTGTGAAATGCCAGCACAAAAAGTGATTCATTTTTTAGAAAACATTAAAATTATATAATATGAATTTAGGACTTGGAACAGCCGCTTTAGGAAGACCACAATACATAAATGTACGTCAAGAAAGTTGTGATAATTCTAATTTAGAAATTTTTAGAAAAGAAAGTTTTTTGGTTTTAGAAGATGCTTACAATTTAGGCATTCGATATTTCGATACTGCTCCAGGTTATGGTTTGGCAGAAGAATTATTGTTAGAATGGTTACTAACAAAAAACGATAAATCCATAGAAGTAGCAACAAAATGGGGTTATACGTACACCGCAAATTTTGATGCAAATGCAAAAATTCACGAAATAAAGGAACATAGTTTAGCCAAATTAAATGAGCAGTGGCAATTTTCTAAACAGCTACTGCCCTATTTAAAAGTGTATCAAATTCATTCTGCGACTTTAGAAACTGGTGTTTTAGAAAATACCGAAGTTTTAGAAAAATTGGCTTTTATAAAGAAAGAACACAATTTAAAAATAGGATTAACGACTACTGGAACTAACCAAGTTGAAGTAATTAAAAATGCCTTAAATGTTGTAGTTGATGGAGAACAATTATTCGACCTTTTTCAAGTAACTTATAATTTGTTGGACCAGAGTTTAAAAGAAATTTCAGCTGAATTAAATAATCAAAATAAAACGATTGTAATAAAAGAAGCTTTGGCAAATGGACGTGTTTTTCGGAATGAAAACTACAATCATTATTCCAAAATGTATGCTGTTTTAGAAAGTTTGGCGGAAAATTACAAGGTTGGTGTAGATGCTATTTCCTTAAAATATGGAAAACAAACCATTCCAAATGCTACTATTTTAAGTGGAGCAAGTAATTTTAAACAATTAAAAGAAAATTTAAAATTAGATTCTTTTACACTCACATTCGAGGAAATAGAAACATTAAATTCCTTTAAAATTGCGCCAGAATTTTATTGGAATGAAAGGAAAAATCTGCAATGGAATTAACAAAAATTGCTTTTGGTGGTGGCTGTCATTGGTGTACAGAAGCTGTATTTCAATCTATAATTGGTGTAGAAAAAGTGGAACAAGGATGGGTTTCTTCAACAAATGGAAATACTTCTTTTTCTGAAGCAGTAATAGTAGAATTTAATGTTTCCAAAATTGATTTAATAACCTTAATTGAAGTCCATTTATTAACTCATAAAAGTACGAGTAATCATTCTATGAGAGAAAAATATAGGTCTGCTATTTATTATTTTAAAGAAAATGAAGTTCAAGAAATTGAACAAATAATAGAAAAAATACAATCTAATTTTTCAGAGAAAATTATCACTAAAATATTAAAGTTTAAAGAATTTAAAGCTTCTACAAATGAGTTTCAAAATTACTTTCAGAAAAACCCACAAAAACCATTTTGTAAAAAATACATTCATCCAAAATTAGAGCTATTAAAGAAAAAGTATTCAAGTAAAGTTGTTATTTCGAATCCACTTTAAATTTTTATCTTAGTCCTTAGAAAACTACACACTTTTAATGATTCACGAACTTAAAGAAATTATAGAGAAAGCCATTATTAACGAACAAAAAGGATTAAAAAATGTCTTGGCAACTGTTGTGGATTTAGATGGTTCTTCTTACAGAAAACCTGGTGTTAGAATGTTAATTTCTGAAGACAATTCCTATACTGGAGCTGTAAGTGGTGGTTGCGTAGAAAAAGAAATTATACAAAGAGCAAAAACAGTTTTTAGAGACAATAAGCCAAAGATAATTACGTACGATGGAAGGTATAGATTAGGATGTGAAGGAATTTTATACATTTTGTTAGAACCTTTTTTTATCTCAAATTACTTTTTATTGGCTTTTTCTGAAGCTACAAAAAATAGAGAATCTTTTAAAATAACTTGTCTTTATTCTAAAGAAGATGAAGTTTTCGGGAATTTTGGTTCAGCAATTACTTTTAAAAATAATAAACAATTTTTATTTTCTGAATCCTTTCATCTTCAACATAAAAAAGAAGAATTTGTTTTTACGCAGCTTTTAGAACCTTCATTTAAATTAATTATTATTGGAGGCGAACATGATGCTGTGAAATTATGCAAAATTGCTTCTAATTTAGGTTGGGAAATCGATGTAATTACATCCGCTAAAGACAGTAAAAAATTAATCGATTTCCCTGGAGCAAATGTTGTAGTTGGAGAAAGCCCAGAAACAATTCAGTTTAAAAACATTAATACAAATACTGCCATTGTAATTATGAACCATAGTTACGTACAAGATTTAAAATATTTGGTAAAACTTACAGAATTCAACCCAAAATACATTGGTATTTTAGGGGCTCCAAATAGAAGAGAACGTTTATTTAACGAGCTTTTCGACTTTGCACCAGAAACTTCTGAAGAATTTTTAGACATAATTTACACACCTGCAGGTTTGCATATTGGTGCGCAAACACCAGAGGAAATTGCAATTTCTATTATTGCTGAAATACTATCTATTCTTAGAAAGAAAGAACCTTTTTCATTACGAAATTTATCAGGGAAAATTAATCAATAAAAATGGATAAAATCGCAATTTTAATATTGGCTGGTGGTCGTTCTTCTCGTATGAAAACTCCAAAACAACTTCTTAAAATTGGCGATAAGTATTTACTTGAACTCGTTTTAGAAAAAGCTTTTTCAATTCAAAAATCGAATGTTTTTTGTGTTTTAGGTAATAGTTCTAAAGAAATTCAAGAAAAAATATCTTTTAAAAATATAACTGTAATTTTAAATAAAAATTCAGAAAATGGTTTAAGTTCTAGCATTATTTCTGGAGTGAAATATATTCAGAAAAATGACTTAAGTTTTGACGGAATTTGCGTGCTTTTAGCAGATCAACCAGCTATAGAAAAAACTTATTTAAAAGCTATGTATCAATTATTTAAGAGTAATAATTCTAAAATAATTGCTTCAAATTATGGTAATATACTTGGAGTTCCTGTAATTTTCTCGAAAAAATATTTTCCTCAATTGTTATTGATAGAGGGAGACAAAGGTGCAAAAGAGTTCATAAATGCCAAAAAAAATGATGTTCTTTGTCCTGAATTGAATACAAATTTTATAGATATTGACACCAAAGAAGATTTCAATTCTTATAAAAAATCAATATTTAAATAATTTTTAAGACCTATGAAACTTTATAAATACGCTTTCTTTCTAATTATAATTTCCCTAATTTCTGCTTGTGCTACAATAAAAATGCAAGTTTCAAACGATCATAAATATGTTCCTAGAAAAGATTCTTCGAAAGTAATTCACTCTTTTTATTTAATTGGAGATGCAGGTAATTCAGATTTGTATCAAAAAGATTCTGCACTTTCTTATTTAGAACAAGAAATTAAATCGGCAAACAAGAATTCGACTCTTATTTATTTAGGAGATAATGTATATCAGAAAGGAATTCCAGATGAAAACTCAAAAAACTATAAACTTGCAAAATACCGTTTAAAAGTTCAAACAGATATTGGCAAAAGCTTTCCAGGTAAAACATTAGTTATCCCTGGAAATCACGACTGGTATAGTGGTTTAAAAGGTTTAAAAAGACAAGAAAAGTTAGTTGAAGAAGCTTTAGGAAAAAACACTTTTCAACCAGAAAATGGTTGTCCATTAGAAAAAATAGAAGTAAACGACGAGATAAACATTATTGTTGTTGACACACATTGGTATGTTACAAACTGGGACAATCACCCAGGAATAAACGACGAATGTGAAATAAAAACAAGAGAAAAATTCTTTGAAGAATTTGAAGGATTAATAAAAAAATCGCAAGGAAAAACAACACTTATTGCTTTACACCATCCAATGTTTACCAATGGACCTCATGGAGGTTATTATTCATTTAAAAGCCATATGAAACCTTTACCAGTTTTTGGTTCTGCTTTAAATATTCTTAGAAAAGCATCTGGAGTTACAAATACAGACCAACAAAACGATAAATACAATCATTTAAGAAAACGAATTATTAGTTTGGCACAACAGAACGAAAAAATAATTTTTGTTTCTGGGCACGAACATAGTATCCAATACATAGTACAAGATAATATACCACAAATTGTAAGTGGTTCTGGTTCTAAATTTACTGCGACAAAAAATGTAAATGGTGGTCTTTTTTCATACGGAACACAAGGTTTTGCAAGACTAGATGTATATGAAGACGGAGCTTCTACAGTTCATTTTTATACTGCAAAAGAGCGTAAAATAGTTTTTGAAGCCAATGTTTTCAAAAAAGATAGTGTTGTAGAATTTACAAATTTCCCAAACGCAAAACTTACAGAAAAAGAAGCTGGAATTTATAAAGATTCAGAAACTAAAAGAGGAAAGTTTTATAAATTTCTTTGGGGAAAAAGATATCGTAAATATTTTGGTCAAAAAATCGTAGCACCAACTGTAAATTTAGATACTTTATATGGAGGTTTAAAACCTGTTAGAAAAGGTGGAGGACATCAATCTAAATCTTTAAGATTAGAAGGTAAAGATGGTAGAGAATATGTAATGCGAGCTTTAAGAAAAAATGCTGTACAATATTTACAAGCTGTTGCTTTTAAAAACCAATATGTAGAAGGTCAATTTAAAAAAACATACACAGAAGACTTGTTGTTAGATGTTTTTACGGGATCTCATCCATATGCACCTTTTACGATTGATAAATTGGCAGAAGCCATAGATGTTTACCATACAAAACCAATTTTGTTTTATGTACCAAAACAGAAAGGCTTGCAAAAATTTAATGCAGAATTTGGTGATGAACTGTACATGATTGAAGCAAGAACTGCAGATGGACATGGAGATAAAAAGTACTTTGGTTTTTCTGATGAAATTATTAGTACAGACGATTTAAGAAAGAATTTAGCAAAAGACGAAAAGTACATTTTAGATGAAGCCTCTTATATAAGAGCACGTTTGTTTGACATGTTAATTGGAGATTGGGACAGGCATCAAGACCAATGGAGATGGGCAGAATTTAAAGAAGGGGAAAAAGTTGTTTATAGACCAGTTCCAAGAGATAGAGACCAAGCTTTTTCTATTTTTAGTGATGGTTTTTTAATGAATCTTTTAACAGGTTCCATTCCTGCTTTAAAAGGAATGCGTTCTTATGAGGAGGACATAAAAAGCCCACAACATTTTAGTATGTCTGCTTATCCATTAGACATGAGATTGATTCGAGAATCTAACAAAGAAATTTGGGACAAACAAGTTTCTATTATTCAAAATCAAATTACAGACAAAGTTATAGAAAGTGCCTTTTCTAAATTTCCAAAAGAAGTTAGAGATGAAAGTATCGACGATATTAAACGAAAATTGAAAGGAAGAAGAAAAAATCTTCAAAAAATTTCCGATAAATATTTTAAACACTTAAATAAGTTTCAAGTTATAACAGGAACTAATAAAGACGATTGGTTCGAAATTGAACGTTTTCGAAATGGCGATACAAAAGTTGCTGTTTACAGAATTAAAGATGGAGAAAAAGCAGATATTGTACATGAAAGAACCTACAAATATAAAGTTACCAAAGAAATTTGGATGTATGGTTTAGACGATGATGATGTCTTTCTTTTGAATGGAAAAAATGGAAATAAAACTATAAAATTGAAAATTATTGGGGGTTTAAATAATGATACTTACGAAATTAATAACAAGAAAAACGTAAAAGTTTACGATCAAAAGTCAAAGAAAAATACATTTAAAACAACTAATGTTCATAAAAAAATTACAGACGATTATAAAACAAATACATATAACTACAAAAAGTTAAAAAGTAGAAGTAATTTAATTTCTCCTGCAATTGGTTACAATCCAGATGATGGTATTAAAATCGGGTTAAAAAATACACTTTTAGTAAATAGTTTCGAAAGAAATCCATTTACTAGAAAACACATTATAGAAGGTTATTATTTTTTCGCAACAAATGGTTACGAATTAAAATACAATGGAGAATATGCCAATATTTTAGATCGTTTAAATTTAGGTTTAAATGCACAATTTAACAGCCCAAATTATGCTAGAAATTTCTTTGGATATGGTAATAATTCTTACAACCCAGAAGCAGATGATTTGGAAAATAGAAATTTTAATAGAGTTAAGATCAGAAAAATTCAAGTGGGTTCTTTTTTAAAATATAGAGGAGATTTAGGTGCTGAAATTAAATTAGCTGCTAATTTTCAAAATTTTGATGTTGAAAGAACTTCTAATCGTTTTTTAGAAACACAGTATTTAGCAACAAACAAAATCTTTAAAGCCCAAAATTTCTTTAATACAGAAGCTAGTTATTATTACCAACATTCAGACAATCCTGCTTTTCCAACTTTAGGTGTAGAATTTAATGCATTATTGGGGCATACAAGAAGTTTAAATAGCAAACGTAATTTCTCTTACGCCACAACATCCTTAGGTATTACTCATAAAATAATACCTAATGGAAAATTAGTTTTAGCTTCTAAGGTAGATGGACATTTTACTTTTGGAAATGATTTTGAATTTTACCAAGCCGCAACAATTGGAGGAAATGAAGGTTTACGTGGTTATAGAAACGAACGTTTTACTGGAAAGAATGCATTTTATCATACAACAGATATTCGCTATAACATTAGCAACCTAAGAACTGCAATTCTGCCAATTAATATTGGTGTTTATGGTGGTTTCGATTATGGAAAAGTTTGGGAATCTCCAGATAACATTGTATTTGCTCCATTAGATTCTCCAACTCCAAATACATCTTATGGTGGAGGATTTTTCTTAAACGCAGCAAATATGCTAACCACAAGTGTTGGTGCGTTTAACAGTAGTGATGGTTTAAGAATAACATTTAGTTTAGGTTTCGATTTTTAGAAAAATATGAGTCAGCAAGGTTTACTTTTTGGAGCGTTCTTTGGATGCTTAGCAATTATTTTAGGTGCTTTTGGAGCACATTTATTGAAGAAAAAATTAAATATAGAGCAGTTACAAAGTTTTGAAACTGGCGTAAAATACCAAATGTATCACGCAATTGTATTGTTGATTTTAGGATTTCAATTAAACTCGGAAATTCCAATTGACAGATATATTATCCATGCTTTTATAATTGGTGTTTTCTTGTTTTCGTTTTCTATTTATGGTTTGGTAATTTCTTCTGTAAATAATAAAAAACTACGTTTTTTAGGACCAATTACACCTTTAGGAGGTTTGTTTTTAGTTGCAGGTTGGGCTTTGTTATTTTACAAGTTTGTGATTCTTTTTTAAATCTTCAACTCATATAAGTTACCTCCAGCTCCGTGCGCTTTTTCGTCTGTAATTAATAAGGTATTGTTGTCTTTAAAAGTAATGCCTTCTTTTTGAGAACGATGTGTTAATTCAATCTTTTGAACCTTTCCTGAGAGGAAATTATCCTCTTTAAAATCAGTAAAGATTAGTACATTTTTCTGAGATAATAATGCTACTTTTTTTCCATCTTCAGAAATATCTGCAGAAGTTATCCAACATTCTAAACTGCTACAGTTTTCGAATTCTCCTACAATTTCTGCTACGTATTTTCCTTTTTTAGCAGGAATTTTATACATCGTTGTTTTTCCGTAATTTCCTTTTACTCTACTTTTGGTAAAAATATAAAGTGATTTTTTAAAGTAGAAAAAACCTTCAGTATCAAAAAACTTATTTTTCTTTTTAGGTGGAAATTTAGTCTGATTCGGATATTCGAATTCAATTTCGTCTACTTCAGCATTCTTTTCATCCAACTCATTTTGTTCGACAATAATAATAGACAAATTTTTTCTTCTGTTTAAGTTGTTTCCGAAATCGCCAATGTAAATATTTCCTTTTTCATCGGAAGTTAAATCTTCCCAATCGTGGTTTTTGGCTTTAATGTAAATCTCTTTAATGATTTTTCCTTTTTCATTTAAACCAAATAATTCTGGTTTATTTCCTCCATCATTTATCATCCAAATTAAATCAGATTTTGCTACAATTTCAGTTCCAGAAACTTCTTTTAAATCTTTAGGCAAATCTGCCAACATTTTTAATTGCCCGAAATTCTGACAACTCATCAACAACAAAAAACTAAATACAAACGAAATTTTCTTTAACATAAATACAATTATTTTTTTCTTAATAATCATCAAAAAGCGTTCCGTTTTTCCTTGTTAAAAATAAAATTTGAAGTATAAATTTTCTTTGAGAAGGTTAAATTTTCAAGAAAGAAAGATTATTTACCAGCTTCCACCTGCTCCACCACCACTAAATCCACCACCACCAAATCCGCCACCAAAACCTCCTGACGAACCTCCAAAACCACCTCCAGAAGAAGAGCCTCCAAAGCCACCACCAAAACTTCCTCCACCTCTACCAGCGTTGCTTAAAATAATAGTATCGAAAATTGTATCTGCTAAAGAACCTCTTCTAAAGCGTTTTCCTCCACTTCCATTATTTTTATTTCCTCTAGAGATTAAAATAATAAATATGATAATTATTAAAATAAAAAATATAATTCCAGGGTCGAAACCTTTCGCATTTTCTTTGCGAGATCCTTTATATACGCCATTTAACAGTTGAAAGATTGCATCTGACCCTTTGTCTAATCCACCATAAAAATCGCCTCTTTTAAATTCTGGAATAATTACATTTCTTGTAATATCTCCAACGATTCCTGCAGTTAAAATTGGCTCTATTCCATAACCAGGAGCAATCCAAATTTTACGATCTTTTTCGGCTAATAAAATAAGTATTCCATTGTCTTCTTTGGCTTGACCAATTCCCCATTTTTGTGCCCATCTTGGAGCAAGAATTCCAATACTCTCGTTCTTTGTGGTTTCAATAATTATAACAACAATTTGTGTGGATGTAGAATCTGAATATCGAACAAGTTTATTTTCTAAACTTGTTTTTTGATTATCTGAAAGAAGTTTTGTGTAATCGTAAACGCTTGTTTGAAATTTCGGTTTCTCTGGAACAGTAAATTGCCCAAAAATTAATTGAGTGGAAAAAATTCCAAATAAGAATATTACGACTTTAATTGATTTCAAGAAATTCATTTAATTATTTAGAAATTTCATTAGATAATTCGTTTTCATCATCAATTTGCCAAGGAAAATGATCTTGTAATTCTTCTCCAGCTTTTAAAATTCCATCAACAATACCTTGTTTAAAATTTCCTTTTTTAAAGTTATTTTGAATTACGTCTTTGGTGGTATCCCAAAAGTCTTTGGGAACCACTTTATTTATTCCTTTATCGCCATAAATAACAAATTTTTTATCATTTACAGCAACATAAATTAAGACGGCATTAGCGTCTTTTGTATTGTCCATCTTTAACAGATGAAATACTTCTAACGCACGTTCATAATGGTCTTTCTCGGAAGAAGCTTCAATATGCACACGTATTTCGCCAGAAGTATTTGTCTCTGCTATTCTAATCGCAGAAATAATTTCCTTTTCTTCTGCTGGACTAAGAAATTCTTCTACTTTAGACATCTTTTATTATTTACTAAAATCTACTTTAACTGGGTTTTCTGCTCCTGCTTCTGACTGGAAATATGGTTTTCCTTCAAAATTAAACCAACCTGCTAATATTGAGTTTGGAAACGTTTTAACGTGATTGTTAAAAGGCTTAATATTTTCGTTATAACGAGTTCTTGCTGTTAAAATTTGGTTTTCTGTACTTGCTAATTCGTCTTGTAATTTTAAGAAATTTTGATTCGCTTTCAAGTCAGGATATCTTTCGACAGTTACCAACAAACTTTTTAAAGCGCCACTTAAACCACCTTGTACTTTATTAAATTGTGCTAATTGTTCTGGTGTAATATTAGATGGATCTATGTTTACAGAAGTTGCTTTTGCTCTTGCCTCAATTACTTCTACTAAAGTTCCTTTTTCGTAATCTGCAGCTCCTTTTACAGTATTTACTAAATTTCCAATTAAATCTGTTCTTCTTTGGTACGCAGTTTCCACATTACCCCAAGATTCAGATACATTTTCGTTTAATTTTACTGCAGTGTTATTAAAACCTACTGCCCAACTGTAAATTGCATAACCAATTATAGCTATAACTATTACTGGAATTAACCATTTTTTCATAATTTCTATTTTTAAATTTGTTAGTTGATTTTTTTTTATTGCTTCAAAAATACCTAATATTCGTGAGAATTTAAAGATTATTAGAGCTATTATCAATTATTAGAGCTATTATCAATTATTAGACACAGAAATACATATTCTGTTACAATTGATTTTTAATTTTATTCAATTCTGCTTTTACAGATTCTAATCTTGTAATTATTTCGTGCTTATTAAAGGTAGATTCTGGGTTTTTCTTCAGCTTTTGTTTTGCTCCTTCTAAAGTAAAACCTCTTTCTTTTACTAAATTAAAAATTAGCTTAAAATTTACGATATCATCTTGCGTAAAAAGGCGGTTACCTTTCGCATTTTTCTTAGGTTTTATAATATCGAACTCTTTTTCCCAAAAACGAATTAAAGACGCATTCACGTTAAATGCTTTTGCAACTTCGCCAATTTTATAGTATCTTTTTTCTGGTAAATCTACATGCATACTGTGGGTTCAAGGTTTGTTTTGGTTTTGGGTTCAAGATTCAAAGTAAATGAATAAGTTTTAGAAAAAATCTCTTTTTTTTAAGATATTCATTTATTGTCACTCCCAACTTCCAATTTAATCATAAGACTGCCCTTCTATAGCAGCTGCTTTTTGCATCGCTTCGAATTCGTCTGGAGTTAAATCTCCATAATAAAAGTAAATAGGATTTACGGCTCTGTCGTTTTTATGAACTTCGTAATGTAAATGTGCTGCTGCAGATAAACCCGTATTTCCAACATAACCAATTAAATCGCCACGTTTTACTTTTTTCCCTTTTCTAGTTTTTATCATACTCATGTGTGCATATATCGTTTTATAACCATAACCATGGTCTATATAAACAACATTTCCAAAAGAACTACTTCTTTGTGCACGAATAACTTTTCCATTTCCAGTTGCGTAAATTGGTGTTCCAACTGGCGCTGTAAAATCCATTCCTTTATGCATTTTACGATATTTTAAAATAGGATGAATTCGCATTCCATAACCAGAAGCCATTCTTTTTAAATCTTCATTTTTTACTGGCTGAATCGCAGGAATTGACGCTAACATTTCTTCTTTTTCTTTTGCAAGAGCAACAATTTCGTCCAAAGATTTAGATTGAACCACCATTTGTTTCGATAAAATATCTACGTCTTTGGTAATCTTAGTAATCATTTTAGAATTATCGTAACCATCTAAATGCTTATATCTATTTACACCACCAAAACCAGCTTTTCTTTGTTCTTCTGGGATAGGATTTGCTTCAAAATAAGATCTATAAATATTATCGTCTCTTTCTTGAATTTGTGCTAAAATCCCAACATTTTCTTCAATTCTTTTTGAAAGTATTTCGTAATTCAATTTTAAATTCTCATTCTCTCTATTTAATGCTCTTTCATTCGGAGACATAATAAACTGACTAAAGAGAATAAAACCTATAAAAGCTATTAAAAAGATAGCAAAAATACCAAATACAGATTTCTTGAAGTAAGCACTTTTCTTTACAGCAATTTTTCTGTAAGAAAGCGTATCTGCATCGTAATAATATTTTACTTTTGCCATATTGGTAAATGTACTATTTTTGTTTTTAAATTCGTTTTTTTTATTAGAATCTCGTTTTTAATAACTCCCAAATTTACAAAATGTTTTACAACTGCTTTTTTAAGGTAGTTTTTTTTAGAAAATAATTAACAAAATTCAGTAAAATTAGAAACTTCAATTTTATGAAATCTCAAGATGTTCGTGCTACTTTTTTAAATTTTTATAAAGAAAAATCGCATTTAATTGTGCCTTCTGCACCAATGGTTACCAAAGACGATCCAACATTAATGTTTGTAAACTCTGGTATGGCACCATTTAAAGAGTATTTCTTAGGAAATGGAATTCCTAAAAAGAATAGGATTGCAGATTCTCAAAAATGTTTACGTGTTTCAGGAAAACACAACGATTTAGAAGAAGTTGGTTACGACACCTACCACCATACATTATTCGAAATGTTAGGGAACTGGTCTTTTGGAGATTACTTTAAAAAAGAGGCAATTGCTTGGGCTTGGGAACTATTAACCGAAGTTTATAAAATTGATAAAGACATTTTATACGTAACAGTGTTTGAAGGAAGTGAAGATTCCGATAAATTAAAAATGGATACTGAAGCATTTGATTTATGGAAAGAATTTATTGCTGAAGACCGTATTTTAAAAGGAAATAAAAAAGATAATTTTTGGGAAATGGGCGAACAAGGACCTTGTGGACCTTGTTCTGAAATTCATGTAGACATTCGTTCTGCTGAAGAAAAAGCGAAAGTAGATGGTCGAACTTTAATTAATGAAGATCATCCGCAAGTTGTAGAAATTTGGAATTTGGTTTTTATGCAATACAACCGAAAAGCAGATGGGTCTCTTGAGAATTTACCGAACAAACATATAGATACTGGAATGGGTTTCGAACGTTTGTGTATGGTATTACAAAACGTACAATCTAATTACGATACAGATGTTTTTACACCAATCATTAGAGAAATTGAAACCATTACCAACACAAAATACGGACATAATGAAAAGCAAGATATTGCAACTCGTGTAATTTCCGATCATGTAAGAGCTGTCGCTTTTTCAATTGCTGATGGACAGTTACCAAGTAATACTGGTGCTGGTTATGTAATTCGTAGAATTTTACGAAGAGCCGTTCGTTATGGATTTACTTTTTTAGATAAAAAAGAACCTTTTCTTTACAGATTAGTAGATGTTTTAAGCAAAAAAATGGGCGAAGCTTTCCCAGAATTAAAAGCTCAAAAACAATTGATAGAAAATGTAATTAAAGAGGAAGAAACTTCTTTTTTAAGAACTTTAGACCAAGGTTTGGTTTTATTGGATGCAATTATCGAAAACTCTTCATCTAAGGAAATTTCTGGAGAAAAAGTGTTCGAATTGTACGATACTTTTGGTTTCCCAGTAGATTTAACAGCCTTAATTCTTTCTGAAAAAGGGTTTACTTTAGATGAAAAAGGGTTCCAAGAGGAACTTCAGAAACAAAAAAATAGATCGAGAGCCGCAAGCGAAATGTCTACAGAAGATTGGACTATTTTGGTGGATGATGCAGTGGAAGAATTTATCGGTTACGATTCTTTAGATGCAAATGTAAAATTAACTAGATACAGAAAAGTTACTTCTAAAAAGGATGGCGAAATGTATCAATTGGTATTTAATTTAACACCTTTTTATCCTGAAGGTGGAGGACAAGTTGGCGATAAAGGTTATTTAGAAGATGTTCATGGAGATGTGGTTTATATTTTAGATACCAAAAAAGAAAATAATGTTATAATTCATTTTACGAAAAACCTCCCAAAGCATTTAAATGAAAGTTTTAAAGCAGTTGTAGATGAAAAACAACGTTACAGAACCGAATGTAATCATACTGCAACACACCTTTTACACCAAGCTTTAAGAGAGGTTTTAGGTGTTCATGTAGAGCAAAAAGGTTCTGCTGTACATTCTAAATATTTACGTTTCGATTTTTCTCATTTTTCT
This sequence comes from Polaribacter haliotis, assembly GCF_014784055.1. NCBI lineage: Bacteria > Pseudomonadati > Bacteroidota > Flavobacteriia > Flavobacteriales > Flavobacteriaceae > Polaribacter > Polaribacter haliotis. The sequence goes on along the minus strand of NZ_CP061813.1, from coordinate 2,943,092 downwards.
AAATTAACGACTGATGAATTGCGTGATGTAGAAGATTTTGTAAACGCAAGAATTGCAGGAAAACTTCCTTTAATTGAAAGAAGAAACATTCCTATGGAACAAGCTTTAAACGAAGGTGCTTTGGCTTTATTTGGCGAAAAATATGGCGATACTGTTAGAGCTATAAAATTCGGGAAATCGATGGAACTTTGTGGTGGAACGCATGTAAAAAACACTGGGGATATTTGGCATTTTAAAATAAAATCTGAAGGCGCTGTTGCATCAGGAATTCGAAGAATAGAAGCCATTACAAACGAAGCTGTAAAAGATTTTTATTATGATAATAATAGAACTTTATTCGAAATAAAAGATTTGCTTAATAATGCAAAAGAACCTGTAAAAGCTGTGCAAAAATTGCAAGAGGAAAATGCAAGTTTACAAAAACAAATAGAGCAACTTTTAAAAGATAAAGCCAAAAATTTATCTGGAGAATTAAAAAACCAATTGCAAGAAATTAATGGTGTTCAATTTTTAGCTACAAAGGTTGATTTAGACGCAAACGGAATTAAAAATTTAGCTTTCGATTTAGGAAAAGACCATAAAAATTTATTTTTATTATTCGCTACTGCTCCTAGTAAAGAAAAAGCAATGTTAACTTGTTATATTTCTAAAGAATTAGCCAACCAACGTGGTTATGATGCTGGTAAAGTTGTTAGAGAACTAGGAAAATTAATTCACGGAGGTGGAGGAGGACAAAATTTCTTCGCAACTGCTGGTGGTAGAAATCCTGGAGGAATTCCTAATGCTTTAGATAAAGCAAAAGATTATTTGGTTTAAAATGAATTTTCTAACGCAAATACCAATTAAAAAAGAAGAAAGGAATCCTATAAACTACGATTCTAAACTGCTTTTAATTGGTTCTTGTTTTTCAGAAAATATTGGAGAGAAACTTTCTTATTATAAATTTCAGTCGAACCAAAATCCGTTTGGAATTCTTTTTCAACCAAAAGCAATTGAACATTTGGTTACAAATGCAATCAACGAAAAAATATATTCGCAAGACGATTTAATTTATCAAAATGAACGTTGGCATTGTTTTGATGCGCATTCTAGTTTAAGTTCTGCAAATAAAAACGAACTTTTAGAAAACCTAAATTCAGCATTAAGACAAACAAAAAAACAATTAGAAGAAGCAACCCATATTGTTATAACTCTTGGTACTTCTTGGGTATATCGTTTTATAGAAACTGATGCAATAGTTGCAAACTGCCATAAAATTCCGCAAAAAAAGTTCTTAAAAGAGCTTTTATCTGTTAATGAAGTTTCAGAAATTTTAGAAGGAATCGTTGCTCTTATAAAATCTGTAAACTCATCTGTACAGATAATTTTTACAGTTTCTCCTGTAAGACATTTAAAAGACGGTTTTGTTGAAAACACACAGAGTAAATCTCATTTAATTTCAGGAATTTGCAGTATAATAAATTCTAGAAATAATATTCATTATTTTCCTTCTTATGAAATTATGATGGATGAATTAAGGGATTACCGTTTTTACAATGAAGACATGATTCATCCGAATACAACTGCCGTTAATTATATATGGAATAAATTTTCTAGCTCTTGGTTTAGTGAAGAAGCACAGAAAACAATGCAAGAAATAGAAACCATACAAAAAGGAATTTCTCACAGACCATTTAATGAAAATTCTGAGCAACATCAGAAATTTTTAAAAAATTTAGATTTAAAAATCAGTGAAATTCAATCTAAATTACCTTTTGTAAAATTTCAATAAAAAAAACTTGTAGATTTATTATCTACAAGCTTTCTTAATTATAATCTTTTATTTTTTTAAAAACCAATTCTTACGCTTGGTAAACCAACTCTTACATTTGTTCTAACACTACTTCTATATCTTGGTTGTCTTCTATACTCGTAAGTATAATAAAACCTTGCATGATTATGGTAATAATAACCATGACTACAATGGTTATTACAGTGGTTGTGATGTTCTGCGTAAGCGTCTTTTTTACCTTGCATATAAGCAGCATGCGCTTCTTTATCTTTTCTTTCTAGCTCTTTTTCATAAGCTTTTTGCTCTTTCCAAAATTTCTTTTCTTCTTTTTTTGTTTCTGCTGTGTATTGTTGCTCAAATTTAGCATCTTCTTTAGCCCTATTTTGATAATAAGAGGTTTTAGATTCTTTAGAAACTTGTTTTTTTTGTTCTTGAGCGTTTACTAAACTTAAAGTAGAAATAGCAATTATAGTTAATACGTTTTTTATTGTTTTCATAATTTATAATATTAAATTCTAATACATATTTTAGTATATCTATTAATAAAACAATTAAAATATATTTTACCCTACTTTTATATTTGAAAAAAAAATAAATAAGGCATTTGTCGTATTTTTTATAATTCCATTATTTCTGATTTTTACGGCTTATAAAACCAGCCATATGTTAAAATCTATCTTTTATCCAACACAGCAAAATGCCTTTATTTGGTTAAGTTCCATTTACCTATTATTCCTTTTATATATTGGTAAAGCTTCTGCAATGTCTATTCTATTTGCCTACTTTTTAGAAACAATAGTTATCGGAATTTTTAATGCTCTAAAAATGTTGTGGTCTATATTATATGGGAAATCAAAAAAAACTGATTTTGGTCTTATCTTATTTTTCTTGTTGCATTATGGAATGTTTGTGGCAATTCAATCACTCTTTGGTTTTTCTCTGTTTGGTATGGAAGGAACCTCTCCTATTAAAGAACCCTTTAACATTATAGAAAATTATGGAATCATTTTAAATTTAGAAGATATAAAATATGCTTTACCATCAATTATTTTTATGCATTTAGGTAAGTTTATTACTGATTATATTCATCAGAAAAAATACCTAGAATTTACTGCAAAAGAAATTATGTTTAAACCTTATGTTAGAATTTTTGTTCAACAATTTGTGGTAATTCTTTCTTTCTTTTTTATTGTTTTTGGCGAAGCAGGAATTATTGCAGCCATATTATTAATCTTCTTTAGATTGATTATCGATTTGTGTTTAGAATCTATCAATAAAAACTCAAAAACGTTAGATTACTTATCAGAAAAACTAGAAAACGAGAAAGTAACCAAGGAAGAAATAAAAAAACAACTTATCATTTTTACTGAATAAAAAAATATACGTCAAATGACGTATTGTGCAAACTTTACATTTTAGAGAATTTTGTAATGTAACTTTAAAACACTTAAAATGAAAAAACTACTCTTATCTGTAATCGTAATTTGCTTTACAATTTCTGTAAATGCGCAAAGTCTTGGTAAAATAAAAACTACTAACAAAAAGTGGGCATTTAAAACCATGAAAAAAGCAACTAAAAGAATATTTATTAATTCTTTTAACGTAAATTTTGAAGTATATAAAGAAGCCATCGATTTTAAAGCTGGTGGAAATGGCGGAAGAATTGGCGGAAATACAAGTAGTTCTACTGCAAAAGCTGCTATTGGTTTAGGCGGAATTGATGGTGTAAAAATGCAGGAGAAAACAAATCAATTGTATAAAAACTACATAAAAAGATTAAAAGCAGAAGGCTATGAAATTATTACTTCCGAAGAAGTTGCAAAAACCGAGGCTATAAAAGATTGGGACAAAGCAACTGGACCATATTTAAAAGAAAACTTATCTGGAATTATTACTTGTGCACCAGAAAACTTCACTTTTTATTATAAGAAAAAAGGGTTTTTCGATTTTGGAAGTTCAGGCATACAAGCAAAACTTGCCAAACAATTAAATAATGCCATTGTAACCGACGTAAATTTATACGTAATTTTCTCTGAAACAGGTAACGATTGGATGAAAGGAAGAGCCGCAAAAGTAAAAATTAAAACCAATTTACGCTTGGTAGGAGAATACGCAATTACAATTCCACAAAAATTTAAAAAGAAAAAAACAACTTTAGGCAAATTATTTGGTTCTGTAAAAATAAAAGGGGCATCAGACATACATCGTGTTAGTTCTAACGTTGCATTTTACGACCAAGTTCAGGCTAGTTATACAGGTACTTTAAAAGAAGATCTAGAAATTAACGACATCATGAAAAAAGAAAAAGTGGTTGCTTATCAAAAGCAAGGTTCTTTTACACCAACTTCTTTTTCAACTTTTTCTAATTATTTAGATGCAAAAGCAGATCGTTTTTCTACAACTACAAAATGGATTAATGTAGATGGAGACAAATATGCAGAAGGCTTTTACAATGCATGTAATACCTTTTTAGACAAACAATTAGACGAGTTTTTTGATAAATTAAAATAAGATAAAGAATCTCCAGTAACTCAAAAAAAATAGTAAAATTATTTTAGGGTTACAGATGGTTGTTTGTTTTTAAAAAACAGCAACCATCTCCTTTTTAAATTAAAAAAATTTTTAATGATAAATCTCCCAACGAATAGCAAATCGACCTTAATACTACTTTTAGTATTTATCTTTTTATTGTTACTTTTCTTATATTTAAATTATAAAAAATATAAAAATCTAGAAATGAACAAACTAAATTATTTACTTTTAGATTTTAAAAAAGAAAAATTGCTAGAAAAAAAACTAAATATTGTTGATTTAGAAATTGAGAACATTCAAAAAAAAACACAACTACATTTAAATGTATTAAATGTTGGTCTCTTAAATACTCGTTTTTCTTTAACTGAAATATTTAAATCAACCTAAAATAATCTTATGAAAATTAGACTTTTCATCCTTACATTCTTTTTTAGTTTCACTAATTTTTATTGTCAAGAAATAGATAGCCTTTTAATTAGCGCAAAAAAGACAAATAACGATTCAATAATTGCTGAGGCATATAATAAAGTTGGATTTAAATATATTTTTTCTGATAAAAAAAAGGCTTTAAAAATTATTACAGAAGGAGAAGAGTTCACAAAAAAAGCAAACTATAAATTTGGTTTTATTAAACTAACAAATACTCATGGTATTTATTTTGATGTAATTGGAATAAAAGATTCTGCTAATTATTATTTTTCTAAATCTTTAGAACTTTCTATAGAAAATAACTTTAAAAGTTTAGAAAGTAAATGTCTAAATAACCTTGGTATGTATAATTGGAATCAAGGATATTTTAATAAAGTTTTAGATTATTTTTTTAAATCTTTACAACTAGAAGAAGAACTAAATAATGAATTAAACAAAGCGAACCCACTAAGTAACATAGGTTTAATTTACCAAGAGATGTTTCTTACAGACAAAGCTTTAGAATATCATTTTAAGGCTTTAAAAATAAGAGAAAAATATAATGATGAAACAAAAATTGGGCTTTCTTTAAATAACATAGCTGTATGCTATAAAATTATGAAGCAATATGAAAAAGCAATAATCTACTTAAAAAAAAGCTTAGAAATATCTGTAAAAACTAATGATTTTATAAATCAAATTTCAATTAACGATAATCTAGGAAACATTTATAACATAAATAAAAATTATGAATTAGCCATAAAACATTATTTAGCTTCAATTAATATTTCAGACAAAAAGCAATATAAAGAAAGTAAAAAAATTAGTTCTTATTCTAATTTAGTTGCTTTATACAATAAAATAAACTTACCTAAAAAAGCTCTTTTTTATTCCGATTTAGCTTTTAAAATCTTAAAAAAACACCCAGAAGATATATATCTAGCTTCAGATTTACATTTTCATTCAGCTGAAAGTTTTTTTAGAATTGGAAACTATAAAAAAGGAAACTTTTTAGCAGAAAAAAACATTCGTTTAAAAGATTCTTTATTTTCTTTAAATAACGCAAAAGAAATTGCTAATCTAGAAACCAAATACCAAACAATAAAAAAAGAAAAAGAAATTGCGATTCAAAAAGAGCAACTTTTAGAACAAGAATTAGCCATAAAAAATAGAAACTTATATGCCATTCTATTAGCATCTGCGTTATTAATTTTAGGAATCATCTTTTTTGCAGTTTACAAAAGAAACCAACTAAAGAAAAAACAGTTACAAAAAGAAATAGACTTAAAAGACGCCTTAGCAACTATTAAAACACAAAATAGATTGCAAGAGCAGCGTTTAAGAATTTCTAGAGATTTACACGATAATATAGGCTCTCAACTTACCTTTATAATTTCTTCTGTAGACAATTTAAAATATGTAAGCAAAAATGCCAATGAAAAATTAAAAGATAAATTAGCAGGAATTAGTTCTTTTACAACTGAGACAATTTACGAGTTAAGAGATACTATTTGGGCAATGAATAAAAGCGAAATTACCATAGAAGATTTGCATACAAGAATTTTATCTTTTGTAGAAAAAGCAAAAATTGCCACTGAAAATGTGGAGTTTACAGTAAACTATACCATTAACAAAAACGAAGCATTTTCTTCCTTAGAAGGCATGAATATTTTTAGAGTTGTACAAGAAGCCGTAAATAATAGTATTAAATATGCTGAGGCTTCAAAAATTGAAATTAAAATCGATAAAAAAGAAAACCAGTTTTTAATATCTGTTATTGATAATGGAATTGGTTTCGATATAAATTCTGTGGAATTGGGCAATGGATTATCGAACATGGAAAAAAGAATGAGCGAAATTGGTGGGAAACTAAAAATAATTTCAATCATAGAAAAAGGGACAGAAATAAAGATAATTCTGTAAATTAGTGTCCATAGTTAATATTCAGCTCAATAAATAGTCATGACATTTAATTTCAAAACAACAATTTTCTTACTATTTATTTATTCAGTTAGTTTTTCGCAATCAAAAGAAGTTCTTTCTTATGATAATTCGAATGCTATTTTTTTAAAAGCCAGAGAGTCTCTAAAAAAAAATTCCGAAGATAGTATTCACTATTACTTTAAAAAGGTAACTCCTTTTAGTAAAAATAAAAAACATTACAAAAAGTATTTAGATTTTATTACTGAATTTGCTCATTATTATGATGGTGCAGGTGCTTTTGAAAAAAGCATAGATTTATCTCAAAAAGGATTAGCAATTGCAGAGTTTTTTGAAGACAATTACTACAAATCTCAAATGCTAGTAAATATTTCTGCTACCTATCGTATTTTTCATGATTATAAAAAAGCAATTGAGTATGGAAAGCTAGCAACAAAAATTTTAGAAAATGATAAAACCATTCCCCTAAAATCTAAAACAAATGCACTAAGCATTACAGCTGCAGCATTTAACGAAAATAACGAGTTGGATAGTGCTTTAGTTTATCAAAAAAAAATATTAAATTATTTACCTGAATTAGATTCTACAGATATTAGAAATAATATTGTAAACATAGGTTACACTTATATGCTTTTAGGTGATTTAGAAAATTCTAAACTTTACACAGAAAGAGGCTTATCTCTTTATAAACCTACAAAAAATGACTATGCTTTGGGTGCTATATACACAAATTTAGCGATGTATGGTAGAAGAGCTAAAAAATATAAATATGCCCTTAGAATGTTTGACTCTGCAATTCATTATTCAAATAAAAGCAAGTATATAGAAACTTTTGTGTGGATTTATGACGAAAGAGCACAGTTGTATAAAGAGAATAAAAATTTTGTAAAAGCTATTGAAGATTTAGAAAAATTATTAATAATTAAAGATTCCGTATTTAAAAATGACCGTGCAAAATCAACTTTAGAAACTGAAGCTAAATATCAAACCGCAAAAAAAGAAAAGGAAATTGCAATTCAAAAAGAACAACTATTAGAAAATAAACTCGCTATAAAAAACAGAAACTTATATGCAATTCTTTTGGGATCTGCATTGCTTATTTTAGCAATTATATTCTTCGCTATTTATAAGAGAAACCAATTTAAACGTAAACAACTTCAAAAAGAAATAGACTTAAAAGATGCTTTAGCAACTATAAAAACTCAAAACAGATTGCAAGAACAACGTTTGCGTATTTCCAGAGATTTGCACGATAATATTGGTTCTCAACTTACTTTTATTATTTCTTCTGTAGATAATTTAAAATTTGTAACCAAAGATGCAAACACAAAACTAAAAAATAAATTGGCAGGAATTAGTTCTTTTACAACTGAGACAATTTACGAGTTAAGAGATACTATTTGGGCAATGAATAAAAACGAAATTACTGTAGAAGATTTGCACACAAGAATTTTATCTTTTATTGAAAAAGCAAAAAATGCCACAGAAAATATCGATTTTATAGTCAATTATAATATCAACAAAAATGAAGCTTTTTCTTCTTTAGAAGGCATGAATATTTTTAGAGTAATTCAAGAAGCAATTAACAACGCAATAAAATATGCCCAAGCTTCAAAAATTGAAATTAATATTGATAAAAAAGAAAATCAGTTTTTAATTTCTGTGATTGATAATGGAATTGGTTTCGATATAAATTCTGTGGAATTGGGCAATGGATTATCGAACATGGAAAAAAGAATGAGCGAAATTGGTGGAACCGTAAAAATAGATTCGAAATTAGAAATAGGTACAATTATTAACATTGAAACCTCTCAAAAAAATACGGCAAATGACGTATAACTATTTTTATAAATTAGTCTTAAATTGAAGCAGTAAACAACCAAACTATGACTCTAAAAATCTGTATCGCCGAAGACAATTATTTTTTAGTAAAAGCTATCAAAGAAAAACTATCTTATTTTAATGATATTTCTGTGAAATTTCATGCAAATAATGGTGCAGAACTAATTGGTAAATTAGAGGAAAACCATAATATAGACGTTATTTTAATGGACATTCAAATGCCGGAAATGGATGGTATAAAGGCTACAGAAATTATAAAAACCAAACACCCTCAAATAAAAATTATAATGCTTACGGTTGTAGATGATGATGATTGTATTTTTAATGCAATTAAAGCAGGAGCTAATGGTTATTTATTAAAAGAAATAGATGCTAACAACCTTTACAAAAGCATTTTAGAAGTCACAAAAGGTGGTGCACCAATGACGCCAAGTATTGCCTTAAAAACTTTAAACTTACTAAGAAACCCTACGCTTCTAGAAACAAAAAAAATAGAAACTAGTGAAATAAAACTTTCTAAAAGAGAAACCGAAATTCTAGTACAATTAAGTAAAGGTTTAAATTACAATGCAATTGCAGATAATTTAATAATCTCTCCATCTACTGTTAGAAAACATATCGAAAATATTTATAAGAAACTACAAGTACACAGTAAAATGGAAGCTGTAATGAAAGCGCAAAAAAGAAATCTTATTTAAAAAATTAATTTTTTGTACCTTTAAAAAATAGTCGTAGTTAAAAATGATTCGAAAAATTTTAATTGGTATAATCGCAGGTGCTTTAACTGGTATGTTTGTTACTTCTGTAATTGTTACAGATACCAATAGTTTACTTGAGCTGTTTTTAACAAAAATTACAGCTACTTCTATAATTACAGGTGTATTTTGTGGAGCTTACGTTTACTTCTCAAAATCTAAACTGAAGACTTTTTTTGTATCTATAATTATAGGAATCGTTTTATTTTACATAAAATTTTTAACAACAGGTCACGACTTCGATGCCTTAACTATGGGTGCTTTTGTTGGTGCTATGTTAGGTGGTGTTTTTGCTATTATTTCTAAAATACTAGATTCATACAAAATCTACAATAGACTTCAAAAGCGAAGAAAAAAAGGATTTGGTAATTATCGTTAATCTAAATGTTGTGCCACATTTTGCCATGGACCACCATTAACAACATCTACTCCATTTTGGGCTAAAAATTGTGTAGCTTGTCCACTTCTACCTCCACTTCTACAAACTGCAATTACAGGTTTTTCCCAAGATTTTATTTGCTCTATTTCTAACGGAATTAAATTTAACACAATGTGTTTAGATTTTTCAATATGCCCTTCATTCCACTCAGATAATGTTCTAACATCTAAAATTATTGCATCTTTTTCTAAATACTCTTTTATGATTTCAGATTTATCTTTCTGACTAAAAATTCCAAACAATCCCATCTTTTTTAATAATTTTATGATTGTAATTCGTTTACCTGTAACAAATTCAATCCGTTTTCAATTAACCTTTTATATTTTTTATTTTGCTGCAATTCGAATAGATAATTTAAAATATCTGTTTTTACAGTAAAATTATTTTGCAAAGCTACTTCATATAATTCTAAACTCAACAACCAATCTATAGGAAAATTTGTTTTTACTTGATTAAAAATAGTTTCGATGTTTTCTTCAGAACTTGTATTCGTTTCTCTCATTTCACAAACATTGTCGTATAAATTATATAAAACTTTCTCGTTTTCGGAATATTTAATTTTATGAGTTTTCGTTTCTGAAACTTTAGAATTATCTTCAAATGAGTTAATATCTGAAGCTCCAGAATACGCAGAAACTACTTCTTTTCCAACAGCCATATCGTAAATACCCCATTCTGGTTTAAACAAGACAGTTTCTCCATGTGTAACTGTACAGTTTTCGAAAGAAATTAGTAGAATTTTACCTCGTAAATCTCTAGTTCCTGTAATTACATCTCCTTCTACTTTTATTCCACCTTCAAATTCTAAGTTTATTTTTTTGCCTTCGTAAATTTGGTAGGCTTCCAAATCTCTTGGACTCATATTTTCTATGGCAATATTTATACCTTTTAATTTTCCAACAGGGCTCCCAAAACCATTAAAATGGTTTTCTATTCCATGTCCAATTAATTCTTTGTCTCTATTTGCTAAAGCTGTATTTCCTGTCGTTTGAAAGTAAATTGGTTTTCCATTTTCATCTTCAATAACATTAGTAAAAACGCCCGAAATTTGTATTCCTGTACTTAATTCTATCGTTCCTAAGTTTTTGGAATTTATTAATTTTTGAATGCCTTTTAAACCTCCTTTTCGAATCGCCATTTTATTTGCAAATTGTTCTAAAACCAAGCTTAAATGTGCAAAATCTGGCGTAACATATAATTGTGGTTGTGGTTTTGTAATGTCGAAATTTATATTTGCAGATTCAATCGAATAAGGTACTTTTTTTACTTCATCTTTCATACACCAAGCACTTTCGCCAATAGAAGAGAGTAAACCTGCTCCATAAATTTTTGGGTCTTCTAAACTGCCAATTAAACCATATTCAACTGTCCACCAATGTAAATTTCTAATTTGTGCCATTTCAGATAATTCGCCCATATTATCTTGTAAATATTCTACTTTTGTTTGTGCATCTTCTACTTCTTTTTCTGTAGAATTAGGATCTTCTTTTAAAATAGACAACAAACGAATTGCTTCGTACATTTCGTAATCTTTTGCAGACGAAATTGCTTTACTTCCAATTTCTCCAAAACGTCTTAAATATTCTGCATATTCTGGGTTGGCAATAATAGGTGCATGACCTGCTGCTTCATGGATAATATCTGGTGCTGGAGTGTATTCTATATGATTAATAGTTCGCATATCTGAAGCGATAACCAACACATTATAGGCTTGAAATTCCATAAAAGCATTTGGTGGAATAAAACCATCTACAGAAACTGCAGCCCAACCAATATCTTTTAAAATACGATTCATGCCAGCCATGTGTGGAATTTTCTCAATTGAAATTCCTGTTTTTTTTAATCCTTTTACATAAGAGCTGTGTGCTACTTTACTCAAATAATCTACATTCATTCTCATTACATATCTCCAAACTGCTTGGTTTTGAGCTGTATATTCGTCATAAGGTTGTTTTACCACAAACTTGTGTAAATGTTTGGGAAGTTTCTTGGTAACATCGTTCAATTCAAAATGAGCATCCATAACACATAATTATAATATTCTTACAAAATTACATATTAAAATGCTGATTTAATATTTTTTAACAACCAAAAGTTTCTTTTTCTATCTTTATAACAATTCTCTAGAAATTGAATAAAAAATAAACAAAAGGATTTGTAAGATAAAAAGGTATTATTGGGTTGTATTTTAAATAACTTAATAATCAAAAAACTTTAAAAATTTATAAACTAATAGTTCTTTAATTGGCAATTCTTTCTTACGCTATCGGTTTCGTAAAAAATTAAAGAGAAGCCAAAAATCTTTCTTATTTTTACTGTTCAATTTTAGATGATGAATAAGAAAGTAATTTTAATGATTTTGGATGGATGGGGTATTACACAAGACCCAAAAGTATCCGCAATTTACAACGCAAACACACCTTATATTAACAATTTATACAACCAATATCCGCATGCGGAATTAAGAACAGATGGTTTACATGTTGGTTTACCTGAAGGACAGATGGGAAATTCGGAAGTTGGTCATATGAATTTAGGTGCTGGTAGAATTGTATATCAAAATTTAGCAAGAATTAATAAAGCTGTTAAAGAAAAAACTTTAGGCAAAGAAAAAGTGTTATTAGATACTTTAAATTACGCTAAAGAAAACAACAAAGATGTTCATTTATTAGGTTTGGTTTCTAATGGTGGTATTCATGCGCACATAGATCATTTAAAAGGAATTTTAGATGTTGCCAAAGAAAATGAAGTAAACAATGTGTATTTGCATGCATTTACAGACGGTAGAGATTGCGATCCTAAATCTGGTACTTTTTTCATAAATGATATTCAAGATTACATGAAAGAAAGTACAGGAGAATTAGCTACTGTAACTGGGCGTTATTATGCAATGGATAGAGATAATCGATGGGAACGTGTTAAAGAGGCTTATGATGGTGTTGTAAATGGTATTGGTGAAAAAACTACAGATGTTATTACAACTATAAACAAAAATTACGAAGCTGGTTTAACAGACGAATTTCACAAACCAATTATAGTAACAAATGCTGATGGTTCTCCAAAAGCACAAATAAAAGAAGGTGATGTAGTTTTATTTTTCAACTATAGAACAGATAGAGGAAGAGAACTTACAAATGCATTGTCTCAAAATGATTTCCCTGAATTTGGAATGAAAAAATTAGACTTATATTTTACAACTATTACTTTATATGATGAATCTTTTAAAGGAATTAACGTAATTTATAACAGCGATAATATTAAAAACACGTTAGGAGAAGTATTATCTGATGCTGGTAAAAAACAAATTAGAATTGCTGAAACAGAGAAATATCCTCACGTTACATTTTTCTTTTCTGGCGGACAAGAAACTCCTTTTGAAGGTGAATCTCGAATTTTAAGAAATTCACCAAAAGTAGCAACTTACGATTTAAAACCAGAAATGAGTGCATACGAATTAAAAGATGCACTTTGTGAAGATTTAGAAAAAGGCGAAGCAGATTTTGTTTGTTTAAACTTTGCAAATGGAGATATGGTTGGCCATACAGGAATAATGGAAGCAGCAATTAAAGCTTGTGAAACTGTAGACATTTGTGCAAAAGAAGTAATAGAAACTGGTTTAAAAAACGGTTATTCTACTTTATTAATTGCAGATCATGGAAATTGCGAAACAATGATGAATCCAGATGGTTCACCTCATACTGCACATACAACAAACCCAGTTCCTTTCATTTTAATTGATGATGAAATAAAATCCATAAAAAGTGGTATCTTGGGCGATATTGCTCCTACCATATTAGATTTAATGGGTGTAAAACAACCAGAAGAAATGACACAGCATTCGTTACTATAAAATTATATTATGAAAAAAATATTTACAATTGTATGCGCCATCCTTTTAATTTCTTGTAACGCACAACAAGAAATTACTGCAGCTAAAAATAAAAGTGGAGACTTAATTGGTTTTGCTAATAAAGAGTCTTTTATGCAAGCGCCTTACAACTCTTGGTTTACTCAAAAATTTGACAATTATACTCCAGATGAAGCCACTATCGAAGCTTTAAAAAAAGAATTAAAAGGCTATAAAATAAAAGGTTTTATGGGAACTTGGTGTGGAGATAGCAAAAGAGAAACACCACATTTTTATAAGATTTTAGAACAAGCTAATTTTAATTTTAAAAATTTAGATTTAGTTACTGTTAATCGTAGTAAAAAAACCCCAGATAATTTACAAGAAGGTTTAGACATAAAAAGAGTACCTACTTTTATTTTCTATAAAGATGGAAAAGAAGTTGGACGCTATGTAGAATATGCAAGAGAATCTTTAGAGAAAGATATTTTAAAAATCGTATCGAGACAACCATATAAACATTCTTACGATAAAAGTAAATAATGACTTTTAACAACAACCTGCTAATTGCTGTAGATTTCGATGGCACCATTGTAGAAGATGCATATCCAGAAGTTGGAAAACCATTAATTTTTGCTTTCGAAACACTGCACAAACTACAATCCGAAGGTTACAGGTTAATCCTTTGGACTTATAGAAGTGGCTCTAAATTAGAAGAAGCTGTTGCATTTTGTAAAAAAAATGGTATCGAATTCTACGCTGTAAACAATAGTTATCCTGAAGAAATTTTCGATGGAATAGACAGTAGAAAAATTCATGCAGATTTATTTATAGACGATAGAAATGTTGGCGGTTTTATTGGCTGGACAGCTGTTTACAAACAAATTTTTAACTACGAACCAACCGTAAAAAAGAAAAAAGGATTTTTCTCTTTTTTCAAATAACCCAACTACACTCTTAATTCTTTAAATTATAGTAACTTTGCGTTTCAATTTTTTTAATATGATTAAAATTAAAACCAAAGAAGAAATAGAGTTAATGCGTGAAAGTGCATTAATAGTTTCTAAAACTTTAGGAATGTTAGCCAAAGAAGTAAAACCAGGTATTTCTACTTTATATTTAGATAAACTTGCAGAAGATTTTATTAGAGCAGAAGGTGCAATTCCAGGTTTTTTAGGTTTGTACGACTTCCCAAATACACTTTGTATGAGTCCGAACTCGCAAGTAGTTCATGGAATTCCAAATAAAGAACCATTAAAAGAAGGCGATATTATTTCCATAGATTGTGGAGCTAAAAAGAACGGATTTTATGGAGATCATGCTTACACTTTTGCAGTTGGCGAAATTGCATCTGAAACAAAAAAATTATTAGACGTTACTAGAGAAAGTTTATATGTTGGTATTCGTGAATTTAAAGCGGGTAACAGAGTTGGCGATGTAGGTTATGCTATCCAGAAATTTACAGAAGACCATGGTTATGGAGTTGTTAGAGAATTGGTTGGACATGGATTAGGAAGAGAAATGCACGAAGATCCAGAAATGCCAAATTATGGTAAAAGAGGAAGAGGAAAGAAATTTATAGAAGGAATGGTTGTAGCCATTGAACCTATGACAAATTTAGGAACTCATAAAATAAGACAACATTCAGACGGTTGGACAATTACCACCCTAGACAATAAGCCTTCTGCACATTTCGAACATGATGTTGCAATTGTTAATGGAAAACCAGAATTACTTTCAACATTTAAATATATACATGAAGCTTTAGGGGTTGTTACTAATGAGGAAGATGAATTTAGAGCAAACTAGTTCGTGTATATCTTTAAATCCATCTTAAACACCATTCCAAGACCTTTACTAATAAAGGCCAGCTATTTGGTGCGACCAGTTATTGCTTGGTATTTAAAAGGTAATAAATTTACAGATCCAATAGATGGGAGAAGCTTTAAAAAGTTTTTACCTTATGGATATGGAAAACAAAGAGAAAATGCTTTATCTCCTTCTACATTATCCTTAGAAAGACACAGGTTAATGTGGCTTTTCTTAAAAGATGAAACTGTTTTTTTTACTTCTACAAAAAAGTTAAAAGTATTACACATTGCTCCTGAACAGTGTTTTTTAGATCTTTTTAGGAAGCAAAAAAACTTAGACTATACAACTTCGGACTTAGAATCGCCAATCGCAGACGTTAAAGCAGATATTTGCGATTTACCTTTTAAAGACAACAAATTTGATGTTGTTTTTTGTAACCATGTATTGGAACACATCCAAGATGACACCAAAGCAATGCAAGAATTATATAGAGTTTTAAAACCTGGTGGATTTGGTATTTTTCAAATTCCGCAAGATTTGTCTAGAGAAAAAACTTTCGAAGACGATTCTATTACAAATCGAAAAAAACGTGCGGAAATTTTTGGACAATATGATCATGTAAGAATTTATGGTCGAGATTATTTTAACAAACTACGTTCTATAGGTTTTACTGTAAACGAAGTAGATTATACAAAAAAAATCGCTCCAGAAAAACTAGAACGATTTTGTTTAATGAAGAATGAAATTCTTCCTGTATGCTTTAAATAGTTAATTAAATTTCCTTAAATAATCTACCATCTTTTCCAAAGATTCTGTTCCCTTTACAATTTTTCCGTCCTTAAAAATTTGATAAGCTCCGTCTTCTAATTTTACTACTTTAGAATTACCTTCGTAATTAGCTGTTGCGTCTTTAAGAGCTGCTACTTTAGTTCCATTTTGGTTTAACCAAACTCTTGTACTTCCATTTATAGCTTCTAATTTACTATTGTAAAAAGCACCTAAATATTTATATTGAGAGTTTGCAGATGTTACAGAACCATCTACTGAAAATAAATATCCATTTATATTATAGTCATTTTCTACATACAATGGATGCACTCCTCCACCTAAATGACCACCAAAAATATACCAATCCTTATCTAATTTAATTTCTCCTTCTTTATTATATTTACGTATAATATCACCTTTTTTTAAGGTCTTAAATAAATCTTCTTGGTTCGAAACCTTTACAAATTTGTTCACATTTAAATCATAAACCATTGGTTGGTAAGAATTGTTTGGATAAGTAACCAATCTACCATTAGATCTTGGTAGCATTACTTTTCCAAAATGTGTAGAAATAGAATTAAAATCAGATGGCGATGGTAACATATTTCCAGTACCCTTAAAGGTATTAAAATAGTAAATTTTATTTGGGTCTTCTTTTTTGTTTTGAAGAACAATATAACCTTCAAAATTAACTCCATATAGAAATTCTGAGGCTTCAACAACAATATTTCCAACATCGTTTATTATACCAAACTTATTATCTTTAGTGTAAAGTGCGTAATTATTTTTATTAAAACTATATATACTGTCGACTTTTATAGCAAGTTTAGCAGAAGTAGTTTTCCAAACTGTTTTTAAAGAATCTATTCTTTGTAATTCTTTCTGTCTTTGTAATTTTTCTTCTGCAATCCTATTTTCTTCTGCAATTTGAAGCTCTAATTCTTCGTTAATAGTTACAAATAGGTCTAACTGTTGTATGTATGACTCAGATCTCTTATTTTTAGAAATAAGAAAAAATTGTTTAGAATATTTTTGTGCTTCTCTATAGTCTTCTAATTCAAAATAAATTCTAGAACCTAAACTTGCAATATCTGGCGAAGTTATGGTGTCCATATATTTCATTGCTTTTTCAAAAAGAGCCAAAGCTTCTTTATAATCTATACTTTCTTCTATAACCGAATTTGCTCTTTTAATATAAACGTTTGCAATATCTAAATTAGACTGAGAATATGACATTGAAAATGTCATAACGCAACAAAACGCTATTAGTATTTTTTTCATGGTATTTTAAATTTCTCTTTTTGTAAGTAATGCAATATAGCAAAAATAGTATTTAAATCGGCAAATAAAATACCTACTTGTAGGTATAATTTGTAAACTCTTCTAAATTTCCATCTTTATTTAAGTAAATAAGAATCACCTCTATAGATGGATTATTTTTAATAAATTCTTTCGTTTTTTCAAGTCCCATAGCCATAAAAGCAGTTGCATACCCATCTACATCTGCACAATCTAAGCTTGCAATTACAGATGCACTTAATAAGTTACTTTCTAAAGCATAGCCAGTTTTAGGGTTAATGGTATGTACATATTTTTTTCCATTGTCTGCAACTCTAAATTTTCTATAATTCCCAGAAGTTGCCATAGATTTATTAGATAAATTTAACACTTTGTAACCAGTATTAGAATTGGTTTTTATTGGGTCTACTAATTTAATAACCCAAGGTTTGTTTTTCTTTTTAGTACCTTTTGAACGAATTTCTCCTCCAATTTCAACTAAGTAACTAGAGATCTTTTTGCTATCCAAAAAACGAGCTATTACATCGATTCCAAATCCTTTACCAATAGAATTAAAATCTAAATAAATTGCAGGATTTTGTTTTACAATTTTATTGTTTAAAATATCTACTTTATATAAACCAACTAAGTGCATTTGTTTTTCGATATCTTCTTTGGTTAGATCGTTTTTTTGTTTTTTAGGACCAAAACCCCAAGCATTTACTAAATTACCCACAGTTGGATCGAAATAACCATCTGTTTCTTTGTAAATTCTTTTCGATTTTTTAAAAATTTCTTTAAAATATTTATCTACAATAACAGTTGTTTCTCCTTTATTTATTTTAGAAATATCGGATGTTGGTATATAAGTAGAAACCGATTTATTTACCAAACGAAATAAACTATCTATCGATTTTTGATAATTTTTAGGCGCATCTAAGTATGTAATTTTATACGTTGTACCAAACACAAATCCTTTTAATGTAAAATCTGCATTTTCAATCTCTTTTTCACATGAAAATAAAGATATAAATACCAATAAGAATAGTGAGATTTTATATGTTTTCATAATTATTAAATCTAAGTTGTAAAAATAATATATAATTTTTTCATAAAATATTGATATTACCTCTTTTTGTTCATTGATTTTGTTAAATTTGTAGGAATAATAAATCATTAATTTTAAAAATAATGAAGAAAATATCATTACTAATATTATCCGGAATTTTAATTAGTTCATGTGTATCTAAGAAAGAATTCGCAGCATTGCAAGCAGAAAAAATAAGTACAGAACAAGAATTACTTACTGTAAAAACTAATTTGCAAAAGTGTTTAATTGAAAAAGAAAAAGAAGACGCGAAAATGTTCTCTCTTCAAGAACAAGTAAAATACTTAAAAGAGGATAAGAAATCTGCTCTAAAACAAGTTGAAAATTTAACTGTTTTAACACAATCTTCTTCTGATAATATTAAAACTGTTATTTCTCAATTAAGTGAGAAAGACAAATATATTAATGGAGTTAGAAAAGCAATGACTCAGAAAGATTCTATTAACTTGGCTATTAAATATCATTTAACTAGAAACTTAACAGATGGTATACAAGATAAAGATATCGAAGTAAATGTAGAAAAAACTGTTGTTTTTATTTCTATCTCAGACAAATTATTGTTTAAAAGCGGAAGCTATAATGTAACAGACAATGCTTACACTGTTTTAGAAAAAATAGCAAAAGTAATTAAAGATCAACCTCAAATGGAAGTTATGATTGAAGGTCATACAGATTCGACTCCAATTAAGAGAGATTTAATACAAGACAACTGGGATTTATCTGCTTTAAGAGCAACTTCTATTACACGTATTTTACAATACAAGTTTGGGGTTAAACCTGCTCGTTTAATTGCTGCTGGTAGAAGCCAATATGTACCTTTGGTTGAAAACAATTCTGCTGAAAACAAGGCGAAAAACAGAAGAACTAAAATTATAATTATGCCTAAATTAAATCAGTTTTTTGATTTGTTAGAGCAAGATGCTAAGTAATTTTTAGCTGTTTAAAATATTTAAAAACCACTCTTTTTAGAGTGGTTTTTTTTTGCTCTTTATTTATAAAAAAAAGGATAGATTTAGAATCTATCCTTTTTTACCTATTACACTAACTAACAACTATTTCTTATATTTATCTATCGTTTCATTTAATTCTTCACGTAAATCATCAAACTTTTCTATTAATTCCTCTAAGTTTTGTTTTACGTTTTTAACTGGTTCGTTTTTCTCTTTTAAAAGTTTTTGATATTCTTCTTGAACATCGTCTATATCTTCTAAAACCTCTTCTGTTCTTAACCAAGCAGGAATCGTATTTCCCAAATTAGCAATAGATGCTTGCATTTCTTCAATTTTTGCTGTGGTTGCTACTAAATCCATTCTCTCAATTTCGTAAAGTTCCGAATTTATAGTATTATAACCTTTCCAATCGTCAAAAGACAAAGTTCCAGTTGTACCTAGTTTATAATTAACTGTGTTACCATCTGCTAATTCAATTTTTACAGTTTTAAATGCTTCATTTGTTTTTTTTGTATCGCTACAAGATGTAAATAAAACTGCTAACAAAGCTAAAACTGCTGTTATTTTTTTAATTGTTTTCATAATAAAATATTTTTTGATTTTATAATCTCCAACAAAATTACCTAAGCAACTAGAATATTATTATCTCAAATAAAACTAAGGTTAACTCTTTAGAGTTCTCGTTAGTAAGAATTTTAAGCATAAAAAAAGGCAGAATTAAATCTGCCTTTTTTTATTTAAATATAATTTATAATGAGCGAAAATTTATTTTTTTTCAATCATTTTATCTAACTTTTTTATTTCTTCATTATACTCTTCAATAGCAGCATTTATTTTTCCTTTTTTAATTTCTTCGTTAAATTCTTCGATTGCTTCTTTATGAATTTTCGTATATTCTTTTACAGTCTCATCCAGCTCTTCTTTTAAATCGTCGAATTTTTCTGAAACTTCTTCTAAATTTTCTTTCATTTCTTCTTCAGAAGCGTCTTTATCGTCTATTAATTCTTTATATTCTTTCTGAACATCTGCAACATCTTCCATAACTTCTTCTGTCTTTAACCAAGCAGGAATTGTGTTTCCTAAATTAGCTATTCTGTAGTTCATGTTATTAATACGTTCTGCAATTGTAAAATTTTTAGACTTTCTCATATCTGCCAATTCGTAATTTACGATAGTATAATCGTTCCAATCATCAAAACCAACAATACCTTTAGAATCTATATCGTAAGCGATAGAAGTACCATCTTTCATCTTATAAGTACGTGTTTTCACCTCTTCCATTACCTCTTCTCCTTCTTTCTCCATATTATCTATGGTAGTTTCTATTTTTTCAGAAATATCTTCTTTTATATCAGACGCTTTTTTACTACCATCATCACAAGAAACAAACATAAAACTAGAAACTGTTAATGCTGTCGCAAATAATTTAATTGAATTCATTTTCATAATCTTTATCATTTTAATTAATAATTATGATACAAAATTACATGAATAACAAGCCTAAGCTTGACGCAAATAAATTTAATATGGACTCTTTAAGGTTTTAAAAAATAGAATATAAAAAACTAATTCTCTTTCAAATTCTGAATAAATTCTTCTACAGATAAAGCTTTATCCACTGAAAAATTTCCAATTTTTGTTCTTCTTAGTGCTGATAAATGAGCACCTGAGTTTAGTGCTTTTCCATAATCGAAAGCGATGGAACGAATGTAAGTTCCTTTGCTACAAACGATTCTAAAATCTACTTTTGGTAAGTTAATATTGGTAATTTCAAATTCCGAAACAGTTACAGTTCTTGCTTTAATTTCTGTAGTTTCCCCTTTTCTAGCCAATTCATATAAACGTTTTCCTTCTTTTTTAATCGCTGAAAAAATCGGAGGTTTTTGTTGAATATCGCCTATAAACTGTTTGGTAGTTTCTTCTAATAATTCTTTAGAAATATGTTCTGTTGGATATGTTTCGTTTATTTCTGTTTCTAAATCGTAACTTGGTGTGGTTGCTCCAACTGTAAAAGTTCCAGTATATTCTTTTATTTGACCTTGATAGGTATCTATTTTTTTGGTTTGTTTTCCTGTACAAATAATTAACAAACCTGTCGCTAAAGGATCTAAAGTTCCTGCATGACCAACTTTAATTTTTTTAATTTTAAAGCGCTGTTTAATTTCCCACCTTAATTTGTTAACTACTTGAAAAGAAGTCCAAGTAAGTGGTTTATCAATTAATAAAACTTGTCCGTTTTTGTAATCTTCTTCAGTCATTTATTTGCTGAAATTTAAAGTTTTATTAATTTAATAAAGCGTAACCAATAGCTATACTTCCCACAATTGCACAGTAAATCGAAAAGTAAGAAAGTTTACTTTTCTT
Source organism: Polaribacter haliotis (assembly GCF_014784055.1). NCBI lineage: Bacteria > Pseudomonadati > Bacteroidota > Flavobacteriia > Flavobacteriales > Flavobacteriaceae > Polaribacter > Polaribacter haliotis. Next base: position 2,921,277 of record NZ_CP061813.1, on the reverse strand, counting down.
AACTAAAGAAATCATCCATTTACAAGCCAATAAACCTGCTAAAAAAGCAGCAATAAAACCAGCAGAAATAGGAATCATTTGCGAAGATTCAAAATTTAAATCTCCACTTAGAACATCTTTTCCAATTTTACCAAAAATTAAGGGAACTACCATTAAAAAAGAAAAACGTGCAGCTCTTGTTCTGTCTATTCCTAATAAAACGGATGTAGAAATAGTTGCTCCAGATCTAGAAATTCCTGGCAACATTGCAATTGCTTGCGATATTCCAATAATTACGGAGTTCGAAAAAGAAACTTTTTTATTTGTTTGTTTTGCTTTATCTGCCAACAATAATAACAAAGCTGTTAAAAGTAACATGCAACCCACTAATAATATTTTTCCTCCGAAAAAAGATTCTAATTCCTCTTCGAAAAGTAAACCTACAACTACAGCAGGAATCATAGAAATAATAATTTTTAATGAAAACTGAAACTCTTCATTCCATTTAAACTGAAACAAACCTTTAAAAATTTCTAAAATTTCTTTTCTAAAAATAACAATGGTACTTAATGCTGTTGCAAAATGTAAAACTACTGTAAATGTTAAGCTTTCTTCTGGCACAGAAGTGTCTCCTAAAATGGCTTTTGCCAACTCTAAATGTCCACTTGAAGAAACTGGTAAAAACTCTGTTAATCCTTGTATAATTCCAAGAATTATTGCTTCTAAAATATCCATTCTTTATTTATTAGGATTTGCTAAAATTGCATAAATTTCAATTCCCAAACCAATAATTACCAAAGTTGGCGCCAAACGAATTCGTTGCCAATTGTAAATTTCTTCGTTAAAAACTTCAGGGTTATCACTTCCTCCACCAGCCATAAAAATAAAGCCTAAAGAGATAAAGATAAGACCAACTACCATAATAATGTAGTTCTTTTTTCCGAATAAAAATTCTGGTTTTTGAATGTTTTCGTTTTCCATGTAATTAATAATAAAGTTCGTCTGTTCGTAAATTTAAGAAACGTTGTGTGGCAAAAAAAGTGCTTAACCAAGTAATTAAAAATGCTACTATTAAAACACCACCAGTTAAGTAAGATAAAGAAACATAATCCTTTAACAAACCTAAGCTTGGTGCAAATTTATCTGCATAATAAATAACAACAGCCAGGCCAATTAATGCTAAAAACGCACCAATAAAACCTAATCTTATACTTCGCCAAATAAAAGGTTTTCTAATAAAACTTTTTGTTGCACCAACCATTTGCATGGTTTTTATATTAAATCTTTTAGAGTAAATTGAAAGTCGAATAGAACTATTAATTAAAATAATTGCTACCAAACCAAAGAAACCACTTAAAACTAACAACCAAAAGCTAATTCTTTTAATGTTTTTTGTAATTAAATTTATAAGCAATTTATCGTAAGTAACTTCTGCAACAAATGCATTTTTAAGAAAACGTGTTTCTAGTTCTTGCATTTTTTCTGGTGTTACAAATGCCGCTTTTAAATAAATATCTATTCCGTTTTTTAATGGATTTTCTCCAACAAACTTCATAAAATCTTCGCCAATTTCTTTGCTGTAATTTTTTGCAGCTTGCTGTTTAGAAGTATAAATAATTCTTTTTGTGAATTCTTCTTTTTGTAGAGATTCCTTAAAACCATCTATTTGTTTTCTACTTACATTATCTTTTAAGAACAAGGTAACAGCCACTTTTTCCTTTACACGATTGGCAACCAAGGTAGATTTTAAAAGTACAAAACCTAAAACACCTACCATAAAAAGTACCAAAGCAATACTTATTACAACAGAAATGTAAGAAGATGCTAAACGTCTTTTTTGATAAGATTCAAATTTTGAAGCCATTCGTACTATTTTTTTAACGGTGCAAGATAATAATTCGTGAGCATTTGACAGTGTTCGTTAGCAGTATTTTAACTAATCTCTTTCTTGACATAGTTCTATTAAAACACCATTAGTAGATTTTGGATGCAAAAAAGCTACTAACTTGTTGTCTGCTCCTATTTTAGGTTCTTTATTTAAAACTACAAAACCTTCTTTTGTAAGTCTTTTTATTTCTGCTTTTATGTTAGAAACTGCAAATGCAATATGATGAATTCCTTCTCCCTTTTTATCAATAAACTTTGCAATCGCACTTTCTGGATTTGTAGCTTGTAATAACTCAATTTTATTAGGTCCAGATTTAAAAAACGCTGTTTTTACACCTTCAGAAGCTACTTCTTCCACTTTATAATGTGGTTTTCCAAAAAGTGATGCAAATAACGTATTCGAAGTTTCTAAATCTTTAACTGCGATTCCAATATGTTCTATTTTTTTCATATTGTAAAAATAGAAAAAACACCTCAAATAAAATGAGGTGTTTTTTTTCGCAATCTTCCCTAAGTAATAAAACTTCTTTTTCTGCTACAAAATTGAAATTATTGTTTCATAAATCTATCAGGCATTACATTATAAATTCTACAGGAAAAACACCCTAAAAAATATATTAAAAAAAACTTACTCTACTATTTAACAGGTACTTAATATTTTGAATGAAATATTTTAGCCGATAATAAACATAAATATGTATTTTGTATGAAATTTAAAATTAACCAATTATGAAATTAAATTATTTTGTTTTTGCACTTTGTATAAGTGTACTTTTTTCGTGTGATCCAGTAAAACCAAAAGATTGTAATTCTTGTTACAATAATAACGAAAGGCCATCTACTGCTTTAACTTACCAAGAAATGGCATCGATGTTCGAGGAATATGATAACAATCAAAAGAAAGTTTTAGATGAGAATGCTGGTGGTGTGGAAACTATTTCTATGCATTATACAATAGAACAACTTAAACAATACATTGCTTATATTGAGAGATTGTCTAAAGAAAAAGATATTCCCTTAGAAGGAATACGAATTTTTTCTGCTGCTTATCCAGCAAATTATAAAGATGAAAAACTACAAAAAAAGCAAACCTTAATTCTTTCACCTACAACAACTATTAAAGGGAAGAAAAATGTTGCTTACGAGCCTTTATATTCAGATAATGGAAACCCAGTTGCTATGCAAGAGTTTTTAAACAAGTTTACAAACGAAAATACGAGAAAGGTAAGTAGAGCAAGTATTTTACCAAATATTTTTGCAAGATTAAGCCCTCCACAAGACTTGGAAAGCTCTAGTGCAAATAGAAGTAATGTATATCCTCCTTACCATAATTCAGGTAATGAATAATCTAATCTATTTTTTTTCATTTATATCTTTAATCTTATTTCTTATATATAGAAGTAAGATTAAAGATATAAATATCAACTATTTTATAGGATTTTTATTTTGTATGTTTACGCTTGATTTTGTAGGTTATATCTTAGCTTACCTTAAAGTTATAGTCACCAATATTATTTTCTATAACTTATTAATTGTATTACAATATAATTTATTGTTTCTATTTTATAGGGGAATAATACAAGAAAAAAATACTAAAAAATTTTTAACTTTTTCTTTTTATATTTTTAATTTAACTTTTTAATAACATCTTTATATCAAATAACACAAGGTTTATTTTTAACACCTTACAATAGTATTTCGGACATTATCGGCTCAATTTTAATTAGTATAGTTTTAATATTATATTTAAAAGAAGTTTTAAATTCTGATAAAATTTTAGATTATAAAAAAACACTTTCTTTTTGGATTACTTTTGGTTTACTTCTTTATTATTTGGCATCAATTCCTTTTGTATCAATATTTCCTAAAATGGATGGATTATCGGAAAATACTTTAGATTTTATTTTTAATGTTCAAAGAGTTTTAGCAATTTTAATGCATTCTTGTTTTATATTTGGAATCTTATGGAGTCAGAAGAAAGTCAAATAATTTTATACATATCTACAATTATTATTGTTTTTATTATTATTTCTATTATACTGTTATTTGCAGTTTTTCAAAAACGTAAGAATAAATTATTATTAAAGCAAAAAGCAACAAAAAAACGTTTCGAACGTGAAATTATAGAAACACAAATAGAAATTCGAGAAGAAACATTGCGAAATATTAGTTGGGAACTGCATGATAATATTGGTCAGCTTTTAACATTAGCAAAAATACAGCTACAAAATGCAACACCAGAAAATATAAAAGACGTTTCCCAAACTATTTCTAAAGGTTTAAATGAAGTGCGAGCTTTATCAAAATTAATTAATCCAGAAGCGATTAAAAATATTGAATTAGAAGAAGCAATTCAATTGGAAATAGATCGTTTTAATCGCCTTAATTTCATTGATTCTAGTTTAACTATCAAAGGAAAAGAACAACAAATTGATAAAAAAGTAAGTATTGTTATATTTAGAATTTTACAAGAATTCTTTTCGAACACAATTAAACATTCTAAGGCTTCTAAATTGGATGTAGTTTTAAAATACACAGAAAAGGAAATGATTGTCTCTGCCCAAGATAATGGAATTGGTTTTTTAGCTTCCGAAGAAAAAGGCAAAGGAATTGGACTTGATAATATTTCTAATAGAGCAAAGTTAATTGGAGCAGAAGCTGTTTTTACATCAGAAAAAAATAAGGGAACAACACTTTTAATACATTACAAATTATGATAAAAAATTCGGTAGTAATTGTTGATGACCACACATTATTGTCTCAAGCAATTGCAGGCATGGTTAATTCTTTTGACAAGTTTAAAGTATTGTATACTTGCAAAAACGGACAAGAATTAATTGATAAATTTAATGCTTCTCCGCAAAATATTCCAGACGTTGTTTTAATGGACATTAATATGCCAATTATGAATGGAATTGAAACCACAGCTTGGATTTCGGAAAACCATAGTTATGTAAATGTAATGGCATTGTCTGTGGAAGATGCAGATACTACAGTTTTAAAAATGCTAAAAGCAGGTGCAGTTGGTTATCTTTTAAAAGATACTGAGAAAACTGTTTTAGAAAATGCATTGTTAGAAATAGTAGAAAATGGTTTTTTTCATACAAAAAATGTAACTAATTTATTAATGCAATCTATTTCTGGAAACGAAACAAACAACATTACTTTTAAAGATAGAGAAATTGCTTTTATGAAGCATTCTTGTTCTGAATTAACTTACAAAGAAATTGCAGATAAAATGTGTTTAAGCCCAAAAACAATAGATGGTTATAGAGATGTTTTATTTACAAAATTGAATGTAAAAAATAGGGTTGGTATGGTTATGTATGCAATAAAACATAAAATTTATACACCATAATTGTATATTCTCAAAATGAAAAAACCAGTAAAGAAGTTCTTCTTTACTGGTTTTTTTATGCGTTAAATTTCTAAGAAATTACTTTCCTAAAATTTTAAAATCGTCTATCATATAAGCTCCATCTAATTCTGTATCTGTTCCAGAACCAGTGTATTTATAACCTACATATAAAGTTCCTGTATAAGAAGATAAATCGGTTAAACCAGCATCTTTAAATGCATACCAAGAATCGCTTCTGTTTGCTAAATTAGCACTTATTGGTTGCCAAGTTGCTCCAGCTACATCTGTTCCATCGAAATCTGTTGAAACAAAAACCTCTAATGTATTTGCATCTGAATCTAAATGGTGTTGTGCAGATTTAAAGCTTAAAAATACATTGCTACTTGCACTCATATCTATTGCAGGAGAAATTAACCAACCAACATTTACTGCATCTCCAGATCTAAATCCACTAAACTCTGCATATCCATTTCCACTAAAAATTTGCTCTGTCCAAAGTTCGTTTCCTTCTGTTGCCACGTTTGTCCAATTTGGAAAATCTAAATTTGTGTTATCTGTACCTGCATCGAAATCTAATTCTTCTAATACAGTAAAATCTGCAATGTTTAATGGAGCACATCTTGCACCTTCCATGTCTACATCTTTAACATCGTTTAAAGCCAATACTAAGTCGCTACCATTAAAAGTCTTAGAAACTACTGCAGATATACTTCCACCTCCAGAAGGTAAAACTGAAAATTTAAAACTTGCAAAAGCACTTGTTTCTAAGATAAAGTTCGAATATCCAAAACCGTCACAAGCTTCTAACATTCTTTGTGTATCGAACGCATCATTAGCATCTACATATGTTTTTCCTGCTAAACTCGTAGGAAATTGAGCATCGCTAATTTTTACAAAAAGACCAACATGACTGTCGTTTAATTCAGATAATTTAATTTCTAAACCTACTAATTCTTCTGTATTTCCTGCTCTTAAAGTTAAAGTTTCTACTTGGTTTAATGATAAGTTTTCTATTTCATCATCTTCATTTTTAGAACCACCAATTGCTATAACTCCATCTCCAGATCTTGTTTCTCCAATAAATAAACCTTTTAGGTTTACGTAAACTTCTCTTCCTAAATTATATTTATTGTAAGAGTCTGTTAACTCAATCGCAATTTTAATTGCTGCAGTTGGGCTACTTGGTGTATCTTGGATAAAAAGTTCTTTGTAGAAGTTTCCAGAAATATCCGAAGATGTTACGAATCCTTTTACTACCAAATCTGAAGTGATTTCTGTTGCTTGACCACTAACAAATAAACCTTTTAAATTAGATATTGAAATTTCTTGTAAAGTTCCTGCAGTTACTGCTGCTTTAATTGCTTCTACTGCTGCATTTTCTTCTGCTCCTAAATTTTGTGGTACAGTAAAGTCTCCATCTTCTACACAAGAGGTAAAAGATATACTAGTAATTAATGCTAGTACTAAGATTATTATTTTATTTGTTTTCATTTTAATTTGTTTTTTTTTAGAATGATATGTTTACGTTAAGAAAATAAGTAGCACCTCTTCCATACCAATATTTGTTTCCAAAAACTGGTGTATCTAAAGATTTATCTTCTCTTAATTGTCTATAATTTGCATTTCTACCTTGCTCAAAACCTCCAGATTTATATTCTGTACCCAACAAGTTATTTACTGTTGCAAATACACTAATATATTTATCGTCGATTTTCCAAGATTTTCCTCCAATAAGATTTACAACCATATAATCGTCGAATCTTTCTTGTTGTAATAGTTCTTTAGCAACTTCTAAATCGTAATCTGGAAATGCTAAACCATCTGAATCTTCATAAAAATTACTAGATCTTGTTAATGGAGCTACATCTACATATGTATTACTAAAAAAGTTAGTTGTTGCTCCAACCCACCAATAATCTGGGTCCCTGTACTCAAAACCTACAGAATATGCTTTATGTGGCCCTGCAGCAATCTTGTAATTCTTTAAATTAGATGTGTAATTTTTAGAACGTCCATTTGCATCGAAAACACCCTCATTAATAACATCTGAAGTAAGATATAAATCAGGATTATTATCATAAGTAAATTGTCCAATAGAAGCTGCCCCTTTTAATTTAATTGTTGGTGTAACTTGTGCTTCTATACCCAATTCTAAACCAACATGTTTCTTTTCTATTCCAGATAAAATTTCTTGCACGAAAGCAGTATTATCTCCTCCAACACCATCAGCAAAATAGAAAGAAATTTCTGTTGCATCTTTTATAGATGTATAATAACCTGTTAATCTAGAAGTAATAATTGGGCTTCTTACAATATAACTTGCATCTGCAGAAAATACTTTTTCGCTTTGTAAATTTTCTACAATGTTATTATTTTCTCTAGAGTTAGAAAAAGAATTTCTAATCGTTGGTGCTTGGGTTAAATAAGCAACATTTGCGTCTAATAAATGACGTCCAGTAACTTTATAAGTTGCTCCAGCTTTTACTCCATAGTTTGTAAAATCTAATTTCTCAGATTCACCTAAAGAGTTATTTTGAAAACGTCCATTTTGATATAAACCTTCTCTTTGATGTGTAATTCTAGAAACATTTGCAGCAGTATAAAAATCTACTTTATTGTATTTAAATTGTGCTTGTGCAAAGACACTTACCAAATCTGAATTTAAATTATAATTATATCTAAACGTATCTCCTTCAGAAACTACTCTGTTTGGATTTTGCAAATCGTTTTGCTTTTGAGCTTCTGTATCTGCAAAATTATTAATATCTAAATATCCATTTCCACCTAACAAATCCACAACTTCTGCAAAGTTATTAGAACGTAAACGTTTGTATTCTAACTTTCCATTTAAAGTAATGTTGTTAGAAATGTCTGTATTTAAAATTGTATTAACGGTAAATTGCTTATCATCATTTCTATCTTCATACAAAACATAAGCATTGTTTGTGCCTGCTGTAGCGTTTGTAATATTAGCATCGAAAATTCTGTTCCAATCTATTTGTCCATCATTTTCAAAGTTTTCTCTAGCTGTATATGCTCCAGCTAAATCGTCGTTCCTAACAAAAAAACTTGGTAAATATTGGTAATATGTAGGGCTTGGATTTGCACCTCCGTTAAAATCTAAACGACTATTTCCTATTTTACCAAATTGATATGCTACGTTTGTTTGAAGTGAAGTTCCTTCAGATATGTCCCAAAAATGATTTAACATTAAAATTGGTTCTTCTACTTCCTTAATTCTAGAGTTTACTTTTCTACCATTTAAATTCCCCCAATATTCGTTATACTCGATTCCTTTTAAATCGAAAACTTCTTGTGTGTTAGGAGAAGATTTACCTCTTCTATTTGGCGTAAAAATAGATGTAAAACTAAGACTATGGTTGTCGTTAATTTTCTTTTCTATAGATGCAAAAAGAGAATAAGCATTGTAAGTTGTACCATCGTTAAAACCCTCTATTCCTGCTCTTCTACTACCAGAAAAAGTCATTGCCCAACCATCTTCTAACATTCCTGTAGAATAAGTAGCCATAGCTCTATGTTGGTAACTTCTATTAGAAGAAGAATAAGAAATTCTAACTCCTGGTCTTTGTTGAGAAGCTCTAGTATTCATGTTTGTAGAACCTAAAACGCCTCCAAAAGTAAAGTTCGATGGAGATAATCCATTACTAAATTCTTGATTTCTTAAAACATCGTTTAAACCACCCCAGTTACTCCATTGCGCTCTACCATCATAGATTTTGTTCATTTCTATTCCATTGATAAGCACTTTTCCATTTCCAGAATCTAAACCTTTAATTCTAAAAAAAGAAGAACTGAATTCGAAAGCTGCAGATCTTAAAAAAACATCTTTTGTTGCTTGTAGCAAACCAGAAATATTATCTGCTGCACTAGCATCGTCGTTTAACTCGTCGTCTGTAATAGTAATTAAACTTAAATCTTGGTCTTCTGTAATGTCTTTAAAAAGTAAAATTGTGCCTAAATCTACTACATTACCAGAAAGTTCTACAGGAAAGTTTTGTGTTTCGTAACCTGCTAATTTAATCTCTACAATATAATTGCCATTAATAATACCAGTAATATTAAATACACCATCTACATCTGTAGCTTTACTTGTGGTAGTATTTTTTACACTTACTAAGACACTTTGCAGAGCATTTTCAGAATCGCCATCTACAACGATTCCCTTTACAACATTTTGTGCGTTTATATATGCTGAACAGCATAAAAGCAAAAACATTGATAGAAAAATTTTTCTCATAAAAGTTTGTTTGAATTTTTATATTATTTTTACATTAAAATGTATGCAAAATTAACGTTTTTTAACAAATACTAATGTTAAATTAACAATATATATTTTTGGCCTAAATTTTGTTTTATATGTTTGTAAACATAAATTATTATATAATGAATAAAAAAATAATCACATTCTTAATTCTTCTATTTACAATTTCTGCCACTTTCTCTCAGAAGAAAGGCAAAAAATACAATATTAGAACCATTGCTTTTTATAATTTAGAAAATCTTTTTGATACTATAAACGACACTTCTATTAATGATGAAGCTAGTCCAATGATGGAGTTAAAAGCAAACCGTTCTAAAGTTTATTGGGATAAGATTGATAAATTAGGAGATGTAATCGCCCAAATTGGTGCAGATAAAGCAAATACAAGTCCTGCAATAATTGGAGTTTCTGAAGTAGAAAATTTAAGTGTTTTAGAAGATTTGGTAAAATCGAAACATTTAGCGAAGAAACATTATGGGATTATCCATTACGATTCTCCAGACAAAAGAGGTATTGATGTTGCTTTATTATATCAAAAAAGATATTTTAAACCGGTTTTTCATCAAGCTTTTAATCCTAATATTTATAGAGAAAATAGGAAAGTTTATACTAGAGACCAGTTATTAGTTTCTGGTTATTTAGATGACGAGTTAATTCATTTAATTGTAAATCACTGGCCTTCTAGAAGTGGTGGAGAAGCAAAAAGCAGACCGTTAAGAGAAAAAGCAGCTTTCCAAAACACTAAAATAATAGCTCAAATTAGAGACAAAGAACCAAATGCGAAAATTTTAATTATGGGCGATTTTAACGACGACCCAATTAATTCTAGTTTTAAAGAAGTTTTAAAAACGAAGGGTAAAAAGAAAGAAGTACAAGAAGACGATATTTACAACCCTTATGAAGATTTACATAGAAGAGGTTTTAATACTTTAGGATATAGAGATAATATTAACTTATTTGATATGGTTTTAATTTCTTCACCATTGTTAGATAAAGGTGAAAAAGATTTTTCTACTTATAAGATGTATAAAGCAATGATTTTTAATAAGCGTTTTCTAACAAGTAGAAGAGGGCAATATAAGGGATATCCTTTTAGAAGTTTTTCTAACGGAGGTTATACAGGTGGTTATTCAGACCATTACCCTGTGTATATGTATTTGATTAAAGAGAAACAATAGTTTTTAGAAAAATAGACAAGAATCTATACAATTAAAATTTGAAAAATATTTTCTTAAACTTTTATAAAATGAAAAAACCCAAAACTTAAAAAGTTTTGGGTTTTTTTGATAAAAAATTATTGCCTTATTATCGATTAATCTTTTACAGATTTAAATTGATAATGTAAGTAAGTGTAAGCATCTCTAGGTATAATTGTAATCCACTTTTTGTGTTTTAAATACCATTTAAAACGAATAGAATTAACGCCTTTTAATAAATAAGCAGCAATAAAAGGATGTAAATGTAATTGGATCTTTTTATTCTTTGGATTAGAAATAAATTTTTCTAAATCTGCTTCAATCTTGTCTAACAAGACAATTGGCGCTTCTACTTCTCCATTATTGTTTGGGTTGGTTTCGGTAGTTTTTATACTTAACTCTGGTCTTACCCTTTGTCTTGTAATTTGTACCAATCCAAATTTACTTGGAGGTAATATTTTGTGTTTTGTTCTGTCAAAAGCCATTTGCTCTTTCAAGTGCTGGTACAGTTTATTTCTGTTTTCAGCTTTGTGCATATCAATAAAATCTACAACTATAATTCCTCCCATATCACGCAATTGTAATTGACGTGCTATTTCTGTAGCTGAAATTAGATTTACTTCTAATGCAGTATCTTCTTGAGAACCTGCTTTATTCGAACGATTTCCACTATTTACATCAATAACATGTAAAGCCTCTGTGTGTTCTATAACTAAATAGGCACCTTTGCTCATGGAAACAGTTTTTCCAAACGATGTTTTAATTTGTCTTTCTATTCCGTATTTTTCGAAAATTGGAGTTTCAGACCTGTGTAGTTTTACAATACTCTCCTTTTCAGGATAAATTTCCTGTAAATACTCTTTTATTTCTACTTTCAGTGTTTCATCATTTGTTACAATGTTTGTAAAAGAATCATTCATAACATCTCTTAAAATAGAAGATGCTCTGTTTAATTCACTCAATATTTTGGTTGGTGTGTTTGTGTTTGCAATTCGCTTACACATTGTTTTCCAACGCTCTAATGAGTTTTGCAAATCTTTATCTAATTCTGCTACTTTTTTGCCTTCGGCTACAGTTCTTAGAATAACGCCAAAACCTTTTGGTCTTATGCTCTTTGCTAATCTTTTTAAGCGTTCTTTTTCTTTTGGATCTTCAATTTTTTGAGAAACAGAAACTCTGTTAGAAAAAGGAACTAAAACTAAAAATCTACCAGCTATAGAAAGTTCGGAACTTAATCTTGGGCCTTTTGTAGAAATTGGTTCTTTTACAATTTGTACCAACAGGTTTTGTCCTGTTTTTAATACTTTGTTAATACTACCGTCTTTGTTAATGTCTTCCTCAAATCGGAAGTTCTTTAAAGTGAATTCTTTATACTTACCTGTGCTTACTTTCTTAATGAACGAGTTTAATGAGTTTACTTGCGCGCCTAAATCGTGATAATGTAAGAACCCGTCTTTTGGATAACCTACATTTACAAAGGATGCATTTAAACCTGTTAACACTTTTCCTATTTTGGCTAAAAATATGTCGCCAACAGAAAACTTGTTACCAGTTGTTTCATTATTTAATTCAATAAGTTTTCCATCTCTTAATAAGGCAAAATCAATATCAGATGAATTTGAACGAATTATTAATTCTGTTTTCATGCTGAATTTGGTTTTAACACTGCACATAATTGTGCAGATGGATTAATATTGTCAGGTATTTTTAAATACCGTGTGAAGATTTTCTGCGTTAGCAGTTGTTAAACCTTCAAATGTCAATGAACTTTTTGTTTTTTCGCTAAACAATAAACGAAAAAGTAAGCATTAGCTTACTTTTTCTTCTTGTGTCTATTTGCTCTAGCTCTTTTCTTTCTTTTGTGTGTAGAGATTTTTGCTCTCTTTCTTTTTTTACCACTTGGCATAATGCTTGTTGTTTTTAGAAACCTTAGTTTCGATTAATACTGTGTTACTTAACAGCTACTTTACTTTTTACTCCTTCAGTAAAAGTTTTTGCTGGTTTAAATGCTGGAATATTGTGAGCTGGAATCTTAATAGTAGTATTCTTAGAAATATTTCTACCAGTTTTTTCTGCTCTTGTTTTGATAATAAAACTACCAAAACCTCTTAAATAAACGTTGTCGCCATTTTCTAATGCACCTTTAACTTCAGTCATAAATGCTTCTACAGTTGCCAAAACATCTGTTTTTTCGATTCCTGATTTATCTGAAATTTTCGATACGATATCTGCTTTCGTCATGTCTCTATTTTTACTATATTTTTATTAATTTACTTTCAAAAATGCGGATGCAAATATATGATAATTAATCAATTCCAAAAAGATAAAGACTTAAATTTATGTGAATTTTAAAATGTAATATTGCAATTCTATTTTTTTATAATGAAATTTTATAACAAACTAATATCCTGGTACTTACAAAACAAGAGAACACTTCCTTGGCGAGAAACAAAGAACCCATATTTTATTTGGTTGAGCGAAATTATGCTCCAACAAACAAGAGTTGCTCAAGGTTTGGCATATTATTTAAAATTTACAGAGACATTTCCGACAGTTTTCGACCTTGCAAAAGCAGATGAAAGTACCGTTTTAAAAATGTGGCAAGGTTTGGGTTATTATTCGCGTGCAAGAAACCTTCATTATAGTGCAAAACACATTGCAAATGAACTAAATGGTGAATTTCCATCAACATATAAAGAAATTATAAAACTTAAAGGAATTGGAGATTATACAGCTTCTGCAATTGCGTCTATTTGTTTTAATGAACCTACTGCAGTTGTAGATGGAAACGTTTACAGGGTACTTTCTCGTTATTTTGGCATTTCTACAGCAATCAACTCAACTGCAGGAATTAAAGAGTTTAAAACCATTGCGCAATCTTTAATAGACAAAAAACAACCTGGAACTTACAACCAAGCAATTATGGATTTTGGAGCACTACATTGTAAACCTCAAAATCCTTTGTGTGATTCATGTCCTTTTGCTAATAGTTGTGTCGCTTTCGAAAAAAAATTAACTAAAGCATTACCTGTAAAAGAGAAGAAAATAAAGATTAGAAAACGATATTTTAATTTTTTAGTGATTAAAACGAATAATAATAAAACCATTTTATCTGAGAGAAAAGGAAAAGGAATTTGGCAAGGTTTGTATGAGTTTCCATTGATTGAAACTGAGCAAATTATCAATAAAAACGAATTGATTTCAAACCAATATTTTACTGATTTATTTCCTAATGAAACTACAATTTCTTTGTTTAATAAAAAGGAAATTGTACACAAATTATCTCATCAACATTTATATACACAATTTTGGATTGTAGAGACAAAATCCCTAGAAAACGCCACTATTTCTTGGGAAAGCATTCAAGATTTTCCTGTTCCTATATTAATTTCCAATTTTTTGGAAGAATTTCAACCTAAAAATTAATGATTATTTAGTACATTTGATATATAAATAACAAAGCTATGGCAGGTACAATTAACAAAGTAATCTTGATTGGAAATTTAGGCGATGACGTGAAAATGCATTATTTTGATGATCAAAATTGTGTAGGTCGTTTTCCTATTGCAACTAGCGAAAGTTATACCAGCAAACAGACTGGCGAAAAAGTAACAAATACAGATTGGCATAATATTGTGGTAAGAAATGGTTTGGCGAAAGTTTGTGAAAAATATTTATCTAAAGGAGATAAAATTTATGTGGAAGGAAAGCTAAAAAACAGACAGTGGGAACAAGATGGTGTAAAGCGTTATTCTACCGAAGTTCAGGTTTTAGAAATGACAATGTTATCTACTAAGAAAAATGCTGATAATCCTGCTAATTCGCAACCTGTAAATCCAGCTCAACAACCAACAAACACTACTTCTACACAGCCAGAACATAAATCGGTTGCTCCTGAAGAAAATGACGATTTACCCTTCTAACTTATAAAAAAATTAAAATTGGACCCAGATCCCCAACAAATATATTTCCTATTAGCATCTATAGATTTCATTACTACTTTAAATGGAATTGCACTTCTTTTATTACTTTTAAGTTCTGCTTTAGTATCTGGAACCGAAGTTGCTTTTTTCTCACTTTCTCAAACTGATATTAACGAACTTTCCAACAACGGAAAACAACAAAATATTGTGGTTACTTTATTAGAAAGACCTAGAAAACTATTAGCTACCATTTTAATTACTAATAATTTTATCAATATTTTAATTGTGTTGCTTTTTGCTTCTTTGGCGGAAACATTGTTTGGAGATTTTAATTATTCCTTAGATTTAGTGTTGTTTCAAGTTCCTGTTCGATTTTTATTAGAAATAATTTTAGTTACTTTTTTAATCTTATTATTTGGCGAAGTTTTACCTAAAGTTTATGCATCTAGAAATGCACTTGCTTTTTCGAAAGTAATGTCTAAATTTATTCATATAATCAACATCATATTAACTCCATTTACGTTGCCATTAATCAGCCTAACAAAATGGATTGAAAAGAAATTAGGAAGCAAAGGAACCAACTTTTCTGTGGAAACTTTATCGCAAGCATTAGAACTTACTTCCCAAGGAGCAACTACAAAAGATGAACAGAAAATTTTAGAGGGAATCGTAAATTTCGGAAACACAGAAACCGTACAAATTATGAAACCTCGAATCGATATTTTTGCACTTTCAGACGAGGAACCTTATGAGGTAGTTTTAGAGAAAATTCTTGCAAACGGATATTCTAGAAATCCAGTATATCACGAAAATATAGATAATATAATTGGAGTTTTATATGCCAAAGATTTATTAGCTCATTTATATAAAAAATCTTTTAAATGGCAAGGTTTACTCCGAGAACCATTTTTTGTGCCAGAAAACAAAAAATTAGACGATTTATTAGGCGATTTTAGAGCAATAAAAAATCACTTAGCTATTGTAGTAGACGAATATGGTGGAACAAGTGGATTGGTTACTTTAGATGATGTTATTGAAGAAATTGTAGGCGATATTAATGACGAGTTTGACGATGTAGATTTAGCGTACTCTAAAATTGATGCTAACAATTATATTTTTGAAGGAAAAACAACCATTAAAGATTTTTGCAAAGTTTTAGATGACGAAGATGAAGCCATTTTCGAGGAGGAAAAAGGAGAAAGTGAAACCTTGGCTGGTTTTATTTTAGAAATTTCTGGAAAATTCCCAAAAAGAGGTGAGAAAATAAAATTCAAGAATTATACGTTTACTATTGAAGCGTTAGACAGAAAACGCATAAAACAAGTTAAAGCCACTAGAAATGCGTAATCTATTTTTCTTATTTTTAATATTGATTTTTGTTTCCTGCAAAGAAGATGTTTTACCAAAACCAAAAGCGTATTTGAGTTTAAATTACCCTACAAAAACATATCAAAAATTATCAATTGAAAGACCTTATACTTTTGAAATTTTAAATAATACTGAAGTAATTAACGAGCCTAATAATTGGCTAACAATTAAATATCCAAGTTTAAAAGCTTCTCTAGATATTACCTACAGACCAGTAAATAACAACATCAAAGAATTATTAACAGAAGCCGAAAAGCTAGTTTTTAAACACACAGTAAAAGCGGAACAAATTATACCAAAAGACTTTGTAAACCCTAAAAAAAGAGTGTTTGGTAGCTTGTATGAAATTACTGGAAACGCCGCTTCTCAATTACAATTTCATGTTACAGATAGCACAAATAACTTTATAAAAGGTTCATTGTATTTTTATGTAAAACCTAACTACGATTCTATTTTACCTGCTGTAGATTATATTAAAGAAGATATATTGCGTTTGGTGGAAACGCTAGAATGGAAAAGCCCATCTTAATCTTCCCAAAGGGAAGAAACACTCTTGTGTTAATTTCTTTACTTTAATTGTTTCTCAAAAGGTTCACAGAGGTTTTTATAAATTTGTTTTAACAAAACATCGAACTATAAAGTCTTACGTCATTCAGTCTTATTCTTCTTGGTTCTTGATTCCCTTTTTTTAAATCCTATCTCTTTTCACACCAAAACCTCTAAATAATCTCCATTTTTTGCAACAAGAAAGAAGCATTCATATTTTTACAAACACCATTTTTTAAAGTATAATCGAAATGCAATTCGTTGTTGATTATTTCTGCATCGAAATAATAATTTTTTACGTCTTCGAATTCATTTTCCAACTCACATAAACTTACATCGTGCGTTGCAATAATTCCTGTAGATTTCGATTTTGTTAGTTTTTCGACGAATTTTTTAGAGCCAATTGCCTTGTCTTTACTGTTGGTTCCCTTTAAAATTTCATCTAAAATGATAAAGTAATCTTCATTTTCGATTTCATCAACAATAAATTTTAAACGTTTTAATTCTGAATAAAAATACGATTCATCTTCCGTTAAAGAATCTGTAGTTCGCATACTTGTAATTAGTTTTATTGGCGAATATTTAAAACTTTCTGCACAAACAGGCAAACCACAATTTGCCATAACTATAGATAAAGAAACCGTTCTTAAAAACGTACTTTTCCCAGCCATGTTTGCCCCAGTAACAATAAAAAATTCTTCTTTATTGATGTTGAAGTCATTATCAACTCTTTTTTCTGAATTCAATAAAGGATGACCTAAATTGGTAGATTCAATCACATTTTTTTCTGAAGTAATTTCTGGAAATATAAACTTTGGATGATTGTATTTAAAGTTCGCCAACGAATTTGTAGCATCGAAATAAGCAACCACCTCAAACCAATTTCCGACTGTATGCTTGTATTCTGAAATCCATTTTTCAACTTTACAGACATTGTAAATTTCAGACAGAAATAATCCATTTCCAAAAATTGCGATAACAATATTATTTCTCTGATCGAAAGTATCTAAAATTCTCGCGAATTCTTTAAAAATAACAGAAGCTTTTTTACTTTCTGAATTGATAATTTGCTGTTTCTCTTTTAATATTTTTGAAGTAAATCCCTCATTTTCAATTTCATTTAATAAATAATGATATTGCTTAAATGTATCTCTTGCTTTACTTGCTTCTGTGTATAGGTGGTTGATTTTCATTACAAATCTACCCGTAATAAAAAGTCCGACAAAAAACCAAATAACAATATAAGTGAAAGAAATTTGTCCGAAAGAAATCAAACCAATTAAGCTTAAAGAAACGATTGTAAAAACAATTTGAAGGGTTTTTAAAAATTTTGGAAATACAGAACTGTAATTAGAAATCCAACCAACAATTGCGTTTGTAGTACTATTTACCGAAACCAAACTTGCCAAAGCAGAGAAATGCTGACGCCATTTTACTTTACCAGAAAGTTCTTTTAAAGTTTCTTGTTTTTCAACAATATTATTTGTTTTATTTTCTGTTAAACTGTTTGCTAAAACTACTTTTCCGTCTTTTGTTTTAGTTCTATTTATAGATTGAAAGAAAGAACCCAATCCAAATAAATCGATATCATTACTATAAAAATGAGCAGGATTTATAAATTCTTCACCAGTTTCTAACTGGTGAAAATCTCCTTTTAAAACCTGAATTTCAACTGCATTTATTTTAATTTTTTTAGCAAGAATATTTCTTTTTCTTTTAAGATTTACATGTTTTGTAACCAAAAAACCAAAAAGTAAAAGTCCTAAAAAAGCAACAATAAAAACATCAGGATATTTTCCGAAAGTCAAATAAACTAAAAAACAAGTTGCTAAAAAAACAGCAAATCTAAATACACTTAAATTAGCAGATTTACTTTTTAACTCTTTTGCTTTTTCTTCTAGCTCAGCTTTATTTTTTGTATAAAATTCTAAAGGATTTTTCATTTATTTTATTTGTAACTCGAAATTCCGCCAGTTAAATTCAACACTTCTAAATCTGGATATTTATTTTTCAATTTTACAGTAGCTCTGTAACTATTAAAACCACGCTGACAAACCATTACATAGGTTTTGTTTTTATCAACAGTAATTTTATCAGCATCAAAACTATTAATATGAATTGTTTGTTGCACATCAAAGGGAAGTTTTAAATTGTTTAAAACTGCAATGATTTCCAGATTATTAGCCTCTGCTCGAAATGACAAACGTTTTTTTAATTCTTCTGGGGAAATTTGCCAATCAGAATTTTGTCCACTACAAGCAACATCTACATAGGTTTGAACTTTAAAAAGTTTCGCAATTTTATCTTTCAAAAAAGTCGGTTTTAACTTCATTTTTAACTCGGTGTTTTGCAACGTATTATATATACGAAGTTGATTTGTCAACGGTTTTCCAATTCCTGTAACTAATTTTAAAACTTCATTTATTTGTTGCATCGCAATCATACCAACGATTGCGTTTAACGTTCCTGCTTCCTCACAATTTGGGATATCTGTTGCCATTTCGGGAAAAGCATCTCTTAAGTTTGTAGAATAACTTCCATCTTTTTGCAAGACATTAAAAGTAGCAACATAACCATCGAACTTATATAAGGAACCATAAACCAAAGGTTTATTTTTAATAACACAAGCGTCGTTTAACAAATATTTTGTTGGTAAAGAATCTGTTCCATCTACAATAATATCTACTTTTTCTATCAATTCAAAAACATTTTCTTTTGTAATTGGGTTGTTAGAAAAAGTTACTTCTGTAAAAGGCGCTCTTTTTTTTATAAATGCTGATAAAACTTCCGCTTTTGGTTGATCTACATCTTCTAAAGAATAAAAAACTTGTCTGTGAAGATTTGTAATATCAACAGTATCGAAATCTACTAAATGGATTTTTCCAATGCCACTTGAAGCCAAATAAACCGCAATCGGACTTCCCAAACCTCCACAACCAACAACCAAAACAGATGCGTTTTGTAGTTTTTCTTGCCCAACTTCTCCAATTTCGGATAATGTTATTTGACGTTTAAAAAGTTGATTTTTTGTTGGTTTCATTTTTATGATATGCATATTTAAATTCGTTTTATCATTCCTGCAAAGGCAGGAATCTAAACTTACTTTCTATGGATTCCTGCCTTCGCAGGAATGACAAACTGCGTTTCAAATTTAATGTAAGATTTCTCCATAAAGTCGAAATGACATTCGTTAGTTTTTTATCCCCCTTTTAGCACTTTCAAAATCTTCAGGAGTATTTACATTTCTAATAAAAGAATCATCAATTTCTACGATTTCTACATCAGAATTAATTAACATTTTACGTGGACAAGAATATCCTTGTGCTAAATATTGTAATAAAATTGAATATGCTTTTGGTTCGTAAATAGTAATTAAAGGCTCTACAAACTCCTTGCTTTTTCCTTTAATTGCTGTAGCAACTTTACTCGGATTTCTATGTTTTAATAATTGCTGAATTACTTCATCATTTACAAATGGTACATCTGTTGCTAAAACCAACCAAGCTGAATTTGGGTCTTTCTGAAATGCAGAACAAATTCCACCAAAAGGGCCAAGATTTAGAAAAACATCTGGAATTTCGTTTTGAGATTTCTCGACTTCGCTCGAAATGACAGAAAATTCAGTTTGAACAGAATAATAAGTTTCAAAATTATTATTTTCTAATAATTCTTTAGCGTGTTCTTTTTGAGGTTTTCCAAAATAATTCAATTCAGATTTATCTTTTCCCATTCTTGTGCTTTTCCCACCAACTAAAACGAGTCCTTTTATGGGAGCAATTTTTTCTAGAACTAAATTATTGATATGATTTGCAATTTTATCAACTTCATCAATAGTATAGCAAATCTTATTTTTTATGTTTGGAAATTTCTCAACTAAAAAATCAAAAAACTCCGTTTCTTTTTTCAACTTTATAATAAACTGAATGCTGTCTAATTGCTCCAACCTTTTTAATACGGAAGCTTCTTTTGCTTCGTCTAAAATCAATATTTGTTTTGCACCTTGATAATGATTTCCATTGATAAAAACGTAATCGTATTGTGCAAATTGCAAACGTTGTTCAAATTTATTTACGTTTCCAGAAGTGGTTATTTGTAAATTTCCTTCATGATGAAAAGTATATTCTGATAGTTTATTTTCTTGAATATCTTTTGCGTGAGAAGCATCAAAATATGCTAATTTATAGTTTGATAATTTTTTTGAAACCTTATGAACTAAATCTGAAATTATCCCACAATTTGTACCTAAAATAGCGATTTCATTTGGAGCGAAATTATCGTTATCTCTTCTCTCTAAATTTGTATGTTTTTTATGTTTAGCCATTTTTAATATCCGATTTTCCTCCAGTTTTTTCTACCAACAATACTTCTTTAATCACCATTTTTTGACTGATGCTTTTACACATATCATAAATTGTTAAACAACTAATATTTGCGCCAGTTAATGCTTCCATTTCAACACCAGTTTTTCCTTCGATAGTAACTTCACAAAGCACTTCTATATTTTCTGAATCGATAATTTTAATATCAATATCTACACCATTAATTAATAATGGATGACACATTGGTATTAATTCTGATGTTTTTTTAACACCTTGAATTCCTGCAATAATCGCTGTTTGAAAAACGGGGCCTTTTTTGGTAGTTAATTCATCATTTGAAAAATTAGAAATCACTTCTTTTCCTAAAAACATTGTTGCTTTTGCAATTGCTGTTCTTTTGGTAATTTTCTTATCAGAAACATTTACCATTTTAGGATTTCCTTTTTTGTTTATGTGTGTGAAATCACTCATTATCTATATCTAATTATTGGAAAAACCTCTCCACTTTTAAATTCATTTTTATCATTTGGTAATTGAATAAAAGCATCTGCATTTACCAAACTTGCTAAATCTCCAGAACCATTTCCAGTAATTGGAGTTGCCACTAAATGCCCAAATTTGTAACTTAATTTTACTTGTAAAAAATAAGTTAAGCTCGGTTTAAAAACAAAATCTTCTGATAAAATTGCGGTTTCCTCTTCAACCTCTACTCCAACTGATTTATAATACCAAGGATAAAAATACGCTAAACAATTTACAAATGTTGAAATAGGATTTCCTGGAAATCCGAACACAATTGTGTTCTTTTTACTATTTCCTTTTTCATTCTGATAAACATCCTGTTCACTAATACTTAAAGAAGCTGTGCTTCCGAACCAAAATGGCTTCCCAGGTCTTTGTGCAATTTTATGAAACAATTTTTCTACACCCAATTCATTAAAAACTTCTGGTAAAAAATCGAATTTACCTTTACTGACTGCTCCACTGAAAAGCAAAACGTCATATTCTTGCAAATACCTTTCTATTTTTTGTTTTAAAATGGGTTTATCATCTGTAATATGAGCAGTTTCAGAAGGAATATGTAATCTTTCTAATAATGAAACCAACGTAAAAACATTAGATCTTCTAATTTGATGTTCTAAAGGAATTTCATCTACACCAACCAATTCATCACCTGTGGAAACAATCATAACTTTTGGTTGCTTTGCAACTTTTACAAATGATTTACCAACAGTTGCCAAAACACCAATTTCTGATGCTGATATTTTTGTGTTTTGTTTGATTAATAAATCGCCAAATTTTCCATCCTTTCCTTTAGAATGAATGTTTTGTGCATCTTTAATTTCATCAATATTTATTGTAGCAACTCCGTTTTTGATAGTAATATCTTCATAACGAATTACTGAATTTGTATTATTTGGCAAAACTGCACCAGTCATAACTTCAATACAATTTTCTGGGTTATTTAGTGAAATTTGCTCACTTCCTGCAGGTTGAATTCCTTCAATTTTAAAGCTTCTTTGTCCGTTTTTGAATGATGTAAAGTCAATTGCAATTCCATCCATAGAAACTCTATTAAATGGAGGGAAATCTCTATCTGCAAGAATATCTTCTTTTAAAATTCTACCAACAGATTTTATAAACGGAATTTCTTCAACTCCGAAGTTTTGAGTTGAGTTTAAAATTATTTTTTTTGCCTCTTTTACTGAAATCATTTCAAAAACGTGTAGTTGTTTATTTGTCTAACTGTGTAATCGTAACTATTAAGCATTATACAAACCTAAAAACTTATTATGGATTCCTGCATGCGCAGGAATGACAAGTGAATAATTTATATGTTTTGCTTCTTTTACTGAAATCATTTATTTAAATGTGTAATCTAATTCAAAATTAAATTTATAAAATCTTCTTTGAAAAAATAGAGAATAATTAATAAAATTAAGACTATAATATTGGAATTAAATTTCATCAAATCTTTATTAATTTTAGCCTTAAAAATAACGTAATTCAAATATAAACTTGGTAGAATTAATGGAAGATAATTATATAGAAAAACTACATACCAAACTTTCATTATTATTGGTGGTTCGCTATCAGCACCATAATTTAGATAATAAAATTCAAAGATTGTAATAAGAAAGTAATTCCGTAAAATAAAAGGGTTCTAAAAATTACAGTTTTCCAGTTAATCATTTTCTGAATCTATCTACTTATTATGGATTCCTGCCTTCGCAGGAATGACAAATGAATATTTAATTTATCTTTTTTATTAATTCTTCATCAACATCTATTACTATTTGACTTATAGTTTTATCAGAAATCCCACTATCAAGACCTTTTTCAATTTCCTTTTTAAACTCTAAAATTCTATTAACTTCAAATTCTTTTTTATAATTATTCATAAGACATAATATTTAGAGCACTACAAACACAATAGTGTCTCTTCCCTTTGGGAAGATTAAGATGGGCTTTTTTCTACCCTCCAATTGTACTCATACTTTCAGAAGCGCCACCATCTTTTCTATTTGCTTCTGCTATAAAACCATTTTCAGGTTTATCTTTTACTAAAGATAAAAAAAGTTCTTTTAAATCGTCATTGGATGCTCCTTTTCTTATAAAATCTCGCAAATTAAAAACACCATCATCAAATAAACAATTTTTAAAAGTTCCTGTGGAAGTGATTCTAATTCTATTACAATCGTTACAAATTGTTCTTGTAAAGGCAGGAATAATCCCAATAGAACCTAAATGGTTTTCAACTTTATAATTTCTTGAAGTAGATGATTTTTCAGATTTAATTTCCTGAACATCAAACTCGGTTTTTATCTCGTTTAAAATCTTCTTGAACGTCCAATTTTCTTGCATGTCACGTTGTCCTTTTCCATTGAAAGGCATTTCTTCAATAAATCTGACTGCAACGTTTTTATCTTTTGTCAATCTTACAAAATCTACAATTTCATCTGTATTAAAACCAGATTGTACAACTACATTCAATTTTAAATTTAAGCTACTTTTTTCTAATAATTCAAAGGTTTTATAAACTTCAGGAAAAACGTCTCTTCTTGTAATTTTTGCGAATTTTTCTCTTTGCAAACTATCGATACTTAAATTGATGTGTTTTACTTTTTCCAGCTTTTCAATCTTTGGAATATGTTGAGAAATCATTGCTCCATTTGTGGTAATATTTATTGCGTCTAACAAATCGTTATAAGACAACATTTCCAAAAAACCGACAAAATCTTTACGAACAAAAGGTTCTCCACCAGTTAAACGTACTTTTTTAACGCCCAATTCTGTTAAAACACGAATTAAACGATACATTTCTTTAAAAGTAAGTAGCTCTTGTCTTGGTACAATATCTATTCCATGAGCTGGCATACAATATTGGCAACGCAAATTACAGCGATCTGTAACCGCTAAACGTACATACTCCATTTGTCGCCCAAAATTGTCTATTAATTTGCTCATTTATATTGCAAAATTACACTGATTTTAATGCTTACTTTATGATAATAGTTCCTAAACTGTTATTTTAATTTGGAAGTTTTCTACTTATAATTCCATATAGAAAAGCTCCTAAAAGTGCACCTACTAATAAAATTAAAGCTGGTAAAAATTTAAAACCAAGAATTACAAAAATTGGTGCTGCACAAGCTCCAGAAATTCCCCAGCCTAAACCGAATAATGTTCCTCCTAAAATAGTACTTATAAATCCTTTTTTCTTTGGTTTTGGAACAATTTTGTTTCCATTGATATCTTTTATTTTTCCGCTTTTAAACAATTGCATAATTATTGCTGAAATTACAACTGCTCCTCCAATAATTCCAAACATATGAAAAGATTGAAAACGGAACATTTCGTAAAAACGATACCAAGAAATTGCCTCTGTTTTACTTAATACAATTGCGAAAAAGATTCCGAGTATTAAAAATTTTATGTTTTTCATAGCTAAAATAAAATAGGGATTATAAACCAAGCAGCAATAATACCGCCAATAAAAAAGCCAATTACCGCTAATAAAGATGGCAATTGTAAACTACTTAAACCTGTAATTGCGTGTCCAGAAGTACAACCACCTGCATAACGTGTTCCAAAACCTATTAGAACTCCAGATAAGATTAGTATTAAAAATCCTTTTAAAGAAAACACAACTTCTTCACTAAAAATTTCATCAGGAAAATACTGATTCGCAACATTGCTAAACCCTAAATCTGTTAATTCTTGAACCGTTTTTGGGTTTAAATCTATATTTTGATTCGGAATTAAATACGTCGCTGAAATAAAACCTCCAATAATTAAACCGACTACAAAAAGCAATGCAAAATCACGTTCTTTCCAATCTTTCTTAAAATAATCCGACACTTTTCCTGCGCCAGCCATTGTACACAACGTTTCGAAATTTGTAGAGGCTCCGAAATTTTTTCCAAAATAAAAATAAAGAAAAAGTGACAATGCAATTAATGGCCCACCAACATACCAAGGCCAAGGTTGTAAAATAAAATCCATTTTTATAGTTTCGTTTTTATATAATTCATAATTAATTTTGTTGCTCCTAAATTATCTTCAATATATTTTTTGTTGATAATTCCGGTTAAGTTTCTAAAATTTACATCTTCTTTTAAGTTGATAAAAGTTGAAGTAAATTCTTGCTGATTTTTAATAGAAAGACAACCTCCTATTTTCACTAAATCTACTGCTTCTTTAAATTTTTCGTATTTATTTCCAATGACAACCGGAATTCCGAAAGTTGCTGGCTCTAAAATATTATGTAATCCTGTTTTTAAACCTCCACCAACATAGGCTATATCTGCAGCTGCGTAAATTTTGGTTAAAATACCAATAGTATCAATTATAAAAACTTGATAATCTTTTAAATTTTTAGATTTCTCGGCTCCGCTCGAAATGACATTAGAGTACAAAACAGTTTTCTTTTTGATTGATTTTTGAAGCTCTAAAATTGCATCATTTTTAATATTATGTGGTGCAATAATAAATTTCTCGTCTTCTGTAGCTTTATTATTTATGTAATTCACTAATAACTCTTCGTCTTCTTGCCAAGTACTTCCTACAACAATTGTGTATTTATCGTCTTTAAATTCGTTGATAAAATCTAACGTATTATCTTGTTCTAATATTTTTGAAACTCTATCGAAACGAGTATCTCCTGCAACTGTTACATTTTTAAAATTGATGGAATTCAGTAATTTTTCTGAATTAATATCTTGCACAAAAAAATGATGAAATGCTTCTAAAGATTTTCGCATAAAACCACCATAACTCTTAAAAAATAATTGCTTTTCTCTTAAAATTCCAGAAACTAAAATAGTAGGAACTTTTTTATTTTTTAATTCATTTAAGAGATTTGGCCAAAATTCATATTTTATAAAAACTGCCAATTCTGGGTTTACAGTTTTTACAAATTTTCTTGCGTTCGATTTAGAATCTAATGGCAAATAACAAATAACATCTGCTAAATTATAATTCTTGCGAATTTCATATCCTGAAGGCGAGAAAAATGTGACTAAAATTTTATGTTTTTTAGTCTTCTTTTTTAATTCTTCAATTATAGGTCTTGCTTGTTCGAATTCACCTAAAGAAGCTGCATGAAACCAAATTACTTTTTCATTTTTTAAAGCTTCAATTTTAGAAAATGTTTCTTTTCTTCCATCAACAAAAAGTGTTATTTTTTTATTGAAGATTGCCACTATTGGTAAAAATAGTGAGGCTAAAAAAATTGCAAAATCGTACAAGAATTTCATACTTGTAAAAGTACAAAATAGAAGTTAGTCTGTTTCTTAAAAACCAGACATAAAAAAAGCCATCTTTTACAGACGACTTTCTTTTATTTTAGAATAAAGTTTTTATAAACATTAACATTCCCCCGAAAAAAATGTTTATTAATACTTTAACTGTTGTAAATGTATATAAAAATTAGTTTTTACTACAAAAAATGTTCTAAACCATTCTTTTAATGTTCTAAAAATAAGATTTTTAGATTAAATTAATTCTCTTTACTATATCCTCTCTATATTTTTTACCAATAGGAATTTCTTCATTTTTAATTTTTACAGAAGTATGATTAATTTTCTCCAAGTATTTTGTGTTAATAACAAAACCCCTGTGAATACGAACAAAATTATCATTCAAACTTTCTAAAATATCGTTTAAACTTTTTCTAACTACGTGCTTTACATCGTTTTTAAGAATCATTTCTATATAAACATGTGCACTTTTTAAATATAAAATTTCATCAAAATTTATTTTTATGTAAAAACCTTTATCTTTTATAAAGAGTGAATCTTTAATAATTAAATTATCGTCATTTACATTTCCAATTTTATTTGAAAAATTGTGCAATGCTATTTCTATAGAACTAAATAATTCTTCTTTAGAAAAAGGCTTTATCAAATAAGCTGGTGGCATTACTTCTTTTGCTTGATTAATAGTTAATGCATCTGAATTTGAAGTTAAAAAAATAAAAGGAAATTTGTACTTTTCGTTAATTTTCTTAGCAATATCAATACCTGTTTTTTTTCCTGAAAGCAGAATGTCTAGAATAGCAATATCTGGCTTTTCTGCCTCAATTGTTGCTATAGCCTCTGTATAATTTATAGCAGGTTCTAATGCATTATAGCCTAGATCATTTAGAGCATCGCAAATATTATCTGCAATTATTATCTCGTCTTCAACAACTAATATTTTTACCTTACTCATATTATATATTTAATCTACTAAAATAGTTATTAGATAAAAAAACAATCCCCAAACATAAAAAAAATGTTCTGAACGTCTAGTTTAAGAATCTAAAAACTAATCTACAAGTTGCCTTGTATTAAAATCTTTAAACAATATTTCGAACTTTGCGCCATTTTTGTTTGTTTGATTTACTGTTCCTTGTAATTGTTTTACTAACCTATTTACCAAACGTAAACCTAAGCTTTTTGCTTTTTTAACATCAAAATTATTAGATAATCCTGGTCCATTATCTTCTATTGTTAACTTATAATCGCTATTTTTTTCTTTATTGATAGTTATAGAAAGTTTGTTTTCTTTATCGTTTCTAAAAGCATATTTATAAGAATTTGTAATAATTTCATTAATAATTAAACCTAATGGAATTGCTGTATCTACATCAAAACTCATATCTGTTGAAGAAATAGTTGTTTTTACAGAGTTATCTGATCCATAAATAGCACTTAATTCTTTGGTTAAAAGTTGAATATAATCATCGAAATTAACCAAACCAGTTTCATTTTGATATAATTTTTGATGAATTAAAGCCATCGATTTAATTCTGTTTTTACCTTCGTTTGCTAATTCTTTTGCCTTCTCATCTTCAATTCCTTTGCTTTGCAACTCTAACAAACTAGAAACAATCTGAAAATTGTTCTTAACTCTATGATGCACTTCTTTCACTAATAATTCTTTCTCTTTTAGGGTTTGTTTTATCAGTCTATTTTTTTCTGATAGTTCCTTAGATTGTTTTCTAATTTTTCTTAAAACTACTAGTGTTATTAATAATAAAACAATTGCTAGTAGAGCAATAATACCATATAGAGCTGTTTTCTCTTTTTCGTGAGCTATTTCTTTTTCTTTAACTTTAACAGCTTGTTCAGTTTTGTAATTTGCTAAAGAATTAGAAAGATCTTCTGAATAAATTTTTCTTGTTAAAAATATTGCTTTGTCTTTGTAAGACATGGCATTATCATAAAATTTATGTTTAGCCAATGCACGTGAAGCTTCATTATACAAGTGAAATTTGTCATTTTCATTCAGGTCTTTTCCTAAATCTTCGAATTTTTGAACTAACTCTAAAACATTTTTAACTTCAAACTTCTGTAAAATTTTATTTTTTAAATCTGAATTTTTATCCAATCGCGAAACCAATTTTTCATATAAAGAATAGGTTTGAATTTTTGTGGGCTCATAACCATACAGCTCATCCAACAGATCTACAACCCTACTATTATTATCTCCTTTATAAACATATGCATCTATTAAGTGCTGAATTATGCTGTAATAATAAGGCGATTTTTCTGGTAGTTCATTTTCTATTTCTAAACTCTTTTCACTTACATCTATATATTCTTGAAGTTTTCCCTCGAGTATAAGAAAATCTGTTAAGTGATACAATAATATAATTTGGAGTTGTTTGTCTTCTATTTCTTCAGCTTTTTTTAAACTTTCCAAACATAATTTTTTACCATTTGCTACATCTTGCTCTATTTGAAACATTACAATAGGATGCGTTGTAATTCTAACTTTTGCTTTCTGAACTTCTACGTTAGCAACATTAAATTGATTTACATATTTTTCTAAAGATTTTTGTAAGGCAGATGCTTCATCTAAACCTACTTCATCTCTAAGTTTAGAAACATGAGACCATTGTAAAAAAACGTAATCTTTGTTAATTTTTTTTTTATTGGATGGCTCCTTTATATTTTCATATAAATATTTAGATATTTTTTCGAATTTAACAGTTTGCCTATTGCTAACTCTTTTAAAGAATTCGTATTGCTGTAGATACGAAATAGCTTCTTTATCTATTATTTTTTGAAGAATTTTTGAGTACTCATTCTCAGAAAAAGTTTTTAGATAAGTCTTTGCAGAATCTAGAGATTTATCGAGAATAAATTCTTCTACTTTATAAATTTTAAATTTTTCTGAAGATTTTTTCTCTTGTGAAAATGTGGTAATGACTAAAAATAGCATTATTACTTGTAGGGAAAGTTTCATGGTTGTGATTTGTTGCTAAAGTTACGTAAACTATTCAAATTTCGATATAGTAATGTTCTAAAACAAAAACGCCCAAACAATAAATTGTTTGGGCGTTTAATATTTTTAAGCTTAAATACTAAGCTTCGAATGGAGTTATAGAAACGTAAGATCTATCGTCTTTTTTCTTTCTAAACTCTACAATTCCGTCTACTTTTGCGTGTAAAGTATGATCTTTACCCATGTAAACGTTTTCTCCTGGATTGTGTGTAGTTCCTCTTTGACGAACGATAATATTACCAGCAATTGCTGCTTGACCACCAAAAATCTTTACGCCTAAACGTTTCGATTCTGATTCTCTACCATTCTTTGAACTACCTACACCTTTTTTATGTGCCATTTTATTGAGTTTTTATAGGTTAAAAGTTAAATTTTTTAGTGATTATTTTTCAATACCACCATCTAATCTATCTTGTAATTCTTTTAATTCATCCCATTTACCTTCTGCAGCTAAACCAGCTTGCTTTGGCCAAGTATCTGTAACGATATGAGATAATCTTGAGCTTGCTTCTGTTAAGATTTCGCTTAATTTAGAAGCATCTGTTTTTGCTACTTTAGCAAAAGTATCGATCCCTGCAGCAACTAAAGCTTCTGCAGCTTTAGGTCCAGCACCTTCAATTTTCTTTAAATCGTCACCTTTTTTAGCTGCCTTTTTAGGAGCTGCCTTCTTCTCTACTTTTGGAGCTTCTACTTTAGCTTCTGCCTTTTTAGGAGCCGCTTTTTTAGTTACTTTCTTAGTACCAGAAGCTGCGATAGATTCAATTTGAATCTCGCTTAAAGCTTGTCTGTGACCATTTTTCTTTTGGTAACCTTTTCTTCTTTTCTTTTTGAAAACGATTACTTTATCACCTTGTAAGTGACTTAAAATTTGAGCTGTTACTGAAGCTCCTTCTATAGCTGGGGCGCCTAAAGTTACGTTACCTGCATCGTCAAGTAAAAGAACGTTATCGAAAGTAACTTTCGATCCTTCTTCTCCTTTTAAACGGTGTACGTATACTTTTTGGTCTTTTGCAACTTTAAACTGCTGCCCTGCTATCTCTACGATTGCGTACATACTATTTGTTTTGCGTATTTATACTTTGTTTTTGCTTTTCGTTGCCGAAAATGCGGGTGCAAATATACATCTTTTTTGGTTTAATACAATATTTGATTATAAAAATAATACAATCATAATCAAGAGAATAAACAATCTTTAACTTTATAATTAGATAGAATCTTTTTACTTTTGAATTTCTTTTAGTTTTATTGTTAATTTGTTGTAACAAACTTAATAATAGAGCGTCATATCAAACATCAATTATTAATTAAATAAAAAATAAATGAAAAAAAGTATTTTAACTCTTGCTTCAGCTCTGTTAGTTGCATTTTCTGCAAGTGCACAAAAAGTTGAATTTGAGGAGTATGATTTAAGCAATGGAATGCATGTAATTTTGCATCAAGACAATAGTGCTCCTATAGTAACAGTGGGTGTTATGTATCATGTAGGTTCTAAAGATGAAGAAACTGGTAAAACTGGTATGGCACACTTTTACGAACATTTACTTTTTACAGGAACAAAGAATATCGAAAGAGCAACTTGGAGAGAAATTCAATCTAATAGAGGCGCTAGTGGAAATGCTAACACCAATTGGGATAGAACTTATTACTACCAAACTTTACCTTCTAACGAATTAAAGTTAGCTTTATGGATGGAGTCTGAGCGTTTATTACACCCTATTATCGACCAAAAAGCAATAGACACCCAAAATGAAGTTGTAAAAGAAGAAAAAAGACAACGTTTAGACAATGCTCCTTATGGTAAAATAATTTATGGAGATATTTACAAGCATATTTTTGATAAACATAATTATGGAAGACCTTTAATTGGTTTTATTGAAGACTTAGATGGTGCTTCATTAGAAGAATTCCAAGATTTTTATAAAAAATGGTATATGCCAAACAATGCTGTTTTAGTAATTACCGGAGATTTTGAAAAAGGTGATACAAAAAAATTAGTAGAGCAATATTTTGCACCAATTCCATCCAGAACGAAACCAAATGTTGTAAAAATTACTGAACCAAAAAGAACTACTGAAAAAAGAGTTAAAGAATATGATTCTAATATTCAACTACCTATTATAGGTTTAGCTTATGTAACTCCTTCTATGAAAGAAAGAGACGCTAAAGTTTTAGATGTTATTTCTACTGTTTTAAGTAATGGTAAAAGTTCTAGATTATACAAGAAAATGGTCGATGACAAGAAAAATGCACTACAGGCATTTTCTTTCGCAAGAGCATTAGAAGATTACAGTGTTTATTTAGTTGCTGCTATGCATACAGGTAAATTACCTGTTAACGATTTAATTAAAGATATGGATGAAGAGATTTTAAAAATACAAACTGAGTTAATTTCTGATGAAGATTTACAAAAAGTAAGAAATCAGTTTGAGAACACCTTTGTTTCTTCAAACGATAATGTAGAAGACATTGCAGCATCTTTAGCTACTAATTATATGTTAGTTGGCGACACAAATAGAATTAATAAAGAGTTAGAAATTATTAACTCTATTACAAAGGAAGAAATTAGAGAAGTTGCAAAAAAATACTTAGGTAAAAATAGTAGAGTTGTAATTGAGTATTTACCAGCATCTCAAAAGAAATAATTTTATAAAACTGTAAAAAAATGAAAACTAAAATATATTCAATAATTACATTTTTATTCTTATCAATGAGTATTTCTGCTCAAATTGATAGAACTAAAATGCCAGAATCTGGACCAGCTCCTACCATAAACTTAGGAACTCCAAAAAAATTCACATTACCAAACGGACTTAAAGTCTTAGTGGTAGAAAATCATAAATTACCAAGAGCAAGTGCAACCTTAATTATAGACAATGCACCTTATTCTAAAGGAGCTAAAAAAGGTGTAGAAGGTTTTGTAGGAGGTATGTTAGGTACAGGAACAACAACAATCTCTAAAGAAGCATTCGATAAAGAAGTAGATTATTTAGGAGCCAATATTTCTTTTGGAGCTGAAAATGCTTCTGCAAGCTCTTTATCTAAATACTTCCCAAGAGTTTTAGAGTTAATGGCAGATGCCGCTTTTAATCCTGTTTTCGACCAAGCAGAGTTCGATAAGCAAATGAAACAATCTTTAGAAGGTATTAAGTCTAACGAAAATAGTGTTGCAGCAATTGCAAGTAGAGTGGATCAAGTTTTAACATATGGAAAGAATCATCCTTATGCAGAATTTACTTCAGAAGAGACGTTAAAAAACATCACCTTACAAGATGTTAAAGATTTATATGCTCAAAAATTTAAACCTAACAATGCCTATCTAGCAATTGTTGGTGATGTAGATTTTAAAACAATTAAAAATCAAATTACAAAGTTATTTAGTGGATGGAAACCAGGTGTAATGTCTGCAGAAGCTTTACCTGAGGTAAAAAATCCTTCTACAACAGAAATTAACTTTATAAATATGCCAAACGCAGTACAATCTGAAGTAGCGGTTATAAATGCTATAAATTTAAAGGTTTCAGATAAAGATTACTTTGCTGCTCTTTTAGCAAACCGAATTCTTGGTGGAGGAGGAACAGGTAGAGTTTTTAAAAATCTACGTGAAGATAAAGCGTATACTTATGGTGCTTATTCAGGAATTGGAGCAAGCAGATATGCTAGTAGATTTAAAGCATCTGCATCTGTGAGAAACATGGTTACAGACAGTTCTGTTGTTGAATTTATGAAAGAAATCAATAGAATTAGATATCAAAAAGCTTCTCAAGCCGAATTAGATTTAGCAAAGTCTACTTATGTTGGAGGATTTGTTAGATCTTTAGAAAGCCCTAATACTGTTGCCAATAATGCACTTAATATTTTAATTAATGATTTGCCTGCAGATTATTACGAAAATTACCTAAAAAATATTAACGCAGTAACTTTAGAAGACGTACAAAATGCTGCAATTAAATATTTTAGAGGAGATAAAGCTAGAATTGTTATTACTGGAAAGGGAATAGATGTTTTAAAAAATCTTGAAAAAACAGATTATATTATAAAATATTTCGACAAAGAAGGAAACCCTACAACAAAACCAGCAATGACAATGCCAATTCCAGATGGATTGACTGCTGAAAAAGTGGTAAATAAATACTTAGAAGCAATTGGTGGTAAAGACAAAGTTATGTCAATTAAAACTACAATGATGGTTGCAAATGCAACAATTCAAGGAACTCCATTAGTAATGACAATAAAAGCTTCTTCACCAAATAAAACTTCTCAAGTAATTTCTGTGATGGGAAATACCGTGCAAAAAACTGTTTTTGATGGAACAACTGGTTTTTCTGAAGCTAGAGGTCAAAAAATACCTATGACTCCAGAACAAATTACGGAAGCAAAAAGTGGTAATGCTTTATTTAGTGATTTAGATTATACTTCAGGTAAATTGGTTAGAATTGAGCCTTTAGATGGTAAAAACGCTATTGTTTTAAAATATAACGATACTGAAGTTTTTTATGACATGGCTTCTGGCTTAAAAGTAAAATCTGTTAAGACCGCAAAAGGACCAGATGGAAAAGAGGTTGCAGTACCAACTGTGTATTCTGATTATAAAGCAGTAAATGGAATTATGTTTCCTCATGCTATTGGTCAAAAAATGGGACCAATGGATTTAAGTTTTATTATTAAAGAAATTAAAGTAAACGAAGGAGTTTCTGATGCTGATTTTAAATAATTAGAAGAAACTTATAATAGATTAAAGAGAGTCAAGACATTGTGTTTTGACTCTCTTTTTTTGTATTTTTCTTGATACAAATCCCACAGATTTTCACGGAGAATGTTTGTAGATTTATTTGAAGTTTTTCTTTTATTCTTCAAATTACAATTTAAATTCGAAATGTCAGTCTGAGCTTGTCGAAGACTTTTTTGAACCAAGAAACAGAAATCAAGAATTAAGAATTAAGAATTTTAAGATGAACAAAAAAAATTGCTTCTTCGCGATTTTGCGAGAAAAATCTTGAAACTTTGAAATATTGAAATATTGAAATATTGAAACCTTGAAACCTTGAAACTTTGAAACTTTGAAACTTTGAAACTTTGAAACTTTGAAACTTTGAAACTAAAAAAAACTACTTCTTCTTATTCACTAAATAAACACCTAGCAAAATAATAATTCCAGCAAAGATTTGAAGCGGACTTAATTTCTCTCCATCTAACATTCCCCAAAAAATAGCCACCAATGGAATTAAATATGTTACTGAAGAAGAAAAAACAGGATCTGAAATATGAACTAATTTGTTATAAATAGTTTTTGCAATTCCTGTTCCTACGATTGATAAAATTGCTAAATACCCTAAAGATTGCATTAGAACCTCGTTTTGAAAACTAAACGTAGAAAAGAAATCCGTAAAAGCCAAAACTACAAAAGCAGGAATAATCAATAATAAAAAATTACCTGTTACTATTGAAAGTGCATTTAAATCGTTTAAATATTTCTTTACCATATTCGCATTAAAAGCATACCCAACTGAAGCTACAATAATTAATAAGGCAAACCAATAATTCTGATTCGGATTCAAAGCAGCTCCTTTTAAAATGAGAATTAAGGTACCTATTAGACCTATTAAAATTCCATATAATTGCGTTCTTTTAAATCCAAAACCGAATACAATTGCACCAAATATTAAAGTATTAAAAGGTGTTAAAGAGTTTAAGATTGAAACAATAGAACTATCGATACTTGTAATTGCAAAAGCAAATAAAAAGCCAGGAATAAAAGTTCCTAATAAAGCAGTATAAACAATGTATTTATAGTGTTTTTTCTGAATTTTCTTTAAAGATTTTGGAGCGACAGAAAGTAAAAAAATCGCTGTAAAAAGCATCCTTAAAGCACCTAATTGAATTGGAGTAACACCCAACAAAGCTTTTTTCATCAATATAAAAGAACTCCCCCAAACTAAGGAAAGTAAACATAGATAAAACCATTTTTGTTGCTGATTGCTCATAGTATATTAAATAAGTTGCAAAAGTCTAACAATTCTTTAAATTAGAAACTTATTATTTATAAATTTGTAGTATCACTTAATAACTAAATCTAATGAGAGTTCAAAAAATATTAGTAGCAGTAGCAATTGCAGGTTTTACACTTGTTGGTTGTAAGAACGAAAACACTTCAACAACTAAAAAAACGGAGGTTGTTGCAGCAAAACAACAAATGGTTGCCTTACATATTTCTGGGATGACATGCGAGATTGGTTGTGCAAAAACAATACAATCTAAATTATCTAAAAAAGAAGGAGTATTAGAAGCAAAAGTTGTTTTTAAAGATAGTGTTGCAAATATTCAGTTTGATGCAAATAAGACATCTAAGAAAGACTTAATCGCTTTTGTAGACGGAATTGCAGGAGGAGATTTATACAAAGCCACAGAAGCTTCAGAATAAAACATATATTTTAATTTATTTAAAACAAAAAAGCAGGCTTAAAGCCTGCTTTTTTTGTTTCATTGCTGTTTTTTACTTAGAACTTATAACCTGTCCAAGCAAATACCGATTTATCTGCCCCACCAGAAGTTGCAGCAGTTAAATTAATTGTTGCTCCACCTGAAACTGTATTTTTAAAATCTGTAATATCTAAATCGTTTGCAGTACTTGCAGAAGCAGTAATAGTTGTTGCATCATCTGCATCACTTTTACCATCTTGCAAATCTATTACATCGCTAAATTCTGCTCCAGAACCTAATGCTAAATATGCATTTGTAATTGTTGCAGTTGCACCTCTTCTTACTTTAATTCCATCAGACATTTCTACTCCATCTGCATTGTTTATAATAGTTACACCATTTACTGTAAAGTTAGATTCGTTAATATCTGAAGGAGAGTTTCCATCTAAGTTTCCATCTGCTTCAATTCCTCTTGGATCTGAAGTTACTGCTGTGTAACCATTTTCTCTAATTCCATATAAATTTGTACATGTTCCAACATAACCTTGTGTAAAATCGAACATATCGTCTTTAGCATTTACTACTAAAATGTTAGATGCATTTACAGTTCCTCCGAAAAACTCAATACCATCATCATCTCCATTTAAAATAGCGATATTAGATAATGTAGTTCCAGAACCAACTCCGTTTAAAGTTAAACCATTGTGCTCTGCTTCGTCGTCTATTCTTGCTCCTGTATATTCTAAAATTACATAGTTTATAATTCCTGAATTATCAGTTGCTACAGAACCACCAAATAAAATTGAATTTTTAACTTCTGTTGCAGCATTACTTTCTGCTCCAGATTGGCGACTTAAAGGTGCTTTACCATTTAAAATAATTCCTCCCCAATCTCCAGCTTTTGGACTTGTAGAACTAGATGTAAATTTTATAGGACTAGTAGCAGTTCCATCTGCAATTAGCTTTCCTCCTTTTTCTATTAAAATATAAACATCTGTACCACCAGCTAGTGCATTAATTGTTGTACCAGCTTCAATTGTTAAAGTGGCTCCGTCTTTTACTAAAAGAGCTCCTGTTAAATTGTGTGCAATTCCAGATTTTAAAGTTAAATCGGATGTTAAGTTTCCTGCTAAATTTTGTGGTGTTACATCTCCTCCTGTTACTGGAGCGTTATCGTCGTCACTTAAAGAACAACTAGCGAAAACTAAAGATGCAATTGCTACGATTGATAAAATTGATTTTTTCATTTTTTTTTATTAATTTGTTTAAATTGTTTGTTTGATTATCTCCTACAAAATTGAACTAATTATGTTTCTTTTGCCTTAACTAAATTTTAAAGAATTGTTATTAAAACTCACTAAAATCTAGAAATCATAAGAGAATCCTAAACTTATATTAACACCTTTTTTATAATTACTTAACACAACATTATCTCCTCCATTAAAACCTGCTCTAGTTAATTGAAAATCTGGATTTAATAAGTTCGTTGCTTTTAATTTTAAACGATAGTTTTCGTTAAACTCGTATGAAGAAACCAAATCTAATGTTGGTATTCCTTTTTCTAAAATATTTGCAAAACCTCTAGTTCCAACAGAATAAACTCTTTCACTGAAATAATTAAATACTAACGAAGAGATAAATGTATTATCGTTGTATTTTTTATTGATAGAAATATCTGCATTTAATAAAAATGGTGTTGCGCCTTCTAAATCGCTAGTCGCATTTGTAAATTGCGCTACAGAATTTGTATCTAAGTTTACATTAGAAACTAAGTAAGATGTGTTTACACCTCCCATAATTTTTAAATCTTTGTCTTCAATTTCGTAAATATTTTTTCTTGCTTCTAATTCTATTCCATAAACACTTGCATCGTCTCCAACATTTAAATAAGTTAATGTATTTCCTCCTGAAGGAATCTCACTTCTAGAGATAGGGTTTTGAATGTATTTATAAAATCCAGTTACAGTAAATAATTCAGACGAAGACATATAGTATTCGTATTTCGCATCGAAATTATAATTATCTGACGGTTTTAAATCTGGGTTACCTTGAGAAGAAAAACTTATATCTTGGTATTTAAATGGTGCAGTTTCTTTAAATTGTGGAAACGTATAACTTTGACTCCCTGCAATTCTTAAAATACTGTTTTCGTTAAAGTTGTATTTTAAATTGAAGCTTGGTAAAACATACGTTCTATCTAAATTTGAAGCGCCATCTATAGCAGATTGTGCAATGTTTGTATTATAAGTAACTCGTTGTTGAATTTTCTCGAATCTACCACCAACAGAAGCTATAAAATTATCGCTTAATTGATACACTAAATTACCAAAACCTGCAAATATTTGTCTTTTACCTCTATAAGTAAATGGTACAAATGCATTTGGGTTACTTGCTCCACCTCTACCAGTTTCCAATTCGAAAATGTTATTATCTATAGAAGATTGAGAGAAAACAGCATCTGGGTTTTCGATATCTATTGCAACTCTACTTGAAAAATCATGATTAAAAATAGTAGCAGAGAATAAACGTTCTGTATATCTGTAATCTCCTCCAAATTCTAAAACGCTAATATCTTCTTCGTCTTCTTTCAACTTATAAGAAAACTTACCTTTTGCAGCATAATCGTTCTCTTCTAATTTTGCAAAATAACGTTCGTTTTCTCCTGCAGAACTTGTTTCTGGACTATAAAAATTATCTCTAAATAAATATTTATTGGTTCTTCTGTCTGGCTCATTTCCTCTAATGAAGTTTAAAGAACCTTTTGCTTCGAAATCTAGTCTTTCTGTAAATTTGTAATTTGCAATTAATTGATTTACATATAACTCGTTATTGTTAGTTTGCTGTCTTCTTTGAAATTCTAAATCTCCATCTTGTTCTGGGTTATTAAAACCAAAATAATCTCCAATAGATTGTTTGTTATTATGAATGAATAAATGGTTGAAAGCAATATTATGCCCTTCTTCGAATTTATATTTTAAGTTCGCCATTAAAATTTGCGAAACATTATATTCGTGTTTTGTAAAAGATTGGTCTTGAAAAATATCTCCAGAGCTAGTTGTTTGTTTAATGTTACCATCTAAGTAATTATAACTTCCATCGAAACCACCAACTATAAAAAAGCTAAAAGTATCTTCTCCAATATCATACTTTTTTCCACCAGCGAAAGAAATACTATTATTTAATTGAAAATCTTGACTCTGAGGTTTGAATGAATTTTTAAATGAATATTTAGACAAATCGTTTACTGGGATGCTCGAATTTTGAGTTCCAAATCTATTGGTACCATTTATTGTTAAAAACTCTTTAGAAACCGTTTGTGTATTTACACCTAAAGAAGCACTTACATTTAATAAATTCTTTTTAACTAATTCTTTTGAGGCAATGTTAATGTTTGCACCACCAACATCTCCATATAATTCTGATGTAAACACTTTATTTACTTCAATATTTTTTATAATATCTGTTCCAAAAAAATCTAAAGAGATATTTTTATATTCTGGATCTTCAGAAGGCAAAGGCAAACCATTTAAAGTCGTAGAATTGTAACGATCTCCCAAACCTCTTACCACAACATTTTTAGATCCTTTAGAAACACCTGCTGTTTTTGTAACTGCTCCTTCTGCATCCGAAACTCCTTTTACAGATAATTCTTGCGCTCCAATAGTTGTTGTAATTGAGACTGCTTTCTTTTGTTCCAAAATTAGGGCGCTAGTTTTTTCTTTACTTGTAGAAGCCTTAACAATAACCTCATCTAAACCAACACCTTCTTCTGCAGACATTAATTGGTTTATTGTAACTGTTTCACCTGCTTTTACAGTAAATACTTTTTCGATTGTTTTATAACCTATAAAACTAAATTGAACTGTATGTGTTCCTGCTGGTACTTTAAAAGAATACAAACCATCGAAATCTGTAGTAGATCCAATTGCTGTTCCTTTTATAAGAACATTTGCAAAAGCCAATGGTTCGTTGCTCATCTCTTTATCTGTTAGCAAACCTTTAATTGTCCCTTTGTCTTGTGCTATTAAAACTTGACTTAAAGCGATAAAAGCAATACATAAAAATTTCTTCATTATTTCGTATTTTTTACTTCTGCAAAAGTCTAATTGATTTGTAAATTCTATGTTAGTTGTAAATTATGGTTGAGTTACAGAAACATTATCTAAATGTTAACTAAGAAAAAATAGTTAACATTTTATTAATTTTAAGAAAACATTGTCTTCAAATAAAAAAGAGATATTTGAATTATTCTTATAGGAATATATATTTATAAAATTCTAGTTTTTGTCAACAGTTATTTTATAATATTACTGCCTTTGGCCAAGGCAGTTTTTTTTAAAACTTAATGTTATTTTAACATTAGGTTAACATTTTTGTTGCTTCTTTGTAGCGACAAAAACTATTATTTATGAAATTTAAATTACTACGAACGTTAGTAATGTTTATTTGTGTTTTTCACTTTCTAGATACAAATTCTCAAAAAAAAAATGCACCAAAATTTGGTAAAGGTCTTTTTAATTTAGTAGGAAAAGACAGTACTTTTACCATGAAAATTGGTTTACGATTCCAAACTTTAGCGACTTCTAATTGGGATGTACAAAATGGACTTAGCAACCCAGAATCTTCGATATTAATAAGACGATCTCGTTTAAAATTCGATGGTTTTGCTTTTTCACCAAAACTGAAATATAAAATTGAATTAGGTTTATCTAACAGAGATCAATCTGGAATTTCTCAATTTACTAGCAATGCACCAAGATATGTAATGGATGCAGTTTTAAAATGGAATTTCGCTGGGAATTTTGTTTTATGGTTTGGGCAAACCAAATTACCAGGAAATAGAGAACGTGTAATTTCTTCTGCAAATTTGCAACAAGTAGATCGTTCTTTATTAAATAGTAGATTTAATATAGATAGAGATATTGGTATTCAATTAAGACACAAATTTAACCTAACAGACACCTTTTTAGTAAAAGAAATCTTTTCTATGGCACAAGGTGAAGGAAGAAATGTTACTACTGGAAACATTGGTGGACACCAATACACCACAAGAGTGGAATTATTTCCTTTTGGAGATTTCGAAAGCAAAGGAGATTATAAAGGAAGTGATTTAAAATTTGAACAAAAACCTAAATTATCTGTAGGTTTTGCCTACGATTTTAACAATAATGCTTCTAGGACAAGAAGTAACCAAGGTTCTTATATGTTTAATGATACTGGCTTTTACTCCACAAATATTTCTACTGTATTTATAGATGCCATGTATAAACATAAAGGTTTTTCTTTTATGGCAGAATATGCGAATAGAAATGCAGATGACGCTTTCGCGAAAAATTCTGATGGAACGCTTACTGGAGATATCGTTCAAGTTGGAAATGGTTTAAATTTACAAACAGGATATTTGCTATCGAAAACTGTAGAAATTTCTGGACGTTATACAAACATTTCTTTAGACAGAAATATAACAGGAAAAGGTGCCGAAAATCAATATACTTTAGGTGTATCTAAATATATTGCAGGACATAA
The DNA here is from genome assembly GCF_014784055.1 of Polaribacter haliotis. Classification (NCBI taxonomy): domain Bacteria; kingdom Pseudomonadati; phylum Bacteroidota; class Flavobacteriia; order Flavobacteriales; family Flavobacteriaceae; genus Polaribacter; species Polaribacter haliotis. The sequence continues at coordinate 2,879,701 of NZ_CP061813.1, read as the reverse complement.
ATTAAAAGTACAAACAGATGTAAGCTATACAGACATTGGTTTTAAGACAAATCAATTATTGTGTAGATTACAAGTAGATATTCATTTTTAAAATAATTAACATAACATAAACGTAACATTCGCAACATTTTGTGTTCGTAAATTTGCAAAACTAAATTTTAAAGAAAAATGGGAGATCCATATATTTTAATGCTTGTTGCCTTAGCTGTTTTAGCTATTGTAGACCTAGTTGTAGGAGTTAGTAATGATGCTGTAAACTTTTTAAATTCAGCCATTGGCTCTAAAGCTATTTCTGTTAAGAAAATTATGATTATTGCCAGTTTAGGTGTGTTCTTTGGAGCAATTACCTCTAGTGGAATGATGGAAGTTGCACGTAAGGGAATTTTTAACCCAAGCATGTTCATGTTCCAAGACATCATGATTATTTTTATGGCTGTAATGATAACAGATATTTTATTATTAGATATCTTTAACTCGTTAGGAATGCCAACATCTACAACAGTTTCTATCGTTTTTGAATTATTAGGAGCTGCAGTTTGTATTTCATTGATAAAAATTTCTGCAAACGATTCTCAATCAGTTTCAGATATTTGGAATTATATCAACCATAAAAAAGCGTTAGAAATTATAAACGGAATACTACTCTCTGTAGTCGTCGCTTTTTCAGTTGGTGCATTGGTTCAATTTGTATCGAGATTAATTTATTCTTTTAATTTTGAAAAAAGAGCTACCTATATAAATGCTTTATTTGGTGGTTTTGCAATAACTGCCATTACCTATTTTATTATTATAAAAGGAATGAAAGGAACTCCTTTTTACGGAGAAATAAAGCACTTAATTGAAGGAAATACAATTTTAATTATTGCAGGAAGTTTTGTGGCTTGGTCTATAATTTCTCAATTATTAATTCAGGTTTTTAAAATAAATATCCTAAAATTAATAATTGGAGTTGGTACTTTTTCTTTAGCTATGGCTTTCTCTGGAAACGATTTGGTAAACTTTGTTGGTGTACCAATTGCGGCTTGGAATTCTTACCAAGCTTGGGAAGTTTCTGGTGTTGCTGCTGATGCCTTTTCTATGGGAATTTTAGCAAAAAAAGTTCCTTCTAATGTTTGGTTATTATTATTGGCTGGTGGTATTATGGTCGTTACATTATGGACTTCTAGTAAAGCACAAAATGTAATAAAAACAGGAATTGATTTATCGAGACAAGGTGAAGGTCATGAGAAGTTTCAACCAAATCCATTATCTAGAGTTGTTGTAAGAGCAGCAATGGGAATTAATGCAGGAATTAGTTATATAATTCCTAAATCTACTTTAGATTTTGTAAATTCTAAGTTTCAGAAACCTGTTATTCCATTAACTAAAGATAAAACATACGAATTACCAGCTTTCGATTTAGTAAGGGCTGCTGTTAATTTAATTGTTGCTGGTATTTTAATTTCGATTGCAACTTCTATGAAACTACCTTTATCTACAACTTATGTAACATTTATGGTTGCAATGGGTACTTCTTTAGCAGATAGAGCTTGGGGTAGAGAAAGTGCAGTATATAGAGTTGCAGGTGTTCTTAACGTAATTGGTGGTTGGTTTTTAACTGCAATTACAGCCTTTTTAGCAGCTGCAATTGTGGCTTATTTAATTAGCTGGAACATGGTTATGATACCAATTTTATTAGCACTTGTTGCTTTCTTAATTGGAAGAAATACTTTAATTCATAGAAATAAAACAAAAGAAATTAAAAAACAAGAATATATAGAAAGAGCAGAATTAATTACTATTAATGGTGTTATTGAAGAAAGTGCAGATCATATTTCTGGTGTTATTACACGTGTAAATAAATTATATACCAATGTTGTAAATGATTTAGCAAACCACGATTTAAATAAATTACGTAAAACCGATAAACACGTAAATAAATTAAACGACGAAATCGATGGTTTAAAAGATGGTGTTTTCTATTTTATTAAATCTTTAGACGAAACTTCTGTACAAGCAAGTAGATTCTATATTATGGTTTTAGGGTATTTACAAGATGTTGCACAATCTATTAGTTACATTTCTAGAGCAAGTTACAAACACGTAAATAACAATCATAAAAACTTAAAGAAAGGACAAATAAAAGATTTAAAAGGAATAGATATCCAATTATCTACTTTATTAGTTAAAGAGGCTGCCATTTTCGAAAACAGAGATTTAGATGATTTAAATGCTCTTATTATTGAAAAGAACGAGTTATTAACGAGTGTTTCTGCTTCTATTGAAAAGCAAGTTGCTAGAATTAGAACAGATGAAACAAGTCCTAAGAACACTACTCTATACTTTAGTGTTCTATTAGAAACTAAAGATTTAATAACTGCTTTAATGAGCTTATTACAAACGTATGAAGAGTTTCATTTAAGTACGAAGCAAAATAATCAATAGTATATATAAAATGATTCTAAAATAAATGAATCTTTAAAAATAAAAAAAGCCAGTGAATTTTAAATTCACTGGCTTTTTCTTTACACTTTTATCTATGTATTTTGTACTAGATACTTAATACTTATTTTAAACTTTAAAACCAAAATCCTAAGTTAAATAACCAAGTATTTTTATTTGTATCTGGAGACCAACTGTACTTTAATTCTATAGGTCCAATAAAAGAATTGTAACTATACCCAACTGCATAACCAGATTTAATATCTTTAAACAAATCGATATCTTTAAAAACATTATTATCTAAACGTGCATAATTAGCAATTGCAGAGAAATAATGTTTAGGTAAAAATTGGTAACGTACATTAAACTCCGATTTAACGAAAGACTCATCACTTAAATCTGCAAATTCATAACCATAAAGCGAAACAAAATTATTAATATAATTCTGGTTATTTCCTCCTAATTGAAAATCGAAAACACCAGATTCTATTTCATTTAAAGAAAACCCTGCTTCACCTGTATATTGTAATGTAAAATTATCCCAAAAAGAAGTCGCAAAACCTATTTTCCCTTTTGCTTGTGCATAACGTTCGAAATTATTTGCAAAATCTGTAGATAACAAATACCATTTAAAACCGAAATCTGCAAAAACACCTTTTGTGGCAAAATATTTTTTATTGTAAGTATCTAACTTTAAATACCCTAAAAGGTTAAAATAAACACTATCGTCTGCGATATTACTATCATCTAAAGAATTTATATTGTCTGTTAAAGCTTCAATTCTTTTTACCTCTGCACCAATTCCCAAAGCAAATTTTCTATTAAATGTTGTTTGTAAAAAAATTTCGTTTGTAAAATCTGCATATCTAATATTTACACTGCTAACATTGGGAGAATTACTATCTCTAAAAGGAACTTGAGAACGAAAATGATTGTATCTAGATCTAAAACCATAACTCGTGTAAAAGCCATTATCTACAAAATAAGTAAAATCGTATCTTAAATTATCTCCAAGTATTAAGTTTAAGGAAAGCAAGTCGTTTTTTGTAAAAATGCTTTTATGATTATAGTTTGCAAGTATGCTAGATTTATATAAATAATCGTAATGTATACCTAACTTTAGATTTGCCTTTTCATTAGATTCATTTACCTTAAAGTCTAATAAATAACTACCATCTATTTTTTTAATTAAATTATATTCGATTCTATTAAAATTCCTTGTGGCAGATAATAAATATATTTTTTTAGTAATATCGTTTCTTGTTAAACTATCTCCTTCTTTAATATTTAATTTTCCTAAAATATAAGCTCTTGTATAATTTTCTTCCCCATAAATACCAATATCAGATATTCTTAATTTATCGTTACTAAACTTTACTTTCTTAATGTTTCTTTTTACTATTTGTTTTGCAGCAATTTGCTTAAAAACTTCTGTAAATTTCTTGGCTTCCACAGCACCTTTTTCTAAAATTTCTACTTTTTTATCGAAATCTACCACAGTATATTCGAATATTTCTGGATGAATGTAAACGTCTAATTTTTTTATTTCTTCATCTGTTTTGCTATACATTTGATAGCTCATAATTTGGTTTAATAAAGCAACTACAGAATTAATTTTGTCTTTCTGAAACAACTTCCCTTCTACATCTACACCAATAATAATATCCATTCCTTTATCTTTCATAATACTTACAGGAAAGTTATTTGCGATACCACCATCAATTAAAAGCTTATCTTCTATTTCTATAGGGTTTAAAAGCGATGGAAAAGAGCCACTTGCTCTTAAAGCTATTGGCAAGGAACCTTTCTCTAAAACTACAGGCGCTCCATTTTCTACATCTGTAGCAACACAAAAAAATGGAATTGGTAACTTCGAAAAATCTTGATTCCCATCTACAGAATCGAATAATTCTAATAATAAGTTTAAAACATTTTGTCCTTTAGAAACACCTTTTGGCAAACCTATTTTACCTCTATTTACTGGCAGTGTAACAACTGTTTTTTCGCCAAATTCTTTCTCAAAAAATGTTTCTGAACTTCTTGGTAAAATATCTCTAATAAGCGTTAAAAAATCTACATCTAAGACAATTTCTTCAATTTGATTTGCAGAATAACCAGCTGCATAAAAACCACCAATAATGGCTCCCATACTTGTACCACCAATATAATCTAATTTAATTCCGGCTTTATCGATCTCTTTTAAAATTGCAATATGTGCAAAACCTTTGGCTCCACCACCACTTAAAACTAGCCCAACTTTTGGCTGTTTTTGCTGCCCCAAAAGTAACAATGGAAACATTAATAAAAATAAAATTAAACTATTTTTCATTTTCTTTTTCTTTTTGGGGGTGATAGAAAGCATACACTTTCATGGCTCTTGCATGCCCAATCGATTTCTTTAAATCTTCCAAAGACGCTTCTTTAACTCTTTTTGCAGATTTAAATGTACGCAATAATGTTGTAATAGTTTGGGTACCAACATCTGGTATTTGTTCTAATTCCGATTGAATGGCACTTTTACTACGCTTGTTTCTGTGAAACGTAATTCCGAATCTGTGTGCTTCGTTTCTTAAATACTGGGTAATTTTTAAGGTTTCGGACTTTTTATCTAAATACAAAGGAATTGGATCTCCAGGATAATAAATTTCCTCCAAACGTTTAGCAATTCCAATAATGGCAATTTTACCTCGTAAACCTAATCTCTCTAAAGCTTTTAAACCAGATGATAATTGTCCTTTTCCACCATCTACAATAATTAATTGTGGTAAAGGTTCGTCTTCTGCCAACAAGCGTTTATATCTTCTATAAACTACTTCTTCCATGGAACCAAAATCATCTGGTCCAACAACTGTTTTTATATTGTAATGTCTATAGTCTTTTTTACTTGGTTTTCCGTCTTTAAAAACTACACAAGCAGCAACTGGGTTTGTTCCTTGAATATTCGAATTATCGAAACATTCTATATGCCTTGGCTCTACAGAAAGTCGCAAATCTTTTTTCATTTGCGCCATAATTCGTTTTGTATGCCTATCTGGATCTACAATTTTTATTTGTTTAAATTGTTCCATTCTGTAATACTTCGCATTTCTTTCAGAAAGATCTACAATCCTTTTTTTATCTCCCAATTTAGGTATTGTAACTTTTACAACTTCGCCCAAACCAACTTTAAAAGGGACATAAATTTCTGGAGATTGCGAATTGAAACGTTGCCTTATTTCAACAATAAAAAGTTCTAATAATTCTTTATCTGTTTCGTCTAACTTCTTTTTAATTTCTGTGGTATGAGATTGAATAATAGAACCGTTAGAAATCTTTAGGAAGTTTGCATAACCATGGGTTTCATCAGAAATAATAGAAAAAACATCTACATTATTTATAGATGGATTTATAATGGTACTTTTTGCTTGATAATTATTTAACCTGTCTAATTTCTCCTTAATTTTTTGTGCTTTTTCAAACTCCATATTTTCAGAGAAATCGAGCATCATTTTTTTAAACTTATCTAAGCTTTCTTTAAAGTTTCCTTTGATAATATTTCTAATTTCTTTTATGGAATTTTCGTAATGTGTTTGCGTTTCCAAACCTTCACAAGGCCCTAAACAATTTCCTAAATGATATTCTAAACAAACTTTATACTTGCCTTCGTTAATTTTTTGTGCACTTAAATCGTAATTGCAAGTTCTTAATGGATACAGCTCTTTTATTAAATCTAAAAGAATTCTTACGGTTTTTACAGATGTATAAGGTCCAAAATATTCCGAGCCATCTTTAATAACTCTTCTTGTTAAAAAAATTCGTGGAAAACGTTCTTTTTTAATACACAACCATGGATAACTCTTATCGTCTTTTAGCAAGACATTGTACTTAGGCTTGTATTTTTTTATTAAGTTATTTTCTAATAATAAAGCGTCTGTTTCTGTATTTACAACAATGTGTTTTATACGAACGATGTTTTTTACTAAAACTCTCGTTTTTCCGTTTTCGTGTTTCTTGGTGAAATAAGAAGCAACTCTTTTCTTTAAATTTTTTGCTTTTCCTACATAAATAATTACATCATTTTTATCGAAATATTGATACACGCCTGGTGTATTTGGTAAAGTTTGTATTTGAAGTTCTAAAGATGCAGACATCTTACGAAAATACCATTTTTTACCAAATTTTTAATGTCTATAAATGTTAAGGTTAAAAAAACTTGTATATTTAAAACCTAACCAAATTTTTTACAAATGAAAAAAAACACAATTACTTTAAAAACAGCAAAAAGATGGACAAAAAGATGGCGTAAAATGGAAGATGTATATAATGCTCACCAAGAATGTAGAGCTTTTAATATTCCATTAGAAGATTTAAAAGATGTTATTGCAGAAGGTGCTGTAACAGTAAGAGCTTATTTAGGAGTTCATAAACAAAAAATAGAAAGCGAAACTGTTTTCGAAGAAAAATTAATTATTGTTGGAGTAGATGCAAATGGAAAAGACATGATTTCTTCTAAAGATGGAGAAGTTTTAGATCCAGATAGTGGAAATATTTACGATTTAACACGACCTTGTCCAAGTTTTTGTGACCCTGATAGCCCATTAAATGGAACTAATTAGTTTTAACAAATTCATAATTTATTTAGGTTATTTTGTTCTTGGAATAAATTGCCTACTTTTTTTAAAGGATTTTAAAAAAAATAATTTTGTTGTAAGAATTTTTTCTGTTTTTTTATTTGTATGCTTAATTATACAATTGTACAGTAGTTATCTTGCGAGTTTTCGTGAAAATAATATATTCTTATTTCATGTTTTTAATTTTAGCCAATACATTTTTTTAAGTTTAATTTTTATGAAACTTACAAAAAATAAAATTTTAAAAAATATTATTACTGTAGGTTTGTATTTCATTCCTCTCTCTTTAGTTTTCTTTTATTTTATAAACTTTAAAGACATAAATAAATTTTTTATTACTGAAATATTGCTTTGCAACATTCCTTTATTAATTTTTAGTTTCAATTTTTTGGTTGAAAAAATAGATACTCAAGAAAAAAAATTCGTTTATTTTAATGCAGGTTTTTTTGTTTACACACTTTGTAGCACACTCCTTTTTTCAGTAGGTAATATAAAGTCAGAGATAATTCGTTTTATTTGGGAATTTAATGTTTATTTATATTTAACATATCAAATACTAATTTTTGTAGAATGGTATAAAAATTTTAGAAAAAAACCTATAAATATTAAACACGTATAAATACCCGTTTTTAAAATATAGTGAAAAAAATACATCCAAAACACTTACCTTTATTTAAAAAGTATTTTTTCTTAACTTCGTGGTTACTACAAATAACCAAACCCTAATGGAAGAAATCTTTTCTAATGAAGATAAAGTGATAATTACTACTCTTATTGGTGTTTTAATGCTTCTTTTAATGGGAGTAGCTTTGTTGGTATTTTTCTTTTTATCAAGAAGAAAAATTACCGAAAAAGAGTTGGAGAAAAAAACATTAGAAATTGGTTATCAAAAAGAAATTATACAGTCTATAATAGTTACCCAGGAAAAAGAACGTAAACGGATTGCACAGGATTTACATGATGATATTAGTTCTAAATTAAATGTAATTAATTTGAATGCAAATTTGTTAAAAGATGGAGAATTAACTGCGGAAGAATTTATTACTGTAAATGATGGAATTTTAACTGCAACAGATAAAACGTTAGAAAGTGCCAGAAGAATTGCACATAATTTGTTGCCTCCAATTTTAGATAAATTTGGCTTTAAAGAGGCTGTTGAAGAATTGGTAGATACTTTTAATAATAGTAGAAAGATAGATATTAATTACAACCTAAAGTATCCGAAAAAGCATTTGAATTCCTCGCAAGAATTACATCTTTTTAGGATTATACAAGAATTAATAAACAATTCTATTCGACATGGAAATGCAACAAAAAGCACTTTAGTTATCGAAGAAAAAAATAAATCGCTGTTTCTAAATTATTCCGATAATGGAATTGGATTCAATTTAAAAGAGTTAGAGTTTAAAAAAGGATTAGGTATGAAAAATATAGAAAGCAGAGTATCTATTTTAAATGGAATATTTACTATTGAAACCGATATTAATAGTGGTTTTGCAATAAAAATAACTATTTAAAATTTCTAAATGATGCCAAAAATAAATATTCTTATTGCAGACGATGAGGAACTCTTTAGAAAAGGAATTCGATTTTTATTAGAAAGGGAAAGCGAATTTAATGTAATTGCAGAAGCTGAAAACGGACAAGAAGTAATCAATTTTTTAAGTAGCACAGAAGAATTCCCAGATGTAATTTTAATGGATTTAAAAATGCCTGTTATAAATGGTGTTGAAGCCACAGAAATTATACACATAGCATACCCAAATATTAAAATAATCGCATTAACAAGTTATGGTGGAAAAGCATTTGTAACAAACATGATAGATGTTGGTGCATCTTCTTACCTTTTAAAAGACACCAATCCAAAAACGGTGGTTCACACCATTAAACAAGTATTTACCAAAGGTTTTTATTATGATGCTAATGTCATAAAAATTATTAACGAAAACATTCATTCTTCTGCAGGAAAACGAATTAAAAGGGATTTAGACAAAAATCTACTTTCTAAAAGAGAAGTCGATGTTTTAGAGCTTATTTGTCAAGAAAACAGTACAAAAGAAATTGCTGAAAAACTTTTTATAAGCCCAAGAACAGTAGAAGGTCATAGAAATAATTTGCTTTTAAAAACGGAAGCAAAAAATATTGCTGGTTTGGTTATTTACGGAATTCAGAAAAAAATAATCGAGGTTTCTTTAGATTTTGATTAATCTTTAAACCGCTTTAAAAACCCTGAATTTGTATTATCTACAACCTCCCAATTGTAAATCGCAGAAAGTTGGTAAATTTTAGAAAGCTCTTCTAACAATCTTGCTTTGGCATCTTTTTTAAGATTGGTTACTTCTATCGTTTCTTTAATTTTTTCGATACTTTTCTGGTTTATTTTGTTTAATTCTCTTTTAGAAAAAGTGTTGAATGAACTCTGTTGTAAATCGAAATACTTTACATCTGGAGAAATTACTATTTCCTCTTTAGGTATGTTATTTATAAAAATTTTCTTTCCAATAGAATCTATCTGAATTTCTAATTTCGATAAATCGTAACCAACCTCAACCTTTGCATTTACTGTAACAATTGCTTTTTTATCAAAAGAAAGATAGTTGTAAAAATATTTTTTTGAATCGGAATAATTGTAAACTTCAGAAAATGTTCCGCTAGAAACTACGAGCTTACTCATATTTTTAATTGAGTGAACGACTACTTTTATTTCTTCTTGTTTGTGGTTTTCTACCTTTGGTTCGTACCAAAATTTGGCAATTAAAAAACCTAGTAAGAAAATAGCAATGTATTTTAAAAAGCGCATTTTTTATCTTTTTATTATTATGATAAGGTGAAAGATTCGAATCGAAAATTTCGAAAAATTCTATCAAAATAAAAATTTAAATTAAAGATACTAAAAAATTATTCGGCTATTTTTTTCTCTTCTTTTGGGAAAGCTTGTTTATTAAAAAGAAAAAGTAAAATTACACCAATGGTAATATAGGCATCTGCAGGATTAAAAATATACTGAAAAAACGTGTACATTTCTCCACCAACAAAAGGTATCCAATCTGGTAAAACGCCTTGCCAAAGTGGAAAGTAAAACATATCTACCACTTTCCCGTGAAACAAGGTTCCATAAGGATTGTCGGAAAATAAAGTGGCTACTTTATGATAAGAATCGTCGAAAATTACTCCGTAAAAAACTGAGTCTATAATATTACCAATAGCTCCAGCCAAAATTAGTGCGATTGCTACAACAACTGCATTATTTACAACTCGTTTTATTGTACCTTTTAACCAATATATAATTGCACCAACTGCTACAATTCTAAATAAGGTTAAAAACAGTTTACCTGCTTTACCTCCAAACTCAATTCCCATTGCCATTCCGTTATTTTCGGTAAAATGAATTTTAAACCATTCGAAAACCACTACTTCTTCATTTAAAGCAAAATGAGTTTTTACATAGATTTTTATAACTTGATCTAAGATAATAGCGATTAAAACCGTAAGTATTGCCAGTGTCTTTTTTGACATTTTTATTGAATTTGTGCTTGCAAAAATAACAATATTATTGCGTTTATTGGCTAGTTAAAAAAATATTCCCTTTTACAGTTGTAATGTCTATTTTTTTAGCAGAAGAATCTACTGTTTTTTTGTACTTTTTTTTATAAAATTTTTTATCAATTTTAATTTTACCAGATCTCGATAGTACATTTACATTCGCTTTTTTAAAATTTCCGAAAACATTGCCAACATATAATTTTAATAATAAGTTATGTTGTATCGTGTCTAATTTTACAGTGCCCTCTTCTATATAAATTTTTAAATTTCCGTTATAACCTTTAGAAGAAACCCCTATTTTTTCTCCAAAAACAGAAATATTTTTATTTATAGGAACTTTTACAATAGCACTGGATCTATTTAGTCTTTTGGTAATATATTTTCTAAAGATTTTATCTTCGCTTTCAAAAGAAGGAATGTTAAACCGAAGTTTTACAATTCCATATTCTTCTTCGAAAATAATATGGTTTTTATTCGGATTTTCTGAGTATAAATAAATTTCAAGAAATTCTGAAGTAGTGTTCTCAATTACCAAATCGTCTAAACCAACTGTAGAAATTTCTATTTTATTTAAAGCTGTTTGGAATGTCTTCGTTACTTTTTTTTGAGAAAAAGCAACATTGGAAATTAATAGTAGAAATAAAAAAAAACTTATGAAACTGTGTTTTCTACTTTCAATTAAAACACTTTTTAATTTTAGTAAAACTCGAACAGCCATAAGAATGGAAGAATTTAAAAAAGCTTCCAATACGAAATTTCGAAAGGAAGCTTTTTAATATTATTGTTTGCGCTTTGCTTCTATGCTTAAAGTTGCATGAGGCACTAATTTTAAACGCTCTTTTTGTATTAGCTTTCTTGTTACTCTACAAACACCATACGTTTTATTTTCTATACGTAATAAGGCGTTTTTAAGGTCTCTGATGAACTTTTCTTGTCTAATTGCTAATTGTACGTTTGCTTCTTTACTCATTACCTCAGAACCTTCGTCAAAAGATTTGAATGATGGCGAAGTATCGTCTGTACCATTATTTGCATCGTTTTTATAAGAAGCTTCTAACAAAGCCAAATCTTCTTGTGCTCTTGCTATTTTCTTATCAATAATTTCTTTAAACTCTTGTAAATCTTCATCCGAATATTTTACTTTAACATCTGGCATAATCTTAGATTTTTTCAATTAATATTCTACTTTTAATGGTATCAAATTCAATTTCTGTACCATTTGTTAATTCGTCTACAAAAACCAAATCTTCGGTTAATGTTTCGCTCATAATGTAGTCTTTATTTTCTAAGATAGACTGTTGTAAGTTTTCGTAGTTTAAGACTGTAAGCTTAATTTTATCTGTTACTTCTAAACCAGTATCTTTACGTGCATTCTGGATTCTATTAACCAATTCTCTGGCAACTCCTTCTTTGTGTAATTCTTCTGTAATTGTAACATCTAAAGCTACTGTTAACGAGCCTTCATTTGCAACCAACCAACCTTCGATATCTTTTGACGAAATATCTACATCTTCGAGTCCTAAAGTAATATTTTTTCCATTAAATTCTATAGAAATGTTTTTATCTTTTTCTATTTTGTTAATATCTTCTTGTGTAAATTTTTGAACTTCTGCTGCAACAAAACGCATATCCTTCCCAAATTTTGGCCCTAAAGCTTTAAAATTTGGCTTAATTTGTTTGATTAAAATGTCTGATGCATCCTCTAAAATCTGAACTTCTTTAATATTTACTTCGTTCTTAATTAAATCTGCAACTGCTAAAATTTCTTCCTTTTGTTGCTCACTATCAACAGGAATCATAATTTTTTGCAATGGCTGACGAACCTTAATTTTTTCTTTTGCTCTTAATGATAAAACCAAAGAAGAAATTTTCTGTGCATTTTCCATTTTACGCTCCAAAGATTTATCTACGAAGCTTTCATCAAATTTTGGGAAATCAGATAAATGAATACTTTCTGATGTTTCTTTTCCTGAAACTGAATTTAAATCTTGATACAATTTGTCCATAAAGAATGGAGCAATTGGTGCACCCAACTTTGCAATCGTATTCATACAAGTGTACAAAGTTTGGTATGCAGATATTTTATCTGTTTCATAGGTTCCTTTCCAGAAACGTCTTCTGCTCAAACGAACATACCAGTTACTTAAATAATCTTGTGTAAAATCGCTTATTGCTCTTGCTGCTCTTGTAGGTTCGTATGCTGCGTAGAATTTATCAACTTTAGCAATTAAAGTATGTAATTCTGATAAAATCCATCTATCTATTTCTGGTCTTTTTTCTAAAGCAATATCTTCTTCGCTATAAGAAAAACCATCAATATTTGTATATAAAGAGAAGAATGAATATGTGTTGTAAAGTGTTCCGAAAAACTTACGTTTTACTTCTTCAATTCCTTCTAAATCGAATTTTAAATTATCCCAAGGATTTGCATTCGAAATCATGTACCAACGAGTTGCATCTGCACCATAAGTTGATAAAGTCGTAAATGGATCTGTAGCGTTTCCTAAACGTTTCGACATTTTATGTCCGTTTTTGTCTAAAACCAAACCGTTAGAAACTACGTTTTTATACGCAACTGAATCGAAAACCATGGTTGCAATTGCATGCAACGTATAAAACCAACCTCTTGTTTGATCTACTCCTTCTGCAATAAAATCTGCTGGGAAAGATTCATTTCCATCAATTTTATTTTTATTCTCAAATGGATAATGCCATTGAGCATAAGGCATAGAACCAGAATCGAACCAAACATCAATTAAATCGCTTTCACGTTTCATTGGTTGTCCAGATGCTGAAATTAATACAATTTCATCTACAATATTTTTATGTAAATCTATTTTTGCATAATTTTCTTCGGAATTATTATCAACTTCAAAATCTTCGAAAATATCTTTTGCTAAAACTCCAGCTTCCACAGCTTTCGCCATTTCTTGCTTTAATTCTTTTACAGAACCAACACAAATTTCTTCTTTACCATCTTCTGTTCTCCAAATTGGTAATGGAATTCCCCAGTATCTTGATCGAGATAAATTCCAGTCGTTTGCATTTGCCAACCAATTTCCAAAACGACCAGTTCCTGTAGATTCAGGTTTCCAGTTGATGGTTTTGTTCAACTCGTGCATTCTGTCTTTTACATCCGTAACTTTTATAAACCAAGAATCTAATGGATAATATAAAATTGGCTTGTCTGTTCTCCAACAGTTTGGGTAACTGTGCTTGTATTTTTCGACTTTAAAAGCCTTGTTTTCATTCTTTAATTTCAGTCCTAAACGTTCATCTACAGATAAATATTTATCTTGATTTTTTAAAACCTCTGTTAAATTTTCTTGCTGAATTTTTAATTCGTCTTCTAAATCTTTCTCATTTAAATATTCTGCTTTTACATATTCGCCTGCAAAACCATAAATATCGTCTTTAATTTCTTTTCTGAATCTACCTTGTAAATCTACTAAAGGAACTAAATTATCATTCTCGTCTTTAATTAATAAAGGCGGAATTTCAGGCGAAGCTTGTTTTGCAACCAAAGCATCATCTGCTCCAAAAGTTGGTGCTGTGTGTACAATTCCTGTTCCATCTTCTATCGTTACAAAATCTCCAGAAATTACTCTAAATGCATCTTGTTTATTCTCAAATTTACAATCGAAATCTAATAATTGCTCGTATTTGATTCCTACTAAATCTGTTCCTTTACATTCTGTACAGATTAAATAAGGTATTTTTTTATCACCAGAATTATATGCTGATAGTTCTTCTACAGTTTCTGCTTCAAAATTATTTTTCCCTCCAAATTGTTTTCCAACTAAATTCTTAGCTAAAATAACGTGAACTGGTTTAAAAGTGTATTGATTATAAGTTGCAACCACAACATAATCTATTTTTGGCCCAACAGTTAAAGCAGTGTTACTTGGCAAAGTCCAAGGAGTAGTTGTCCAAGCAATAAAATTTAAATGGTCGTACTTCTTTAGAAAATCTGGCAAAGTATTTTCAACAGCTTTAAACTGTGCTACAACAGTTGTATCTGTAACATCTTGGTAAGTTCCTGGCTGATTCAATTCGTGAGAACTTAAACCTGTACCTGCTTTTGGTGAATATGGTTGAATTGTATACCCTTTGTAAATTAATTCTTTGTTATAAATCTGCTTTAATAACCACCAAACAGATTCCATGTATTTTGGTTCGTAGGTAATATATGGGTCGTCCATATCTACCCAATAACCCATTTTCTGGGTTAAATCGTTCCAAATATCTGTGTAACGCATTACAGCTTTTCTACAAGCTGCGTTGTAATCTTCTACCGAAATTTTCTTTCCAATGTCTTCTTTGGTAATTCCAAGTTCTTTTTCTACACCTAATTCTATAGGTAAACCATGTGTATCCCAACCAGCTTTACGCTTTACTTGGTAACCTTTCATAGTTTTATAACGTGGAAAAATATCTTTTATAGCTCTCGCCAAAACATGATGAACTCCTGGAAGTCCGTTTGCTGAAGGTGGTCCTTCAAAAAATACATAAGGCTCTGCACCTTCTCTTGTGGTTACACTTTTTTCAAATATGTTATTTTCTTCCCAATAGTTTAGAATTTCTTCTGCAACATTTGGTAAGTCAAGGCCTTTATATTCAGGAAATTTCGCTTTCATTTTATCTCTTTTCTGATAAGATTGCGAAATTAATCAATTTCTTGTAATTCTTGGTTTTATGGCACAAAAAAAGAGCCTTTTCAGGCTCTTCTTCTATTTTAAGTGCAAAAGTGTTACATTTTAACAATTACAAACTCTGTTCTTCTGTTTGCTTGATGTTGATCTTTAGTACATTTTACGCGGTTAGAATGCGTATCGTTATCCACACAATCGTTTACTAATCTTGTTTCTCCAAAACCTTTTCCAGTAATTCTACTAGAACTAATTCCTTTTTCTATAATGTAAGCTACAGAAGATTTTGCTCTTCTGTCTGATAAAGCTTCGTTATAACGCTCTTTACCTCTTGCATCTGTATGTGAGCTAGATCTAATTACTAATTTTTGATATTTTCTCATAATGCTTGTAATATGATTTAACTCTATTGCAGCATCTGGTCTAATATTCGACTTGTTATAGTCGAAATAAATAGGCTCTATCTTAATTATTAGCTCTCCTCTTTCATTATATGCAAAATCTGAGATAATGTCTAAAGCAAAGTCTAAATCGAGTTCTAAATCCTTATTTTCTGTAGTTACGAAAGAAGCTGTATCTGGTTCGTAATATTCTTTTGTAGCATCTAATGTAAATGCTTCGTTACATGGTAATGTAAAAGTAAACAATGCATTTGTATCTGCATATACTTCTTTAACAATCTTCCCATTTGCATCTTTTAAAACCAATTTTGCTCCTGGTAATGGGTTTTTAAACTTCTTGTCTTTTACAACACCAGAAACTACTTGCATACATGGTGGTTTTACCACAATTACTTCTGGCTTTTCTAATTCTACTACTGCATAAATATCATCATCTCCAACTCCACCTTCTCTATTAGAAGATAAATATCCTGTTCTATCGATTGGATTTATTGAAAATGCAAAGTCGTCTAATGGAGAATTTACAGGTGCTTTTAAATTTACTGGTGTTTTATATTCTCCTTTTTCTTTTTTAGTTGCAAATACATCTAAAGCTCCAATTCCAAAATGTCCGTCTGAAGAAAAGTACAATACATCTTCATCTGAGATAAAAGGAAACATTTCTCTACCTTCTGTGTTTACTTCTGAACCTAAATTCTGTGGTGTTCCAAAAGATCCATCAGCATTAATAGCAACTACATAAATATCTGTTTCTCCAATACCTCCTGGCATGTCTGATGCGAAATATAATTTCTTACCATCTTTACTTACAGATGGATGCCCTGTAGAATATTCGTTACTATTAAAAGGAAGTTCTTCTATATTTGTCCATTCGTTATAAACCCAAACAGATTTGTATATTTTAAGGTTGTTATATCCTTTTTTATCATTCTTATACACTCCTTTGTTGTAGTTATTTCTCGTGAAATACATTGTTTGTCTGTCAGGAGAAAAAGTAACTGAAGATTCGTGATATTTAGAGTTTATTTCGTCTGTAAACATTGGTCTTACATCTGAATTATCTCCTTCGTTCGTTGTAATCTTTTCTTTGATAACTTTATAGATATCTAAGAAGTTTTTATTGTTTCTTGTATGACCTCTCTTCACAAATATGTTTCCTTTTCTTGGTGAAGAGAATAGTATTGTATTTCCATAATCTGTAACTCCAAAATCGGAATTAACGGTATTTATACTTCTTAAATTACTAACTGTATAGTTTGGTTTCCCTTTTCTAAGTTCGTTTAAAGTCGCTTCGTGATCTGTAAAATGAATTCCTCTTGAGTCGTTCTTTTTAGCTTCGTGAAACTTCTTCATCCAAGCATCTGAATCATTAAAATTACCTGTTGCTCTTAAAGCTTGTGCATATCTAAAAATATGCTCTGGTTTTTGCGTTGGAAAATTATTGAATAGTTTACTGTATGTATTTGAAGCTTCTTGCATCTTTACATTGAAGTAATAACTATCTCCTAATCTTTGTAGCACATGCTCAGTTGCATTGTCTTCTGCAAGCTTTTTATATTCTTGCGCTGCTGAAACGTAAGATAAATTTTCGAAATGGACGTCTGCTTTTTTTGTTTCTTTAGTTTGCCCAAGTATGGTTAAAGAACTGAATAAAAGTACGAGAGTAAATTGTATTGTTTTTTTCATAATTGTTTTGTTAACTAGAAGAATCTTGGCGATTTAATTTTGTTTCTTTCAAAATCGAAATTAAATAGTACAAATATCTCATGTGAACCAGAATTAAAATTCCCTAAGTTTGTTAAGGTATAATCGTATGCATATCCTATTCTTAGAGTGTTTGTTGCTCTTACGTTTATTAATGCTGATACAGATTCATCTAACCTATAAGAAAGACCAAATTCTAATTTATCATATAATAAAACGTTTCCAGAAAAATCTATTGATAATGGAGATCCTTCTGCTGCTTTTATCATGGTAGATGGCTTTAACTTTACATCGTTTGATAAATCGAATACATAACCAGATGTAAAGAAAAAGTGCTTCGTTTCTGATGCTCTTGATATTTGCCCTCCTTTTTTATCAAAATGAAAAGTTTTTAATAAATTAGGTATTGATAAACCTGCATAGAACTTATCTGTATAATAAAATGCACCTGCCCCAATATTTGGCATTACTTTATTTGCATTTTGATTTACAAAGGCTTGATCTCCTTCATTAACTTCATTTAAACATGGTAAACAAATATTAAAGAATGTAAACCCTGCTTTTAAACCTAACGCTAAGTTTGCATTTTCTCCTACTTTTAAGGTATACGAAAAGTCTCCGTAAACGTTTTGTTCTTGAACAGGTCCAATCTCATCTACAATAACAGATAAACCTAAACCAACATTTTTACCTACTGGAGAATTAATTCCCATTGTAAGTGTTCTTGGTGCTCCATCTATACCTACCCATTGAGATCTACCTAGTAAATTAATACTTAAAACGTCATATGACCCAGCATAAGCTGGGTTTATGATATTCATATTGTACATGTACTGTGTGTACTGTGGATCTTGTTGTGCTTTTACAGAAACAGTAAAGAATATAACTGCAAGTATTACTATAATTTTTTTCATTTTTATTGCCTTTATCTTAATTATCTGTTTAAATATACCCATCCTGTTATTGGTTTTCTAACTCCATCATTAAAATTAATGATATAATAATAAGTTCCTACTGGTACTGGCTTACTATCATTTAATGTTAATCTTCCTGTAGAATAACCATTCCACCAATCTGGACTTGTTTTTCCTCTATTACTATAATCATATACTTGATTACCCCATCTGTTATAAATCTCTAACTTAAAGTTAGGATATTTAGATAATGCTGGGATTACAAAAGTATCGTTAACACCATCGTCATTTGGAGAGAATGCATTTGGCACTAAGTCACAATTAGTTACATCTATATGATCTGGAACCCCATCTGTATCACAGTCTAACATAAACTCGTCTATTGTAAGAACTCCATCTCCATCGTCATCTATATCTTGGAAATCTCTCTTACCATCACTATCTGTATCTCTAATTCCGTAATTAAGAATTCCACTGTCTTTAGATGTTTCTAAATCATCGAATAAACCATTGTTTCCTGAACCAATTAAAGAACCGTCTATAACTCCATCTTCATCTGCATCTGGTGCTCCTGAGCCTGACTCTGCAAGATCTGTAATACCATCTCCATCTGAATCTGTATCTAAATGATCTGGAATACCATCTCCATCTGTATCTAAGGTATTGTCTCCACCATTCTCAATTAAATCTGGAATACCATCATTATCATCATCTAAATCTACAGAATCTATAACTCCATCACCATCTGAATCGTCATTGTCTAAATAATCTGGAATACCATCGTTATCATCATCATCATCTGTGAAATCTCCATTGTTATTACTGTCTTCGTCTTTGGTTAGAACTCCATCATTATCATCGTCTTCATCTAAATAATTTGGTGTACCATCGTTATCTGAATCATCATTAGATGGGTTGCCATTATTATCAAGATCTTCTTCTTTAGTTGGAATACCATCATTATCATCATCTTCATCTAAATAATTCGGAATACCATCGTTATCTGAATCGTCGTTAGTTGGATCGCCATCTACAATTACAACATCTTCGTCTTTGGTTGGAACTCCATCATTATCATCATCTTGATCTAAATAATTTGGTGTACCATCTCCATCTGAATCGTCGTTTGATGGATTGCCATCATTAGTAACAACATCTTCGTCTTTGGTTGGAATACCATCATTGTCGTCATCTTGATCTAAATAATTTGGAATACCATCGCCATCTGAATCGTCGTTTGCTGGATTGCCATCATTAGTAACAACATCTTCGTCTTTCGTTGGAATACCATCATTATCGTCATCTTGATCTAAATAATTCGGAATACCATCGTTATCTGAATCGTCGTTTGATGGGTTGCCATCTATATTTACAACATCTTCGTTTTTAGTTGGAACTCCATCATTATCATCATCTTCATCTAAATAATTTGGAATACCATCGCCATCTGAATCGTCATTTGCTGGATTACCATCTGTCGTAACAACATCTTCGTCTTTGGTTGGAACTCCATCATTATCGTCGTCTTCATCTAAGTAATTTGGAATACCATCGCCATCTGAATCGTCGTTTCCTGGATTGCCATCATTGGTAACAACATCTTCGTCTTTGGTTGGAATACCATCATTATCGTCATCTTGATCTAAATAATTTGGAATACCATCGCCATCTGAATCATCATTTAATGGATTTCCATCATTAGTAACAACATCTTCGTTTTTGGTTGGAACTCCATCATTATCATCATCATTATCTAAATAGTTTGGTGTACCATCGCCATCTGAATCGTCGTTTGCTGGATTTCCATCATTAGTTACAACATCTTCTTCTTTGGTTGGAATACCATCATTATCATCGTCTTCATCTAAATAATTCGGAATACCATCGCCATCTGAATCGTCGTTTGCTGGATTTCCATCATTAGTTACAACATCTTCGTCTTTGGTTGGAACTCCATCTCCATCGTCATCAGTATCTAAGTAATTTGGTGTACCATCGCCATCTGAATCATCATTTAATGGGTTTCCATCTTTACTTACAACATCTTCGTCTTTGGTTGGAACTCCATCATTATCATCATCTTCATCTAAGTAATTTGGAATACCATCGCCATCTGAATCGTCGTTTGTTGGATCTCCATCTCCATCTAAATCTTCGTCTTTGTTTGGAATACCATCATTATCGTCGTCATTGTCTAAATAATCTGGAACACCATCGCCATCTGAATCGTCGTTTCTTGGGTTATCATCTACATTTACAATGTCTTCATCTTTTGTTGGTATACCATCATTATCATCATCTTCATCTAAGTAATTTGGTGTACCATCGCCATCTGTATCGTCGTTTGTTGGATCTCCATCTACAGTTACAACATCTTCGTCTTTTGTTGGAACGTTATCATTATCGTCATCTTCATCTAAATAATTTGGAATATTATCGCCATCTGTATCGTCGTTTGTTGGATCTCCATCTACAGTTACAACATCTTCTTCTTTTGTTGGAACTCCATCATTATCATCGTCATTATCTAAATAGTTTGGTGTACCATCGCCATCTGAATCGTCGTTTGTTGGATCTCCATCTACAGTTACAACATCTTCTTCTTTTGTTGGAACTCCATCATTATCATCATCTTGATCTAAATAATTTGGAATATTATCGCCATCTGTATCGTCGTTCGTTGGATCTCCATCTACAGTTACAACATCTTCTTCTTTTGTTGGAACTCCATCATTATCATCATCATTATCTAAATAATTTGGAATATTATCGCCATCTGTATCGTCGTTTGTTGGATCTCCATCTACAGTTACTACATCTTCTTCTTTTGTTGGAACTCCATCATTATCGTCATCATTATCTAAATAGTTTGGTGTACCATCGCCATCTGAATCGTCGTTTGTTGGATCTCCATCTACAGTTACAACATCTTCTTCTTTTGTTGGAACTCCATCATTATCATCATCCTGGTCTAAATAGTTTGGTGTACCATCTCCATCTGAATCGTCGTTTGTTGGATCTCCATCTACGGTTACAACATCTTCGTCTTTGGTTGGAACTCCATCATTATCATCATCATTATCTAAATAATTTGGTATACTATCGCCATCTGTATCGTCATTCGTTGGGTCTCCATCTATAGTTACAACATCTTCATCTCTTGTTGGAACTCCATCATTATCATCATCTTGATCTAAATAGTTTGGTGTGCCATCGCCATCTGTATCGTCGTTTGTTGGGTCTCCATCTACAGTTACAACATCTTCTTCTTTTGTTGGAACTCCATCATTGTCATCGTCATTATCTAAATAGTTTGGTGTGCCATCGCCATCTGAATCGTCGTTCGTTGGGTCTCCATCTACAGTTACAACATCTTCGTCTTTGGTTGGAACTCCATCATTATCATCATCTTGATCTAAATAGTTTGGTATACTATCGCCATCTGAATCGTCGTTCGTTGGATCTCCATCTACAGTTACAACATCTTCATCTTTTGTTGGAACTCCATCATTATCATCATCTTGGTCTAAATAGTTTGGTGTACCATCTCCATCTGAATCGTCGTTCGTTGGATTTCCATCTACATTTACAACATCTTCATTTTTAGTTGGAACTCCATCATTATCGTCATCTTCATCTAAGTAATTTGGAATACCATCGCCATCTGAATCGTCATTTCTTGAATCTCCATCTATATTTACGACATCTTCATCTTTTGTTGGAACTCCATCATTATCGTCATCATTATCTAAATAGTTTGGTGTGCCATCGCCATCTGAATCGTCGTTCGTTGGGTCTCCATCTACAGTTACAACATCTTCGTCTTTGGTTAGAATACCATCATTATCATCATCATTATCTAAATAGTTTGGTGTTCCATCTCCATCTGTATCATCATTTAATGGATTACCATCTTTCGTAACAACATCTTCGTCTTTCGTTGGAACTCCATCTCCATCGTCATCTATATCTAAATAATTTGGAATGCCATCGTTGTCTGAATCGTCGTTAGTTGGATCTCCATCTGCAGAAACTACGTCTTCATTTTTAGTTGGAACTCCATCTCCATCGTCATCTGTGTCTTGGAAGTCTGGTGTACCATCTTTGTCTGTATCTAGTGGAGTATCTTTTGTTGCTCCGCTTTCTGGTGTTGTTTCAATTAAATCGAATAATCCGTTTGAACCAGAACCAGTTTCTGAACCATCTATAACTCCATCATTATCTAAGTCTGTTTGACCAAAACCTGATTCTGTTAAGTCATTTACTCCATCTCCATCTGAATCTAAATCTAAATGATCTGGAATACCATTATTATCTGTATCTCTATTTGGGTTTCCATTTTGTTCTACTGTATCTGGAATACCATCATTATCATCATCTAAATCTACAGAGTCTGGAATACCATCTCCATCATTATCTTTGATTTCTCTAAAGTCAACTTCTGTTGTTGCTGTATTATCATCATTTGGTAAATCTGATGCACCTCCATTTTGATCATCATTTACATCGAACAATCCTGTTCCTGTATCAACATCATCATAAGCATCTAATAAACCATCGTTATCTGCATCATTATTCGCTGTAGATTTTATGAAACCTGCTTCTTTGGTATCATCTAAACCATCATTATCTGAATCTGTATCTAAATAATCTGGTATTTTATCTCCATCTGTATCTACAGGGGATAAACCACTGATTGTAGTATTGTCGTCATATGCATCAAGTAAACCATCTCCATCTGTATCTACAACACCTACGTTAGGTGCAATGTAACCAGATCCTGTTACTTGTGCTTCTACATTATCTGGAATACCATCGTTATCTGAATCTATATCCTTATCGTCTGATTTTCCATCTCCATCACTATCAATTCCATCATTTACAGTAAATACTGGAAATGTACCAGGACCTGAATTTGTTGCGTCATCTATAGTTTCATTTTCACCGTTAGTTTGAGTTGGTGCAGTTGAAATATTATTACCTTCAAACAAACCATTAATTGCACAACCAGAGAATAATACAGAACCCAAATTAGTATTTGAACTTGCAGACAATAATTTTGCAGAGAAACGAATATTAAATGAAGATGAATTGTAGTAACTAAAGAATGTTGCTAATCCTGGAGCTAAATCTACTCCAGCATATGTATCATCTGGTCCTTGGAAAGTTACTAAACCTGTTGCTGGATTATCTGTAACATTTAATAACGTTGCATTGTCTACTGCATATAAACCTGGTCTTGATAAAATAACAGATTCTCTTGCATTTGCTCCATCAATATCATAAATAACTCCACTAAATCTACTAATATTATACAGTGTGTTAGTGTTATCATTAACTAAAATAACTTTAAATGCCATTTCTGCTTTATTACCAGTTGGCGTTGGTACAGTATATTCTGGTTGCCATGCGTCTGGATTACCAGTTGTAGAATTATCTATAGATATTAAAGATGCTCCTCCTTGGATATCTGTAATTTCTATAATAGCATCTAAAATACCTCCTGATCCACCAAAACCTGTTACGTCTACTACATTTTCGAAACGGTATTTTGCTCCAATTGTACCTGAACCAGTTCCAGAACCTGCAACATAAACTGGGTTTTTAAAACTTACATTTGGTAAAATACAAGATGAGTCATTAGGGTCTGAAGAAGGTTCGAATCCTAAAGATTCTACTACATCTATAATTCCATCGTTATCATCATCAATGTCAATATCATCTGAAATTCCATCTCCATCTGTATCTACAAGAACTCCGAATGTAAATTTATCTCTAAAATCTACTTCTGCAGTTCCAGGATCTTGATCGTTAGGGAAATCTGTTACATCTTGGTTATTGTTAGATGCTGCCCCAGAATCTGTTGGTCCATTAGGATTTAAATCAAAAGCATCATCTAAACCATCATTATCTGTATCGACACCTGTAAATATCTTACCTGGTTCAGCTACATTATCTCCATCTGTATCATAAGCTTCTACAGTATCTAATAAACCATCTCCATCTGAATCTGTATCTGTATAATCTGGTGTATCTGTACCATCTGTATTTACAGGATTACTAATTGGAATACCAGAACCTGGCATCGTTTCGTAAACATCTGCTAAACCATTTCCATCTGTATCTACTCCTGGTGCAATGTATCCTGAAGTTGTTTGCCATTCGATATTATCTACAATTCCATCATTATCAGCATCAATATCTAAATAGTTAGGTATTACATCTGAATCTGAATTCATTGGTGTATTAATTGGGCTTCCTGTTATAGAACCACAAGGTGTACAATCTGCATCGTAAGCATCATCTATACCATCTTTATCTGTATCTGTTCCTGATGGAGCGATATAATTTGCTGGATCTTGACCTTCAATATTATCTAAAATTCCATCATTATCTGAGTCTATATCTTGATAATTTGGTACTCCATCTCCATCTGTATCAGGAGTTGTTAATGGCGTAGTTGCTATAGTATCGTCTAAACCATCGTTGTTGGTATCTGTGAAATTATCCACTTTACCATCTCCATCTGTATCTGTTCCTCCTGCTTCAACTACATCTGGAATACCATCATTATCTCCATCAGTATCAAACTGGTCTATAATACCATCTCCATCTAAATCGTATTTATCATCAATACCATCATTATTATCATCTTTAGTAATGTTATCTGTATCTCTGTAATCTGGAATACCATCGTTATCTGTATCATTTAAAGGATCATCTCCTCCGTTTTCTACAGTATCTGGAATACCATCATTATCATCATCTAAATCTACAGTATCAATAATACCATCTCCATCGTTATCTGGTTGAACAGTAATTGTAACTTTGGCTATGTTAGAAACTAATCCTAAATCATCTTCTACAGTATAATTAATGTTTGCAACTCCTGTAAATTCTGGTTCTGGAGTAAAGATTACATTTCCTAATGCATCTACTGTGTAAGTTCCAACATTAGCAATTACTAACGGTGTTGTTGAATCACCAATATTTGTTGGATTATTAGGATCTATTAAAATAACTGTTGATGGATCTACTGTTCCATCTGAATCACTATCATTTGCAGTAATTGTAGCTACTGTAACTGGTGTGTTCTGAACAGTTGTTTCTGAATCATCTACAGCAACTGGTGCATCATTTTGACCTGTAACTGTAATATCTAATGTTGTACTTGTATTATTAACTCCATCTGAAACAGTGTATGTAACTTGTGGTACAGCACCTACATAATCTAATGCTGGTGTGTATGTATAACTACCATCAGAATTTATTACTAAAGTTCCTTCTGTAATTGAAGCTGTTGTACCTGCAGGGTAATCCGTTCCATTAATTGTGAATTCTAAAACAGTTAATAAAGTTCCTTCCACATCTGAATCGTTAGATAAAACTCCGTTTGCAGATGATACTATTAATGGAGTATCTTCTGTGGTAGAATTTACGTCTGCAACTGCATTTGGTGTATCATTTACTGGTGTTACAGTAATACTGATTTTCGCAGGTGTTTTAGTTACCAATCCATCATTATCTTTTACAGTATAATTAATATCTGCAGATCCATTAAAGTTAGGGTCTGGTGTAAATGTTACATTACCAGAATTGTCTACTGTATAAGTTCCTACTCCTGGTACAACTAATGGTGTAGTTGAATTTCCTGTATTTGAAGGATTATTAGGATCAATTAATGTTACAGTAGAAGGGTCTACAGTATTATCATCTGTATCGTTTCCTGTAATGTTAGAAATTGTTACTGGTGTATCTTCTGTTGTTGTAACAGAATCGTCTACTGCAATAGGAGCATCATTTACTCCTGTTACTGTAATGTCTA
The DNA here is from genome assembly GCF_014784055.1 of Polaribacter haliotis. NCBI lineage: Bacteria > Pseudomonadati > Bacteroidota > Flavobacteriia > Flavobacteriales > Flavobacteriaceae > Polaribacter > Polaribacter haliotis. Next base: position 2,853,634 of record NZ_CP061813.1, on the reverse strand, counting down.
ATGTACTTGTTACATTTTCTACACCATCTGTAACAGTATAAGTTACTTGTGGTACAGTTCCAACATAATCTTTTGCTGGGTTAAATGTGTAACTACCATCTCCATTTACTGTTAAAGAACCTTCAGTTAATGTAACTGTTGTTCCTGCAGTACTTGTAATACCATTTACAACAAACTGAGTTAATGTTAATGGAGTTCCATCTGGATCTGTATCATTATTAATTAAACCATTTGCAGCAGTAACACTTAATTGTGTGTCTTCTGGTGTTGTATTCGTATCTGGGTTTGCAACTGGTGCATCATTAATACCAGAAACTGTTATTGTTAAAGTACTAGATGCTGGTGCAGTTCCTGTACCGTCTGAAATTGTATAGTTTATAACTGGCACAGAACCATTATAATTAGCTGCTGGTACATATGTATAGCTTCCATCTGCGTTTATTGTAATTGTACCTTCTGCAATTGTTGCAGTATCTCCAGGGTTGTAATTTGTTCCACTAATTTGGAATTTAGTTACTGTTAATGTTTCTCCTGGATTTGCATCTGTATCGTTATTTAACAATCCATTAGCAGCTGCTACAGTTAATGTAACGTCTTCTGATGTAAATCTTACATCTGGGTTTGCTACTGGAGGTAATAACGATTTTGGAACTTTAACAGAAACTGTTGCTGTATCACAAAGTCCATTTCCATCACAAACTTGGTATACAAATACATCTGTGCCAGTATTAAATCCTGGATTTGGTGTATATGTTATTGTTCCATCTGTATTTATGGTTACTGTTCCATTTCCTGGTTGTGTTACAATACTAGAAATTGTTAATGTATCTCCATCTAAATCTGTATCATTTGGTAATACTGGTATAATTACTGAAACTCCAGGATCTGTCGATGAAATATCGTCAGTTGCTACAGGAGCATCATTCAATGGAGTTACTGTAATATCTAATGTGCTATTTGCAGTGTTTGTTCCATCGCTTAAAGTATAAGATATTGTTGGTACAGTTCCATTATAATTTAATGCTGGTGTAAATGTATAACTACCATTAGAGTTAATTACTAAAGAACCTTCTGTTAAAGTAACAGTGTTTCCAGCAACATAAGTTGTTCCACCAACTGTAAAGCTCGTTACAGCTAATGTATTGTTTTCTGGATCTGAATCGTTATTTAATAATCCATTTGCAGCATTAACACTAACTGCTACATCTTCTGGAGTAGTGTTCGTATCTGCTATTGCTACTGGCACATCATTTACTGGTGTAACAGTAATATCTAGAGTACTTGTTGTTGTATCTGTTCCATCCTTTACAGTATATGTTACTGTTGGTACAGTTCCATTAAAGTTTGCTGTTGGTGTAAATACATAACTACCATTTGCTTCAATTTGTAAAACTCCTTCTGTTAAATTGATAGGACTGCCAACTGTTGCTGGGTTTCCATTTACCATTAATGCTGTAACTGTTAGAGCATCGTTTTCTATATCAGAATCGTTTGCTAAAATACCATTTGCTTGAGACACTGTTAACACTGTATCTTCATTCGTAGTATTTTTATCTGCTACTGCTACTGGTGGATCGTTAACTGGCACTACAGCAATTGTTAAAGAAGCTGGCGTAGTTGTTGTCCCGTCAGAAACATTATACGTAATTGGAGGCACAGGACCAAAATAGTCTTGTGCTGGATTAAATGTATAACTACCATCAGAATTAATCTTTAGAGTTCCTTTTGTTAAGTTCGCAGATTGACCAGCATTGTAGGTTTTACCATCAACAATATATGTTGAAATTGATAAAGGATCTCCATCTGTATCAGAATCGTTAATTAATAATCCTGTTGCTGCTGACTCTGTATAAGGAGTATCTTCAAAAATTAAGTTTGTTGTTGTTTCATCTGCAACTATTGGTGCATCATTAACAGCTGTTACTGTAATACCAATTGTGGCAACATTAGATGTTAATGGCGTTGTAGGATCGTTGTCATTTATTGTATAATTTACATTTGCTGGTCCATTATAATTATCAACAGGATCTAATGTTACATTTCCTAAATTGTCCAAAGTATAAATACCAACTCCTACTATTTCTAATGGCATTGTTAAGTTTCCAGTATTTGAAGGATTACTTGGATCTATTAATACTATTGTTGAAGGAACTACTGCTCCATCATCTGTATCATTACCACCAACTAATGCTATTTCTATATCTGTATCTTCATTTGTAGTATTTCCTAAATCGTCTACTGCTACTGGTGCATCATTTACAGAACCTACAGTAATGTCTAATTCACCTGCAACTGTATCTGTACCATCTGTAGCATTAAATATTACTTTTGGTATTGCTCCACTAAAGTTTTCATTTGGTGTAAATGTGTAACTACCATCTGAATTAATTTTTAATGTTCCATCATTTAAAATAGCTGTATCCCCTGCATTATATGTAGTTCCTTCTGCTTCAAATGTTGAAATCGTTAAAGGATCTCCATCTGCATCAGTACTATTTGTTAATAATCCATTTGGACTTGTTGCAGAAACAACTAATTGAGTGTCTTCTGAAGTTGTGTTCATTTTATTTTCAACTACAGGCGTATCATTAAGCGATGTTACTGTAATACCAATTGTTGCAACATTAGATGTTAATCCTAATGTTGGATCTAAATCATCGCTAATTGTATAATTAACATTTGCAGGTCCAAAATAATGATCTTCTGGTGTAAATGTTACTATACCTGTATTATCTGCAATATAACTTCCAACTCCTGATATAACTAATGGAGTTCCAACAACTGCTGTATTTGTAGGATTATTTGGATCTATAAGTATTATTGTTGCTGGTAATAGAGGATTATCATCTGAATCGTTTGCCGTAATTACATTAGTAGTAATTGGGTTGTCTTCTAAACCTGTATTTCCTAAATCATTTAAAGCTATTGGTGCATCATTTACTCCTAAAACTTCAATATCTAAAGTTCCAGCAATTGGTGTTGTAATTACACCATCTGTAACGTTATAAGTTACTGTTGGAATAGTTCCATTGAAATCGCTATTTGGAGTAAATATATATCCTCCATCAGAAGAAATACTTAAAGTTCCATCATTTAACACTGCTGTATCTCCTGCATTATATGTAGTTCCTTCTGCTTCAAATGTTGAAATTGTTAAAGGATCTCCATCTGCATCTGTATCATTATTTAATAATCCATCTGTACTTGTTCCAGAAACTACTAATTGTGTGTCTTCTGGAGTAGTATTCGTTTCATCTTGAACTATTGGCTCATCATTAACTGATGTTACAGTTATCCCAATTGTTGCTGCATTAGATGTTAACCCCAATGTTGGGTCTGCATCATCACTAATTGTATAATTAACATTTGCAGGCCCGAAATAATGGTCTTCTGGGGTGAATGTTACTTTACCTGTATTATCGGCAACATAACTTCCAACTCCTGTTATAACTAATGGAGTTCCTACAACTGCTGTATTTCCAGGATTGCTAGGATCTATAAGTATTATTGTTGCTGGTAGTATAGGACTATCGTCTGTATCATTTCCTGTTATTAAATTAACAATAATAGGATTATCTTCAAAACCAGTATTATTTAAATCATCTTCTGCAACTGGTGCATCATTTACTGAAGTAACAGAAATATCTAAAGTACTTGTTTTAGTATCTACAGTTCCATCTGTAATTGTATAGGTTACTTGAGGTAAATCTACTGTTGAATTTGGAGCTGGTGTAAATGAATAACTACCATCAGAATTTATATTTAATGAACCTTCTGGTAAATCTACTGCAACTCCAACAGGATATGTTGTACCTCCTATTTCAAATTCTTTTACAGTTAAAATATCTCCATCAATATCTGTATCATTACTTAACAAACCATTTGCAACTGTTACTGTTAATGTAGTGTCCTCTGGAGTAGTTTTCATATCCGGATTTGCTACTGGTTCATCATTTAATGGATTTACTGTAATTGTTAAAGTGCTACTTGCATTTGGCGTTCCTTGATCGTCTGTAATTGTGTAATTAATAACAGGTACAGTTCCATTAAAGTCCTTAACTGGCTCAAAATTGTAACCCCCACCAGAATTAATAGTAATGGTACCTACATTATTTATTACTGTTGTACCAGGTGTTGTTGGTGTAACTGTTATTGTTGCACCTTCTACTACAAATTGTGTTACTCTTAAAGGATCTAAATTTGCATCTGTATCATTTTTAATTAAGCTCTTTGGCGTTCCATCTGCAACTGATAAGGTTACTTCTTCATCTGTTACATTTGTATCTGGGTTTGCTACAGGTGAGAATGCAGATTGTGGTACTGTAATTGTTACTACTGCAGTATCAGTTCCATTTCCATCAGAAATCTCGTATGTAAATGTATCTGTACCATTATTAAACCCTAATTGAGGTGTATAAATTATAACATCATCTGAAGGGTCTGTTGTACCTTTGTCATCGTAAACAGCAGTACCTTTTCCAGGTACAGTAACTGAAGTAATTGACAGGGAATCTCCATCTAAATCTGTATCATTTGTTAATACTGGAATTTCAACAGGGAAACTTTGTGTTGGTGTAGTAGGGTCTGTAGATGAAGTATCATCTGTAGCTACTGGATCATCGTTAACTGGAGTTACATTAATTTTTAATGTACTATTTGCTGTATTAACACCATCTGTTGCTGTATAAGTAATTGTTGGTACAGTTCCATTAAAGTTTAATGCTGGAGTGTAATCGTAACTACCATCTGCATTTAATTTTATTGTTCCTGAAGGAATAGTTGCTGTTTGACCAGCATTGTAAGTTGTTCCTCCAACTGTAAATTTAGATACAGTAACTGTATCTCCATCTATATCTGTATCATTACTTAAAACTCCAGATGCTGCATTTACTGAGAGTGCAGTATCTTCTGGTGTTGTATTTGTATCTACAACTAATGTTGGTGTATCGTTAGTTGGTGTTACTGTAATAATTAATGTTGCTGTTGCTACGTCTGTTGTTCCGTCTGAAACTGTGTATGTAACAGTTGGTACAGTTCCATTAAAGTTTGCTGCTGGTACAAAAACGTAACCACCATCTGTATTTACAGTAATTGTTCCTTCTGTAATTGTAGTTGGAGTTCCTGCTGTAACAGTTGTTCCACCTACTTCAAATTGCGATACTGTTATTGTATTTCCATCGATATCTGAATCGTTCTTTAAAACACCATTTGCTCCAGTAACTGTTAATGTTACATCTTCTGGAGTTGTGTTTGTATCTGCAACTGCTGTTGGAGCATCATTAATTGGATTTATTGTAAGTGTTAATGTGCTATTTGCAGTACTAGAACCGTCTGAAATTGTATAATTTACAACTGGTACAGCTCCATTATAATTTAAAGCTGGTGTAAATGAATAACTACCATCTGCATTTATTTTTATAACTCCTTCTGTAATTGTTGCAGATGTTCCTGCAGTATACACTGTTCCGTTAATTGTAAATTTGGTTACAGAAATTGCATTTCCTTCAGGATCCGAATCGTTATTTAATAATCCGGTTGCAGCTGGTACATTTAAAGTTACATCTTCATTTGTAGAATTTGTATCTGGTGATGCAACTGGTGCATCGTTTACTGGTGTTACATTAATATCTAATGTTGTAGATGCTGTTAACACACCATCTGTAATAGTATATGTAACTTGTGGAATGTCTCCATTAAAGTTTGTTGCTGGAATATAAGTATATCCTCCATTTGAATCTAATTTAATAGTACCTGCAGCTGTTGTTGCTGTTTCTCCTGCTAAATAAGAGGTTCCTTCAACTGTAAAACCTGATACATTAATTACATCTCCATCAATATCAGAGTCATTTTTAAGAACTCCATTAGCTGGTGTAACTGTTAAAGTAACATCTTCTGTAGTTGTATTTGTATCTGCAACAGCGGTTGGTGCATCGTTAACTGTATTTACAGTTAATTTTAACGTACTATTTGCGGTATTTGTACCATCTGAAATTGTATAATTAATTACAGGAACTGGTCCATTATAATTTGTTGCTGGTGTAAATGTATAACTACCATCAGAATTAATTTTTATAACTCCTTCTGTAATTGTAGCTGGATTTCCTGCTGTAAAAGTGTTTCCACCAACTGTAAATTGTGTAACTGTTAATGGATCGTTTTCAGGGTCAGTATCATTCTTTAATAATCCATTTGCTGCTGTAACATTTAATGGTGTGTCTTCGTTTGTGGCATTTGTATCTGTTAATGCTACTGGCGAATCGTTTACAGGTGTTACAGTAATATCTAAAGTAGATGTTGCTGTATCTGTACCATCTGTTGCTGTATAAGTAACTTGTGGATAAGATCCATTAAAGTTTGGTGCTGGATTGAATACATAACCTCCATCTGCATTTAACTTTAAAGTACCTTCTGTTAAAGTAGCTGTAGCTCCTGCTGTGAAATCTGTTCCACCAACTGTAAATTTAGTTACAGAAATTGAATTGTTTTCTTTATCTGTATCATTTTTAAGAACTCCATTTGCTGCAGCAACTGTTAATTGTGTATCCTCTATAGTTGTATTTGTATCTGCAACTAAATCTGGTGCATCATTAACTGGAGTTACCGTAATTTTTAATGTTGTGTTAGATGTGTTTGTGCCATCTGAAACTGTATATGTTACAGTTGGAACAGTTCCATTAAAATTCGCTACTGGAGTAAATGAATAACTACCATCTGAATTTAATTTAAGTGAACCTTCTGTTAACGACACTGTATCTCCAGCATTGTATGATATTCCTCCAACAGTGAACTTAGTTACTGTTAAACCATCCATATCAATATCAGAATCATTCTTAAGAACTCCATTTGCAGCTGTAACTGTTAAGGTAACATCTTCTGCAACAGTATTCGTATCTAATACTGCAGTTGGAGCATCGTTAATTGGATTCACTTTAATATCTAAAGTACTTGTTGCAGATAAATTACCATCTGAAACTGTATAAGTAACTTGAGGTACATCTCCATTGAAATTTAAAGCTGGTTGAAAAGTATAACTACCATCTGCTTTTATATTTAATGTTCCTTCTGTTAAAACAACATCTGTATTTATAGTTCTAGTGGCTCCATTTACAGTATAACCTGTAATTGTTAATGGATCGTTGTCTACATCTGAATCATTTTTTAGAATTCCATTTGCAGCTGTAACAGTTAATAAAATATCTTCGTTTGTTGTATTTGTATCTGGACTTGCAACTGGTCTATCGTTAACTGGGTTAACTTTAATATCTAAAGTAGATGTTGTAGTTGTTGTTCCATCAGAAACTGTATAAGTAACTTGAGGAAAATCTCCATTGAAATCTCCTGCTGGGGTAAATGTATAACTACCATCAGACTTTACAACTAAAGTTCCTTCTGGAATTGTTGCTGTTGTTCCTGCTGGATAAGAAGTTCCTCCTATAGTAATTTGTGTTACTTTTAATGGATTACCATCAATATCGGAATCATTTTTAAGGATTCCATTTGCTGCTGTAACAGTTAAAGTAGCTCCTTCATCTACTGTATTAGTATCTGCTACTGCAACAGGAACATCGTTTGTTGGAGTGATAGTAATACCAATAGTTGCTTGATTTAATGAAGTTACTCCATCATTATCTTTAATAGTATATTTAATGTTTGCTGGACCATTAAAGTTTGCAACTGGTGTAAATACAACATCTCCATTTGCATTTACTGTATATGTTCCTACTCCAGAAATTATTAATGGTGTAGTAGAATCTCCAAAGTTTGAAGCATTATTAGGATCTATTAACTTTACTGTTGATGGATCTATTGTACCATCATCTGTATCATTTGTTCCAATTGTTGCAATTGTTACAGAATTCTCTTCATTTGCAACATTTCCTAAATTATCTACTGCTACTGGCGGATCGTTTACTGGTGTTACAGAGATATTTAATGTAGCATCTACATCTATAGTTCCATCTGACATCGTATACGTTACTTCTGGTACACTTCCGTTAAAATCTTTAGCTGGAGTAAATGTGTAACTACCATCTGATAATAGTGTAAATACTCCTTCTGTTAAAGTTACTGCTGTTCCAACTGTACTAGTTGTACCATTAATTTCGAATTCTTTAACACTTATAGCATCTCCATCTAAATCTGAATCGTTTTTAAGAACACCATTTGCAGCTGTAACTGTTAATTTAGTATCTTCTGGTGTTGTGTTCGTATCTGCTACTGCTACTGGAGCATCGTTTGTAGGATTTACTGTTATATTTAAAGTACTGGTATCGTCTGTTGTTAAACCAGAACTATCTGTTACTGTATAGGTAATCTCTGGAATAGAACCATTAAAGTTTGCTACTGGAATAAATTCGTAACTACCATCTTCATTAATTTTTATTGAACCAACATTTGGAATACTTGTAACTGTTCCAATTGTTTTTGTTCCTGGAATACCTGCAATTGTAAAACTTACTACTTTTAAGGCATCTAAATTTCCATCAGTATCATTTTTAAGGATTCCATTGGCAGCTGTAACTGTTAAAGTTGTGTCCTCATTTACTGAATTCGTATCTGGGTTTGCAACTGGTGGGAAAGGTGAAATTGGTACTGTAACATTTACAACTGCTGTATCTGTACCTCCTTTTCCATCTGAAATTTCATAAGTAAAGCTATCAGAGAAATTATTTGCACCTGGATTTGGTGTAAATTTAATAGTTCCATTTGGATTTATTGTTGCTGTTCCATTTGTTGGTTGTACAGTAATATTACTAACTGTAATTGTATCTCCATCTAAATCATTATCATTCGTTAAAACTGGAATATCTATTGCAACTCCTGGATCTGTACCTGCTGTATCGTCGGTTGCAACTGGATCGTCATTTACAGGGGTAACTGTAATGTTTAATTTTGCATTATCTGTATTTGTGCCATCACTTATAGTATAAGTAATCTCTGGTACATTTCCATTAAAGTTTTCTAATGGTACAAAACTATAACTACCATCTGTATTTACTGTAATCGTTCCAACATTTGGTATTGCTCTTACTCCTGGTGTTGTTGGAGTTACTGCTACTGTAGTTCCTCCTACTACAAACTGAGTTACATTTAATGTGTCGCCATCTACATCTGTATCATTATCATCTATTAATCCATCTGCTTTTGCTACTGTTAAAGGAGTATCTTCATTTACAGTTGCTGTATCATCTTCTGCAACTGGTGCATCATTTTGTGGATCAATTGTAATTGTTAATGTGCTTGTTTTTGGTGATGTTCCATCTGTAGCTGTATACGTAATTACTGGAACTGCTCCAACATAATCTTTGGCTGGTGCAAAAACATAACCTCCATCTGCATTCATTTGGAAAGTTCCTACATTTGGAATCGTAACTGCTGGGTCTCCTGCATTTGTGCTTCCTGCAACTCCTGCAATTGTAAAGCTTGAAACTGTTAAAGTCGTTCCTGCATCTACATCTGTATCATTCTTTAAAACTCCATCTGCGCCTGCTACTGTTAAAGTAACATCTTCATTTGTAGAATTTGTATCTGCTACCAATACTGGATCGTCATTTACAGGGGTAACTGTAATGTTTAATTTTGCATTATCTGTATTTGTGCCATCACTTATAGTATAAGTAATCTCTGGTACATTTCCATTAAAGTTTTCTACTGGTACAAAACTATAACTACCATCTGTATTTACTGTAATCGTTCCAACATTTGGTATTGCTCTTACTCCTGGTGTTGTTGGAGTTACTGCTACTGTAGTTCCTCCTACTACAAACTGAGTTACATTTAATGTGTCGCCATCTACATCTGTATCATTATCATCTATTAATCCATCTGCTTTTGCTACTGTTAAAGGAGTATCTTCATTTACAGTTGCTGTATCATCTTCTGCAACTGGTGCATCATTTTGTGGATCAATTGTAATTGTTAATGTGCTTGTTTTTGGTGATGTTCCATCTGTAGCTGTATACGTAATTACTGGAACTGCTCCAACATAATCTTTGGCTGGTGCAAAAACATAACCTCCATCTGCATTCATTTGGAAAGTCCCTACATTTGGAATCGTAACTGCTGGGTCTCCTGCATTTGTGCTTCCTGCAACTCCTGCAATTGTAAAGCTTGAAACTGTTAAAGTCGTTCCTGCATCTACATCTGTATCATTCTTTAAAACTCCATCTGCGCCTGCTACTGTTAAAGTAACATCTTCATTTGTAGAATTTGTATCTGCTACCAATACTGGATCGTCATTTACAGGGGTAACTGTAATGTTTAATTTTGCATTATCTGTATTTGTGCCATCACTTATAGTATAAGTAATCTCTGGTACATTTCCATTAAAGTTTTCTAATGGTACAAAACTATAACTACCATCTGTATTTACTGTAATCGTTCCAACATTTGGTATTGCTCTTACTCCTGGTGTTGTTGGAGTTACTGCTACTGTAGTTCCTCCTACTACAAACTGAGTTACATTTAATGTGTCGCCATCTACATCTGTATCATTATCATCTATTAATCCATCTGCTTTTGCTACTGTTAAAGGAGTATCTTCATTTACAGTTGCTGTATCATCTTCTGCAACTGGTGCATCATTTTGTGGATCAATTGTAATTGTTAATGTACTTGTTTTTGGTGATGTTCCATCTGTAGCTGTATACGTAATTACTGGAACTGCTCCAACATAATCTTTGGCTGGTGCAAAAACATAACCTCCATCTGCATTCATTTGGAAAGTCCCTACATTTGGAATCGTAACTGCTGGGTCTCCTGCATTTGTGCTTCCTGCAACTCCTGCAATTGTAAAGCTTGAAACTGTTAAAGTCGTTCCTGCATCTACATCTGTATCATTCTTTAAAACTCCATCTGCGCCTGCTACTGTTAAAGTAACATCTTCATTTGTAGAATTTGTATCTGCTACCAATACTGGATCGTCATTTACAGGGGTAACTGTAATGTTTAATTTTGCATTATCTGTATTTGTGCCATCACTTATAGTATAAGTAATCTCTGGTACATTTCCATTAAAGTTTTCTACTGGTACAAAACTATAACTACCATCTGTATTTACTGTAATCGTTCCAACATTTGGTATTGCTCTTACTCCTGGTGTTGTTGGAGTTACTGCTACTGTAGTTCCTCCTACTACAAACTGAGTTACATTTAATGTGTCGCCATCTACATCTGTATCATTATCATCTATTAATCCATCTGCTTTTGCTACTGTTAAAGGAGTATCTTCATTTACAGTTGCTGTATCATCTTCTGCAACTGGTGCATCATTTTGTGGATCAATTGTAATTGTTAATGTGCTTGTTTTTGGTGATGTTCCATCTGTAGCTGTATACGTAATTACTGGAACTGCTCCAACATAATCTTTGGCTGGTGCAAAAACATAACCTCCATCTGCATTCATTTGGAAAGTCCCTACATTTGGAATCGTAACTGCTGGGTCTCCTGCATTTGTGCTTCCTGCAACTCCTGCAATTGTAAAGCTTGAAACTGTTAAAGTCGTTCCTGCATCTACATCTGTATCATTCTTTAAAACTCCATCTGCGCCTGCTACTGTTAAAGTAACATCTTCATTTGTAGAATTTGTATCTGCTACCAATACTGGATCGTCATTTACAGGACTTATTGTAATATCTAAAGTTGAGTTAACTGAATTGGTTCCATCACTTACTGTATAAGTTACTTGAGGAACATTTCCATTAAAGTTTGTAACAGGTACAAAAGTATAACTACCATCTTTATTTATTGATAATGTTCCTTTTCCAGCAATTGTTGAGCTTCCTCCAGAAGTAGGATCTACAGTAACTGTAGTTCCATCTACTACGAATTTCGTTACACTTAATGGATTTGCATCAACATCTGAATCGTTTTTTAATAAACCATCAGCTGCTAATACATTTAAGGTAACATCCTCTGCAGATGTTCCTGAATCTGGTTGTGCAACTGGTGCATCATTTACAGGTGTTACATTAATATCTAATGTAGCTTGGTTAGAAACCAGTCCATCATTATCTTTTACAGTGTATAAAATATCTGCAGAACCATTAAAATTTTCTAAAGGTGTAAAAATTACTGTTCCAGCACCATTTACTGAATAAGTACCCACATTTGGAACTACTAATGGTGTACCATTACTTCCTTTTGGTCCTGTAGGATTATTTGGATCTATTAAGATAATTGTTGTTGGATCTATTGTTCCATCTACATCTGTATCATTTGCTCCAATAGTTGTTAATGTTTGTACTGCTCCTTCTAAACCAGTAGAAGTATTATTCACTGCAACTGGTGCATCATTTACATCTGTAACAGCAATATCTATTGTTGCTTCGTTAGAAGTATTATTACTACTATCTTTTATTGTGTAATTAATATCTGCATCACCATTAAAATTTAAAACTGGTGTAAATTTTACGTTTCCTAAAGGATCTACTGTGTAAGAACCAACATTAGCGATTACTAAAGGTGTTCCTGTTTTTCCAGTATTTGAAGAATTATTTGGATCAATTAAAATAATTGTAGAAGCATCTGGAGTTGTGTCTTCTACATCTGTATCATTTGCTGCAATTGTTGGAATTGTAATAGCAACATCTTCATTTGTAGTGAATGGATTTCCTGCATCATTATCATCTATTGCAACTGGTGGATTGTTACTAACCGTTAAAGTTGCTGGTGGAGTTGAAGGAATATCACAAGCATAATCTGTTTTAGAAACTATTACTTGATATTTATAACCATTTTCTGCCGTTGATAAATTAGAAATTGTTAATTCTGCGGTATCTGCACCTGCGTAATTTCCTCCAGTTACTAAATCTGTAAAAGTAGTTCCACCATCAGTACTTTGTTGCCATTGGAATACTGTACCTGTAGAAACCACTTTAAATGTAGCAGATCCATTAATAAAACCTTCTTGATCTGAAGGCTGTGTGCTTATTACCACAGGAGTTCCTGCTGTAGTTACATTCCCGTTTGTCCCTGTATAACCTTTATTTACCTCAAAACCAGTTACTTTACCATCTATTCCATAACCAGTACCATTTAATTCTCCTGGTTTTGTAGTACTTACTAAATTGCCAGCTTCTGTAACATCTGGACAACCATCATTATCTGAATCTGTGTCTTGATGATTTGGAATACCATCTCCATCTGCATCATATGTTGCAACAATTCCATTTGCATTTAAAGTTCCAATATCTGAATCTTTATAATCTGGAATACCATCATTATCTGAATCTGCATCTGGGTTTGCACTTGGTGTTTCTGCTGTATCTAAAATACCATCATTATCATCATCTAAATCATCAAAATCTGCAATACCATCTTTATCTGCATCTAAAATATCTCTAAAATCTACATCTCCACCAGAAGCTAAATCATTATCTTCATCTAATGTATTTGCTACATTTCCATTAACATCTGTGTAATCGTCTGCATCTTCATAACTATTATCTAAACCATTTGTACCAACAGAATTTTCTGTTTGACCATCTCCAGCGTTAACACCTGTTGAATCTGCAGAAGCATTTCCATACTCTACTATATCGTTTATTTTATCGTTATCTGAATCTAAATCTAAATAATCTGGATTATCTGTACCATCTGTATTTACTGGAATAATTGCAGTTCCACCATTTGAAGTATCATAAGCATCATCCAAACCATCGCCATCTGTATCTGTAAAAGTTGCAGAAGGTGCAATATAACCAGCTGTTGTTTGCCCTTCAATATTATCTGGAATTGTATCGTTATCTGAATCTAAATCTAAATAATCTGGAATACCATCAGGATCTGAACTTTTTACAACTATTGGTGTACCACCTAATGATTCATCTGCATTTCCATCTCTATCATCATATGGATCTAATGCATCTGCTAAACCATCTGAATCAGAATCATTTGCTGTACCCGAACCATATTCTCCATCTCCATCTGGATCTATACCTCCAGCTTCAATTACATCTGGAATACCATCATTATCTGAATCTTTATCTAAAAAATTTTTGATTAAATCTCCATCTGTATCTGGATTTGCCAAGTTAGAACTTATTAAACCTACTGCTACTGCAGTAGGAATACCATTTGCATTTACTTCTCCACTATCTAAAACACCTAATCCCGGTTGTCCATTTCCATCAGGATCATCTGTACCACCAGCTTCTGTATAATCTGGAATACCATCATTATCTGAATCTAAATCGAAATAATTTGGAATACCATCTCCATCTGAATCTGTTGGATTTGTTCTTGGATCCCCATCATCTGTTCCTTGATCTTCGTCTGTATCTAAAATACCATCATTATCATCATCTAAATCTACAATATCATTAATTCCATCTCCATCATTATCTTGCGCTGATGCTTCTCTCCAATCTCTATCTCCACCTGGAGCAGCTGGATCATCATCTGGATGTGTTTGAGGAGTTTGACCAACATTGGTTGCATTATTTGAATTTGAAGTTGCACCAACAACTTTATTTTCATCAAAATCATCATGCAAACCATCTCCATCTACATCTACAAACTTTGCAATATCTAAATCTCCATCTGCATCTGCATCTAAATTATTTGTAAGAACTATTGCTTTGTAAAAACCTTCGTTTATATCAAAAATACCATCATTCTCAGCATCTGTATCTGCGTAGTCTGGAGCAGAACCTCCATCAGTATTTGCATAACCAATTGCAACACCACCTGCAGTATCTACATCATAAGCATCGTCTATACCATCGTTATCTGTATCAGTTCCTTTCGGAGCTACATAAGACGCAGTTGCCTGACCTTCAATATTATCTATAATTCCATCATTATCAATATCTATATCTAAATAATTTTTTACTCCATCTCCATCTCTATCTGCATTAAAACCAAAACCTGAATTTACGTTTCCTGCAAAATCTGCATCATTTGTATCTGCTAAACCATCTTTATCTGTATCTGCTGGCACTCCTGTTCCAACAATACCATTATTATCTCCATCTACAACTAAAAAGTTTCCTTCAAAAGTATCTGGTAAACCATCTCCATCTGAATCTAAATCTAAATAGTTTGGTAAAGAGTCTGCGTCTGAATTTAATGGTGTTGGAAAAGTTGCTAATGTTGGAGCTGATATTCTATCGTCCCAACCATTATTGTCAGTATCTACAAAACCATCTACAATTCCATCATTTGTTGTATCATTAAAAGTAACATTATTAGAAAATGCTTCTTCTGTATCTGAAATACCATCATTATCTGAATCTCTATCTAATGAGTTAATTAATGTTGATTTTATATCTGAACTTGCATCTGTATTTCTTGGAGCTGTTTGTGCAACACCACTTTCTGCAGCAGTTTCTAAACCATCTGCAAAACCATTTGCACCAACACTTGTTTCTGCCTCATCTGCAATACCATTATTATTTGCATCTACATAACCAGCTTCTAAAACATCTGGAATTGCATCGTTATCTGAATCTAAATCTAGATGATTTGGAATTCCATCACCATCGAAATCGAATTGTGCAGTTCCACCAGGGAAATCTGCATCTAAATAATTTGGAGTTCCATCATTATCTGCATCAGCAGTTGGATCAATTCCTTGACCTTCAACAATATCTAAAATACCATCGTTGTCTGAATCTAAATCTGCAATATCTGCAACACCATCATTATCTGAATCTGGGTTGATTGTTATTGTTAAAGTTGATGAAGCTGTTCCTGGAGTTCCTGGATTGTTATCTGTAATATTGTAAGTTGTTACAGGAACTGCCCCTGTATAATTTGCTTCTGGTGTAAACACATAACTACCATCGTCGTTAATTTGTAAAGTACCTACTCCTGTAATTGTTGCTGTTTCGTTTGCATTTTTTGTTTGTCCGTCAACTGTAAATGTTGTTACATTTAATGTTGTACCAGCATCTACATCTGTGTCATTACTTAAAACTCCATTTGCTGCTGCAACAGTTAATGTTATATTTTCTGTTGTAGAATTTACATCTGCAACTGCAACTGGCACATCATTTACTGGTGTAATTGAAATGTCTAATAATGCTTGATTAGAAGCAAAACCACTGTTGTCTTTTATTGTATAGTTGATATCTGCATCTCCATTAAAATTTGCTTCTGGTGTAAAAACTACAGTTCCTGCTGCATCTACTGTATACGTTCCTTTTCCTGCTATTACTAATGGAGTACCAGTTTTTCCTGTATTGGCAGCATTTGCTGGATCTATTAAAATAATTGTTGATGGTACTACATTTCCATCTTCATCTGTATCATTAGAACCAATTGTTGTTAAAGTAACTGGATTATCTTCTAATGCTGTACCTGCATCGCCTACTGCAACTGGTAAATCGTTTATAGCAGAAACAGAAATATCTGCTGTTCCTGTTACTGGTGCAGCTATTCCATCTGAAACTGTATATGTAAAATCTCCTGGATCATCTGTTCCATTATAAGCTGTTGGTGCATCGTAAACTAAACCTGCAATTTCTGCTGGAGTTAAAGTTGCGCCGTTTGTTACTGTAACTCCTAAAGAAGTTTTTACAACTCCTAAAGTTGGTAAACCTGTAACTGTAATTGTTAATGTGTTTCCATCTGGATCTGAAGGTGCTGTTAAACCTAGTGAAGTTCCTGTGCTTTCTTCGTCTACAGTAATAGTATTGCTACTAGCAACTGGTGGATCGTTTGTAAATGTTGTTAATGTACCTGCGTCTGATGTAACTGGACAAACATAATCTGTTTTAGAGACAATTACTCTAAACTTATTATTATTTTGAGCTGCTGTTACTCCAGTAATAGTTAATGTACTTGTTGTTGCTCCACTATATACACTTCCATTTAAAATGGTATTATAAGTAACTCCTCCATCTGTACTTGATTCCCATCTAAAAACAGTACCATCTGTAGTTATTGGAAAAGTTGTTGTTCCACCAACTATTATATTTCTGTTTGGTGGTTGTACTGTTACTGTTGGTGCAGTTCCTGCAGAAGTAACGTTTGAATTTGAACCAGTATAAGCTGTTGTAAAACCTGTTACTTTACCATCTGTTGCGCTATAACCTGTACCATTAACTTCTCCTGCTTTTGTTGCACTTTCTTTATGACCTGCTTCAAGAACATCATTACACCCATCTCCATCTGCATCTGTATCGAATTGATCTATTTTACCATCCTTATCAATATCATATCTATCATCTATATTATCTGAATTAGTATCTTCAAAATCTGGATGTGCTGGATCTTGATAATCTAAAATTCCATTATTGTTTGTGTCTACAAACGGGTTTCCACTTGTAGCATTTTCTGCAGTATCTAAAATACCATCATTATCATCATCTAAATCACAACCATCTGCTACACCATCATTATCATTATCTGCATTATCATCAAAACCATTACATTCATCTACAGAATCTAAAACACCATCTCCATCTGTATCTCCATCAACTTTTACAATAACTGTTGCAGTATCACAATTAGATGTGTTTGCTTTTTCACAAATTTTGTAAGTAATAGTATAAGATCCTGTTGCAGAGTTTGCTGGAACACTTATGTTTCCATTAGCATCTACAGTTACTCCTGTTAAGCCTCCATCATTTAGAATGGTAATATCTATATTTGTATCTGTAACTGCAACACCATTTAATAAATCGTTTGTTGTAATATCACCAGATGCACCTCCAGTAATACCATTAACAGCTGTTGCAGAAAAATCGTCGTCTACAGCATCTAAATCATTTATTGCTAAAACCCTTGCAAAAGCAATATCATCTTCATGAATTGTTTCTGAATGTGTATGAAATATTGGGCTTGTAATTTCTGTACTTGTAAAACCAAAAAGATTTACAAGGCTATTGTTAGTTATATTTGTTGCAGTAACATCATAAGCAGAGCTTGAATAAACCCAACATTCTTTTGGATCTAAAATATTGTTTGAGTTTGTATCTCCCTCTACATAAGTTAAAGTAGTGCCTAATGAATTAGTTATTGCTACATTATTTAAAGCAATAGCACCTGTATTACTAACTGCTAGTGAATACGTTATTTTATCTCCTGCATTATCTGTACCATCTGCAGCAGTTGCATTTGCAAGCATTGTTACAGATTGACCATAAGAAATTGTACTTAATAAGCCAATAGCAATAAACAAAAGAAATTTCTTTGTGTTTATTACCCTTATTTTGTTAAAGTTGAAAAGCTTGTGCATATTTTTCATCTATATATTAATTAGTTGTTGCTGTTAGGAGTTGAGTCAATGTCAGTTTCTGTTGTAGAGAAAACTTCTGTTTTATTTGTATATATTGTACCAGCTGTATTAACAGTTGCGCCAATTTTTAATTGATAACTACTTCCCTTGGCCAGTGTTAATAAGCTCAAATCCCAAATACCTGTACTAGAATCATAGGTTGTATTTGTTGGTATAACTGTAGTTGCTGCATCATAGGTTAAACCTGGTGGTAATAAGTCTATAACATTTACATTTGTTGCTGGTTGATTACCATCATTTTTAAGTGTTATTGTAAATACAATTTTTTCTCCAACTTTCTTTATTGGTTTATTTACAATTTTGGTAACACTTAAATCGATAGAACAAGCAGTTGCATCATTTGCGTCTAAAACTGCTGCTGTATTATTTTGTTCATAACCTGTACTATTAACTAATGGATTTCCTTCTGCATCTGATGTAGTTCCTAAATTATTTAAACTACCTCCAACACTTCCTCCTGTTAATGCTGTAAGTTGGCCCAACTGTATATCTCCTGCTCCTTCTATTGCATCTGGACAACCATCATTGTCTGAATCTGTATCTTGATAATCTGGAATACCATCTAGATCTGTATCACAAGCAGCTCTTATAGAGTCAAATAAAAATCCTGGTTGACCTGAATTACTTAAATTTTGTACAACTATTTTAGAGATTTCTAATTCTTTAAAGTCAAAAAAGACAAGGTTTCTTCTTGTATATGTGTCATTGTCTTTCTGTTTTTCTTGAGACAACTCTACATAATCATCACTTATCGTTCCATCTTTTGTAACATCTAATCCTAAATCTGGATATTTTTTTGGTGTTCGAGTTGCAAAAGAACTTCCGGTTGTACCTTCTGCTGTATTAACTATAAAATTTTCTGGATTTGGAATAATTGCGCCTGTTTTATCGTAAACTGTTACTCTATGTTTTTCTCCTAATTGATCGATATCTGTAACCATAAATTTCAATTTTACCGGCGAAGAAAAGGTCATTTGTTGGGTAGACCCTTCATTTGGGTAAACATACTTAAATTGTGTTCCTATAGCATAAAGTTCATCTGCTTCTTTTGTAGGTTCTGAATATGAAGCAATAGATGAACCACCTATATTCGTATAAGTTATAGAAAAAGAGTTTGCAAAGGTTTGTGTTAATACTGGGTTAGAACCTGAAATAGCAACATCAAAATCTCCATTTGCAGCTCTTAGGTTTGTTGTACATTCACCTGTATCTAAAATACCATCATTGTCATCATCTAAATCTACTGAATCTATAATACCATCATTATCATTGTCTTCACAAGCATTTATATCTGCATTTAAATAAAATGCATTTGGTGTAATGTAGCCAGCACCTGCAACTTTTCCTTGCCCATCGACAGTAACAGGACTAGTACCATAAGCTCCATCATCATCAGTATCTGCATTACTTACTGAACCATAATAAGCTTCATCTGCATCGCTACAACCATCTCCATCTGAATCTGTGTCAAAAGCATTTGGTATACCATCATTATCGAAATCTGAATCACAAACAAATTCGTATTCTAAATCTGCAATACCTATTCTTTGTCTTGTATTTGGGCTCGTTAAATCATTAAAATATTGAAAGCTAATCTCAGTAATTGGTTCTGTAAATTTTAATTTTAAAACTCCATTTGCTTGGTTTGGAGAGTCTACATCTCCTATTCCTATAATTTCATTATTACCTTGGTAACTAACTGCAGAACCTTTACTTATAATATTTGTTGTTTCTGATATTACAACAATAGTACCATCTGCTCTTTTAGCCGTTACAATTATTCGATCTTTAAAATCTGAACCTCTTGCATCTATATCTTGCATGGTAAAGGTTAAGTTATTTACTTCGTTTGTAAAAGCAAAAGTTGTTATACCACCACCCGTTTCTCCTGAGGCATTAACAATTTGAAGTACTGTTCCTAAACCAAAAGCGTCTTCTACAGACATATACTCTAAACCAGGGTTTGAAGGGTTGTCTACAAAAGAAACTGTTAGGTTATGATTGTCTACTAAATTTGATATTATTGGTAATGAACCTGAAATATCTGAACCTGAAGGCGAAACTCCAAAATCTGTATCCCAATCGAAAAATCCTGTTGTTGCAGTTGTACAATTATTTTCTACCGAATCTAAAATACCATCATTATCATCATCTAAATCTACAGAATCAGGAATTCCATCATTATCATTATCTTCACAGGCATTAATGCTTGCATCTAAATAATAGGCATTTGGTGTTGTATAAGGCGCTCCAGAAACTTTTCCATCTGTTCCAACTGTTGGTGTTCCTGAACCATAAAATCCATTATTATCTGCATCTGCATTAGCAACTGAACCTAAATAGGCTTCATCTGCATCTGAACAACCATCTCCATCTGAATCTGAATCATTATAATTTGGTATTCCATCATTATCTATATCACATGGATCACTTAAAAGTGGCACAAGCTCACTCTCTGTTGTGCCTGTTGGACCTAACCAAAACTCTGCACGAATATCAATATAATCTAAAGAGGCTATAACTGAATTAAACTGTGCTTGAGAAACTCCAAAATTAGAAGCCGTTAGAGGAACAGATATTGTAAAGTCAGTTTTACCTACAGGTTTGGTCTGTGCAAAAGGATCTTGAGTTAAATCTAATGTTAATTGAGTTGCTCCACTACCTAATCGAATGTCGGATGTTCCTCCGAAAAAACTTTCTCCCGGATCTTCTACATAAAGTCTAAACACTAAATTATTACCATCTATATAAGTGTAATCTTCTCCTTTTGTATTTAGTCTGTAATATGTTGGCATAGGTGCTTGATCTATATATCGCAATCCTTGCTCATTATTATTTGGCCCAGCATCTGAAACAAATGGTGTTCCAGATGCGCCTCCTTCTACTACAGTTAAATTACCCCTTTGCGCATTATTAATAATTAGGTTTTTAGAAAAACTAATATCTGGACATTCAACACCATCTAAAATACCATCATTATCATCATCTAAATCTACAGAATCTGGTACACCATCATTATCATTATCAAAACAAGCGTTTACACTTGCATCTATATAATATGCGTTTGGACTAGTATATGCAGCTCCTGAAACCTTTCCAACACCATCTACTGTTGGAGTTCCTGAACCATAAGTTCCATTATCGTCTGTATCTGCATTTGTTACAGTTCCAAAATATGCTTCATCTGCATCACTACATCCATCTCCATCTGAATCTGTATCTAAATAGTCTGGTATTCCGTCACTATCTGTATCTCTACAATAAATAGCAGCAACAGAAATTGATGTTGTAGATAGTTCTGCAACAATATTTCTACCAACACCATCATCAATATTTATATCGTCTACAATTAAGTTAAATGAACTTGTTGGATTTGTAGGCGAAAATGTAGCATTATAGCCAAATTGAACATTGTTATCTGCGTTATTAAAAATTACTTCAGACACTGCACCTTGTGTAACAAAATTTGTAAAATCGAAAGCATCTAACTCTGTCTGTGTAACATTATTAACTGGTGTAGCTCCAATTGGAGAAGTTGTAATTTGAGCCGATCCTAAGGTATTACCTGCTGAAGTTAGATTAGACCAAGTTCCAGGAACATCCATTGCAATTGCATCTTGTGCAGAAGAATTATCCATATTACCAATACCACCTAATCCTATAGAAGTAACTTTAAAAGGAACTCCTGCTGCAGAAAATGTTGTTATTTTTAGTTTTGGTTGATCTGCGGCACTATCTGTTTTACCAATTTCAAAAGCAATCTTACCATTGTTAATATCTGTAATTATGGTACCATCATTTGGTCCGACACCTACAATATTATTACTACCAACACTACCTGCAGCCTCTAACACTACTTTATTACCAGCAGCATCTTTGTACACCAATTTACCACCAGCAGACATGTCTCCTAAAACACTTTCAGACGGCACTAAATTAAAATCTGAGCTAACAACTGCTGCACAACCTTCATCTACATTTAATATACCATCATTATCTGCATCTGCATCTTCATCATCAATAATACCATCACCATCAGTATCTGGAGTAGAAGTAACTGAAATATTATCTATTGCCGCATCACTTCTAAAATTACTTCCTACGATTCCTTCAAACCTAATTTTAATTACATCACCATCAAAAGCACTTAAGTCTGCTGTAGCAGATAGCCAGACGTCTCCTTTATCGCCAGATCTACTAAAAACATTTGTTAAAACACCATTTTTGTTAACTAAAACATTTAAAGACCCCATATTAGAACCATACATATGATAGTCAAAATTAAGTTGAGATTTTTGTTTTCCTGTTAAATCAAACTCTTTCTCTATCCAAGCTTTTTTACCCGAATTACTTGATGCCTCTATGAAAAGAAAAAAATCTCCATCTGAACCTAAATCAGGACCAGTGTTAGAACTTGGAGTTTCAATATCACGTGACCAATTCATATCATCTCCAGAGACTTGATCCCAACCATCAAAATCACTTTCAAAACTATCTTGTGCCTTAATTATATTAACAAAACTCAATAAAAAAAGTAAAACAATATACAATACTGTTTTCTTGCTTTTTGAAAATAAAAAAAACTGTTTTACAATACTACAGTTTAGTGGTAAGTACTTTTTTTTCATACTGTGTGCTTTATGTTTCAGATTAAACATATATGTTTTTATAAAAACATTTATTTTTTAACTATTACAAAAAAAGTAAGTTTTACTAATTCTTGAATCTAATAAAAACTACTTTTCAGTTTAGTTTTGATACTTTTATTTATTTAAATAATGTAAAAATTAGTTACTTTAGAAAGTATCAAAAGCAAATATAAACTTTTTTTTAACATATGTTTAAGAAAAACTAATGACCAAAGTAAAAAAAAAACAGCCCTGCATTATATTAGTGTAACCTATAAAACTATTGCCAAGTGGAAAAGTTAATCACAAAAAATTGCTTTTATCAAAAAAAAATAAGTTTTATAGCAGGGGAAATCAGTAAAAGTGATGATTTGTAGATAATGGAAACTAAAAAAAACATAAACTGTAAATTCCCTTTCATCCCATAAAAACAACAAAACATCACAAGCATGTAAATTTAATGTTAAACAGATTGTTATTTAGAATAATTATAAATTGTGTTTTTAAAAAAAATTAACATTTTAGCCTAATAATAAATTCCTTAATATCTCCCCAAAAAAAAATGTAATTATTACTAGTTTGTATTGGAATCCACATCTTTTTGTTCAGTTTTAAAAACTTCAGAAGTATTTATAACAAGGTTTGTAGTCGTAATTTTTGCCTTAATTTTTAAACTAATAGATTCGTTTTTTTGGATATTTCTTGTTCCAAAATTCCAAATTCCTGTAGATTGGTTATAGGTAGTATTTGTAGGGATTATTGTTCCTGTAGATATAAAAGTTAAACCGCTAGGTAAAATATCTTTAACTTGAACCCCTGTTGCAATTTCTGGTCCATTGTTAAAGATTGTAATAGTAAAAGTAACCTCATCTCCAACTTTAACAACACTTTTATCTATCTTTTTAGAGAGTGATAAATCTATTTTCTTTGCTGTTATTGTAAAACTCTCGGTTAAGTCATCTACAGATAAATTAGAATCTGTTTGATCTTGTGTATTTGAAACTACGTTACTAAACGTGCCTTCATCCGGTTTATTTGGTACTTTAGAAACAAATTTTAATGTAAATAACTCACCAGCTTCCATGGTACCAATAGTCCAATTTGGACTATTCCATGTTCCTTGACTTGGCGTTACACTAATTAAATCTAATTCTGTTGGAAAAATATCTTTTACCACTAAATTTGTTACAGGTTGCAATCCAAAACTTTCTACAGTAACTGTAAAATTGATGATATCTCCATCTGTAACTGTTCCTGTAATATCACTTGTTTTAGAAACCACAATATCTGGATCACAATTAAAAACTGACACAATTTTAGAAGAATAAGAACAAGTACCTTCTGTAACAATTACATTGTATTCTCCTATTCCTGTTGGTGTATAAGTAGATGAAGTTGCTCCAGCAATTACAACATTATTTCTATACCATTGATAAGCATCAAAACTTTTTGTTTCTTCCTCTAAATCTCCAGCTGGAAAACAACCTCCACCTGTAATTTGTACTCCAACTACAGGAACTGTATCAAATCCAGAAAAATAACCAGCCAAACCAGCATTAGAACCTAAACTCATAAAAGTACCAACTGCAATTGGTCCAGTAGATGTTACATCTATTTCTCCAGACAAACCTGTTACATAGAAAGTTTTCCAATCGGAAGTTCCAGCAGGAACAGTTTGCGCGGGTAATGGAATCCTTACACCATTTTCTCTAACTACAATATTAGAGTTTGCTGTTAAAGATGAAGCTATAATTGTAATTGCAGAAATGTTAGAATTTGCTCCAGCAATTTTATCAATATCGGAAATTTCGTCCATTAAATTCGGTAACAAACAGTTTACTGGTGCAATAAAATTCATACCAATAGTTTGTATTTTATTTGTTGCACCTTGTAAACATTGATACGCATAAACTTCTCTTGATGTAGTTACAAACATGCTTGCTCCTGCAGAATTAGAAGAATAATAACTTCCAGGAACTTCTATATAATCTCCATCGTTTATTGTGCCTATTAAAATTCCACCAGCATATACTTCTGTATTATTTTGTGTCGCTACAATTATTGGAAACTCTGTTTCATTAGATCCTAAACCTCTTACAAAAACATATTCTCTTCCTAAAGAAGCAACACCCACTGGCTGATCTATACCTACATCTCTATTCCCACTTGTACTCCTTATCCCCACATTTAAACCTCCATTACTAATTACAATAGGTTTAGTCGCATGTATTTTTGATCCCAACCAGCCATCTATATTTGCAGTTGTTTCATTTTTTGCTGCTTCTAAGACAAAAGATTGTCCTTTATTTAAAGTAATAGTTTGTGTATCTGCAGTAATACCACCTCTTGCATTTCCTTTTCTAAATTTACAATTTGGGTCGTAACCAGAAACTGTAACAACGGTTCCATCTTCTGTAGCTATCATTCCTAAAGATGTTGTTAAGTTGTTGTTATTTGCCCTATTAGGAATACCTCCCCACCTAAAATCTATACCTTTTGCTTTTGCACCTTTAGATGTTAAAGAACCAGCTTGTGCAGAAGATCTTCCTCTATAATTTACATAAAACTTCTTACCACTTGGTGAAATTATTCTTAAACCAGAATTACTTAAAACCTCTCCTGTATTTGCATTGGTAACCAAAGTAATATTGTTATCACCATTTCCTAATCCGTTAGAATTATCAAATATTTTACCATTTCCTTTAGATAAACCCGTTATTGTTAACAAAGGAGTTGTGCTTGTACCTCTATAAATTTCTATAGAAAATGGAGAAGTTTCTGGGGTTGAAAAATAAACAGCTTGCTGAACAATTCCTTGATTATTAGCTACTTGTTTTAAAGGTGGCAGGTAATGCTCACTATCTAATTGTGCATAAGATTGCATACTAAATAAAGTGACACTTAAAAACAAAAATATTTTAAGAAAAGTAAATAATTTACGATTCAATTTATTCATATAACGCAATTTTTTCGGGGGAAAATTCTATCAAAAATAAGTAAAAAAAAATAAGCACAATTAAAGTAGGTTTTTTAAGCCATAACTTACAAACCTCTTTCTTTTTTTATTTTCTCGTAAGCTGTTTGTATGCTTTGAAACTTTTCTTTAGCTCCTTGTAAATGCTCTTTTCCTAAATCTTGTAATTTGTCTGGATGGTATTTTTTTACCATTTTTCTGTAAGCAGATTTTAACTGATCATCTGTAGCAGATTTTGTGATTTCCAAGATTTTATAAGCATTGTCAGACTCATCATAAAACATTGCCTTTATGGACGTAAAATCTCTTTGGTTGATATACAAATAGCCTGCTATTTTTCTAATTTCTTCAACTTCTTTTTCGGTTACAAATTCGTCTGCTTTTGCAATTCCGAATAAAAAGTGAAGTAATTGTAAACGAGATGCATGAGACATGTGTTCTCTAATCTGAATACACACTTGTCTAGCAGAAATTTCTTTTTTTACAATTCCTTTAAATAATTTAAAAGCATTGTTGGCTCTTTCTTTACCATACATACTTAAAAATTGAGCACGTACAAATTCTAATTCACGTTTGTCTATTTTACCATCTGATTTTATAACTATAGATGCCAAAACAAGCAAACTCATTTCAAAATCTCCAGATTGCGTGTTTACATGTCTGTTATTTTGGGTTTTACTTTGATATTCTCCTTGCTCTAAAAGCAAATCTTTTTCGGAAAAACCATCTACAAAACTACCTATTGCAAAACCTATTGCAGCACCTATTGGGCCACCTAAAGTAAATCCTAATCCTGCACCCAACCATTTTGTGAAATTTGCCATATTCTATTCTCTTTCTATATAATTACAAGGTAGCAAAGTTACAAAGTTCCTTTTATAATTTGTTTAGAAACGTTATGTTTATTGAACTTTTAAATTCTTAATACTTCTAACACAAAAGGTTAACATTCTGCGTGAAGGATTGAAGCATTTGTTTGAGCTCTTTTTTCTTTTTTAGAAAAAAAGCGAGTGCGAAAAGCCTGACGATTTTTTAAAATAGAATGTAGTGATAACGGAATAGTATTTTTAAAAATGGGCACGCCCAAAAAAAGAAAATATTAAGTATCTTTGTAAAGAATTAAATTAAAAATTATGTATCCAGAAGAATTAGTAAAACCAATGCGTGACGAGTTAATTAACGCAGGTTTTGAAGCATTATATACAGGTGAAGACGTAGAAAAAGCAATGGCAAAAGAAGGAACAACTTTAGTGGTTGTAAACTCGGTTTGTGGTTGTGCTGCAGGAACTGCAAGACCAGGAGCAATTGCTTCTTTAGGTGCAGAAAAAACTCCTGATAATTTAACAACTGTTTTTGCAGGTGTAGAGAAAGAATCTACACAAAAAGCACGTGAATTTATGATTCCTTTTCCTCCATCTTCTCCAGCAATGGCGTTGTTTAAAGACGGAAATTTAGTACACATGTTAGAAAGACACCATATTGAAGGTCGTTCTGCACAAATGATTGCACAGAATTTAGCACAAGCTTACGAAGAGTTTTGTTAGACTTACAATAAATCCTTTTTTTTGAAGGAAAGAATTTTAAAAATCCATTCTTTTAGAGTGGATTTTTTTATTTTTATAAAAATTTAAAACTATGGCATCTTTGCTTTCTACTTACACCGTAAAAGAATTACAAAAGAAATTAAAAACACAAAAAATCTTATTTGTTGTACAAACAATTGTGGTTTTATTAATGGTTGTTTTGGCAATTTTTTCTTCTATTGATGAAGGCGTTTCTTTTCAAACCTTTTTACCATTATTCTTTGCTCCTATGAGTGTAATAATGTTTTTTGAAATTAAAAAAATTAAAAAAGAACTTGCTTTAAGAAAATAAAATGAACGAAGAAAAAGTAATTGAAAACACTATTTTATTTGTAAAAGAAGAGTTAAAAGATGCTGAAGGTGGGCATGATTGGTTTCATATAGAACGTGTTTTTAAAAACGCAATTTTAATTTCTAGAGAAGAAGATGTAAACGTTTTTGTAGTTTCTTTAGCTGCATTATTACATGACATTGCAGACCCTAAGTTTTACAATGGAGATGAGACTATTGGACCTAAATTAGCTACTGAATTTCTTGAAAAACAGAAAGTTAACAAAGAAACAATTTTACATGTTGTAAACATAATCAACCATA
Organism: Polaribacter haliotis; assembly: GCF_014784055.1. Classification (NCBI taxonomy): domain Bacteria; kingdom Pseudomonadati; phylum Bacteroidota; class Flavobacteriia; order Flavobacteriales; family Flavobacteriaceae; genus Polaribacter; species Polaribacter haliotis. The sequence goes on along the minus strand of NZ_CP061813.1, from coordinate 2,825,611 downwards.
TTTCTTATAAAAATTCATTTGATAAAAATGGTGAAAAATTTACGTCCAAAGAACTAGAAGTAGTACAAGATGCAGATAGATTAGACGCAATTGGTGCTATTGGTATTGCACGTTGTTTTAATTATGGTGGTTTTAAAAATAGAGCTCTGTACAATCCAGAAATTTTACCAAACTTAAATATGACAAAAGAAGAATATAAAAAGTCTTCTGCACCAACAATTAATCATTTTTATGAAAAATTGTTGTTATTAAAAGATAAAATGAACACGGATTCTGGAAAAAAAATTGCAATGCAAAGACATGAATTTATGGAAAAATATTTAGAGCAGTTTTATAATGAATGGAATGGAGTGAAATAAATAATATTGATGCTTAAAAAAATATCATAAATTTAAACTATAAAAAATTACCTTTAAAAATTAATTCTAAACGTGTTTTATTATTTATCCAACGAATTGTAAATATCTACACTAAAAAGCTTCTTAAAACCTCTAAAATTGATTTAATTTTCTTTTACAACTTCTAAAGCAGTAATTTTGTATTCAAGTTCAGAAAGTTTGGCTGCTTTCTCTATAATTTCATCAACCGTTAAATTTGAGTTTGAATTTATGGAGTTTAAAACCTCGTTACTTTTAAATGTGTAATAATTTAATGTTTCTTCTATTTTGTCTTCCATTTTTATCTTTTATTATTATTGAACGAAATTCAACATTTCACTTCTATATTTAGATGCAGATTTTCCAGTAAATTCTTTAAATAATTTATTAAAGTGAGAAAAATTATTAAAACCACATTCAAAACAAATATCTCCAATACTCATATTACTTTCCGATAATAATTTTGTTGCATGCACAACTCTATATTCATTTACTAATTTTGTAAATGTTTTAGAAGTTGTTTTTTTAAAGAATCTACAAAAAGCAGGAACTGTCATACTTACAACATCCGAAATTTCATCTAGTGCAATATGTCTATTAAAATTTTCATTTATATGTTTAAACACCAAATCTATCTTTTCGTTGTCTTGTGGCTGTGTTTCAAAAGCAAAACCATCTGCATTTAAAATGGTATAATCGTCTGTTCTTGCCAACTCTTTTAAAATTTCTAGAATAGAAATAATTCTATCTGCCCCTTCTAAATCTACTAGCTCTTCAATCTTAGCACCAATTCTTTTTTTAATTTCAATATTAAAACGAATTCCTTTTTTTGCGCGTTCAAAAAGTTGATCGATTGCAGCCATTTCTGGAATTTTAAAAAAATTTTCTCCTAAAAATTCTGGCTTAAACTGTATTAAGGTTTCGGAACCATTGGTTGTTAAACGATCCATATACCCTAAATGTGGCAAATTAGAACCAATTAAAACTAACTGACTATTATTAAAATAGCTAATATGGTTTCCAATATGTCTTTTTCCTTTTCCTTTATTAACGTATACCAATTCTATTTCTGGATGAAAATGCCAGAAAGCCTTTTTTGTTTTTAAAAACTGTACGTGTTTTTTAACCAATAAAGAACTACCGAAACTTGGTACAATTTTCTCTAATGTTGGTTTTGTTTTCATAATTTACTTTTTTCAAAAAACAAAATTACAACACTAAAACGGAAATAAATGTATAAAATTACCTTTATTGTGTTCTATATTAACTTAACATTAATTTAACACAGTATAATGTGATAATTTAGCATAGTTATTTGTCAATTTTGATGTTTTCAGGAACTTAAATCTGCCATAGATTTGCAGTATTAATAATAACTAATAAAAAAAGAAAATGAAAACGACAATTAAAAATTACTTAGTAGTAGCATTAATGTTCGGAACATTATTAGGTTACGCAAACGCAAACAATACAACTCCTACTGCAATAGATGGAAAAAGAGTAAAAGTTGAATTTAACGCTGTTAAAAAAGGAAATACTTTAACAATAACTCAGAAAAATGGTCCTGTATTATATAGCTCTGAGATAGAAAATTCAGGAACTTTCTCTAAAATATTTGATTTTTCTGCTTTAGAGTCTGGAAGTTATGTAGCAGAGTTAAACAAAGATTACGAGATTATTATAAAATCTTTCGAAGTAAAAAATGGTCTTGTTATTTTTTCTGAAAATGATATAACAGAGTTTAAGCCAGTTATTAGAACCGAAAACGAATTGGTTTTAATTTCTAAAATTTCTTTCAATCAAAAACCAGTTCAAGTTACTGTTTTTTATAAAGATGATGTAATTTATTCTGAAACAATTAAAGGAACAGAAAAGATTTTAAACAGAGTTTATAAAGTTTCTAAAGAGCTAAAAGGAAACTATAAAGTAATTGTAAACACAAACAATAGATCTTACTCACAAGACTTTAATCTTTAAAATATCAAATGAAATATTGCTATGAATTTGATAAAAAAAGCGAGCCTTTATTGGCTCGCTTTTTTTATGTTTTATTATTATTGGGAGTGAATGACTTTAATTATTAGTTTCCAGAGAAATTTGGTTTTCTTTTTTCTAAAAAAGCAGTGGTTCCTTCCTCGAAATCTTCGGTTCCAAAACACTCTCCAAATGCTGAAATTTCCACATCAAATCCATTTACACCATCTTGGAAATTAGCATTTATAGCTTTAATAGCTGCAGCAATAGCTACAGAAGAATTTCGCATAATTTTACTGGCAATTTTTTCTGCTAAGGGTATTAATTCTTCTTGAGAAACTACATGATTTACCAAACCACATTCTTTTGCTTCTTCTGCAGGAACCATTCCAGCTGTCATAATTAATTCCATTGCTTTTCCTTTACCAACTAACTGTGGTAAACGTTGTGTACCTCCATAACCAGGAATTACACCTAAAGAAACTTCTGGTAATCCCATTTTTGCATTGTCGGATGCAATTCTAAAATGACAAGCCATTGCCAATTCTAAACCTCCACCTAAAGCAAAACCATTTATAGCTGCAATAACAGGAGTTGCTAAATTTTCGATAAAATCGAATAGCATTTCTTGCCCTGCTCTAGCTAAACTTGCGCCTTCCTCTATAGAAAAATGTGCGAATTCAGATATATCTGCACCTGCAACAAATGCCTTATCTCCACTTCCAGTAACAATAATTATTTTTACGCTTAAATCGCTTTCTAAAACATCGAAAGCTTCATGTAATTCTTTTATAGTTACTTTGTTTAAAGCATTTAATTTCTTTGGACGGTTTATGGTTATTTGTGCAATACCATTATTTTTTGAAACTAATAAATTTTCGAAGTTCATTTTATTTGTTTTTATTTTTTATATAACTATGACTGGGAACAAAAACTATTTTATTTCTTAGGTAAAATAACTGTAAAAGTAGTTCCAACTCCTTCTTTGGAAGTAAATGAAATAGTACCTCCATAGGCTTCTATAATATTTTTAATAATTCCTAAACCTAATCCCATTCCACTTGACTTTGTTGTAAATTTAGGTTCGAATATTAATTCTTTTACATCTTCAGAAATTCCTTTTCCATTGTCTGACACTACAATTTTTACATTACCATTGTTCGATAAAACTTCTACTTCTACTAATGGGTTTTCCTCTTGTTCTGTAGCTTGTAAAGCATTCTTTACCAAGTTTGTTACAATTCTAATTAATTGTGTTTTGTCTAAAAATGCGTGTAATTCTTCTTCTTTGGGACTGTATTTAATTGCTTTTTCATTAAAAATATCTAAAGCTAATTTTACAACATCAATTACTTCTATTTCTTCCTTTTTTTGAGATGGCATTTTTGCAAAATCGGAAAATGCAGAAGCAATAGAACTCATAACATCTATTTGCTGAATTAATGTTTGTGAATATTCTTTCAATTTCTCCTTAATTTTTGGATCTTCAGCATTGAACTTTCGTTCGAAACTCTGCACAGTCAAACGCATTGGAGTCAAAGGATTTTTAATTTCATGTGCTACCTGTTTTGCCATTTCTCTCCAAGCTTGTTCACGTTCGCTTTTCGCCAATTTCGCAGCACTTTCCTCTAATTGATCGATCATATTGTTGTAAGCATCTACCAAAACTTCAATTTCCGAACTTGCTTTATTTAAAATAATCTTTTCATTTCTCTCGTTCAAACGCGTTTGTTGCATCTTATCTGAAATGGTTTTTATAGAGCGTGTAATATAACTAGATAAGAAAAATGCAATGGCAATCGCTATTAAAAACATTAAAATATATACCAACCCTAACCTGTACATAAACTCTCTAAGCTCGTATTCTATTTCGGAATTGTCTTGTGTAAACTGTAACTCTAAAATACCTATTCTTTTGTATTTAGAGTCGCTTATATAGGAATAAGAAGTTTGATAACTACTATCTTCTACTTCTAAATTTTTTAAAATTTTATGATTAGAATTTTGTGCCAATTCAATAATAATTTCCTCGGAAAGTGGCATAACATCTATCTTTTCGAAAGCACTTGCAATAGAAGATTTTAACAAATTTCCATTTAAGTCGTAAATGGCAATGTTTAGTTTATTAATTGAAGAAATTTCGTAAATACGTTCTTTAAAAATTTTATCTAAATTTTCTGTATTTACTGCATATGTGGTTTTATTGGTAAGTTCTAATTCTATAATTTGTTTTGCAATCGCTTCTTTTCTTTCGAAACGTTGTATGTTGTAATCTTTCGTTTGCTCATCATATTGATAAAGAGTTACCACTAATATTAAAATCGATGCTAATAACACCAATAAAATCATTGATAAAAAAATACGAATCCTTAAGGAAACATTCTTAAATATTTTCAAAGTCCTATTCTTTTATTTGTTTTGTTTTCATAGTTAAAAGATCGTCGAAATCGCCATCTTTATCCCAATCGTATTTGCTTTTTGCTGTAAAACCTTCTTCGGTTTTTGTAACATGGTAACTCACCTTCATATCTCTTTCATTATAAAAAAATTCTACAAAAAGAGAGTCGTTTTCTACTCGCCATTTTCCATCTGAATTCGAAGATTTTTCTCCTTTTTTATTGATAAACCAAGCCGAAAATGTTCCATCTGAATTGTATTTAGATTGTGCTAATAAATCAGGATTGTTTTCAAATTTATCTTCATAAATCTCTAAAGAATCTGTTTTTTGATAGGTTGGCATTTCCAATTTTAAATAAGTAGTTTGCCAACTTTGAGTTATATATTCTTTTAAAGAAGCTTCTTTATCTTTTTTACATGCAACAAAAAACGTTCCGAAAATTATTAAAAATATAATATATCTCATTTTCATATTGGTATTATTTTAAGAGTGACAAGGTACTTAAATAAAAAAGTCATTACAAATGCTGTAATGACTTTTAATATTGTTTTCACAACAAGTTAACACTTATGACCATAAATGTCTTTTAACCAACTATGTTTACAATTTTCCCAGGAACAATAATTATTTTTTTAGGAGTTCTACCTTCTAATTGCGCAATTGTTTTTTCATTTTCTAAAACTGTTTTTTCTATTTCTTCTTTTGATAAATCTAAAGGAAGCTCTAGAGTAAAACGCATTTTTCCGTTGAAAGAAATTGGGTAATTTTTAGAACTTTCTACCAAATGTTTTGCATCAAAAATTGGAAAAGGAGCTGTTGAAATAGACTCTTTATTTCCTAATTTACTCCATAATTCTTCTGAAATATGTGGTGCGTAAGGTGATAATAAAACCAATAACGGTTCTAATATTTCTTTCTTATTACATTTTAAGCCTGTTAAATCGTTTACAGCAATCATAAACGTAGAAACAGAGGTATTAAAAGAGAAATTCTCGATATCTTCTTGTACTTTTTTAATTGTTTTATGTAAAACTTTTAGTTCGTCTTTAGTTGCTTTTTCTTCGGATACAATTACGCCATCTTCAGAAACATATAATTTCCATAATTTCTTTAAGAAAGAATAAACACCAGAAATACCTGATGTTTTCCAAGGCTTTGCTTGTTCTAATGGCCCTAAAAACATTTCGAACAAACGCAAAGCATCTGCTCCATATTCTCTTACAATATCATCAGGATTTACGACATTGTATTTAGATTTAGACATTTTCTCTACTTCTCTACCAACTTTGTAAACACCTTCTTCTAAAATGAATTCAGCATTTTTATAATCTGCATTTAAAGGATGATTTTTAAAACCATCTACATCTAATTCATCTGAAGAATTTACCAAAGAAACATCTGAATGTATAGGTGTTTTGGTAATCATTACTAAATCTGCAAAATTAGGATTCAATAATTTATTATCTAATAAGTAGTTTTTTACAACAGTTTCAAATTCATCATCATTAGAAAATAAATTTTTAGAAACAAATACGGTTGGTATTTCTGCGATAATATCATCATTAGATTTTTCATCAGAACAACCACAACCATTTTGAATAAAAGGAGTTGCTTTATATACAAAAGCAGAAGTTCCTAAAATCATACCTTGGTTTATTAGTTTCTTCGCAAATTCATCTACAGGAACAATTCCTTTATCGAACAAGAATTTCTGCCAAAAACGAGCGTATAATAAATGCCCTGTTGCGTGTTCTGAACCTCCAATATATAAATCTACTTCTTTCCAATAATCTAAAGATTCTTTACTTGCAAATGCTGTGGAATTTTGCGAATCCATATATCTATTAAAATACCAAGAACTTCCTGCCCAACCAGGCATTGTGTTTAATTCTAAAGGAAAAACAGTTTTGTTTTTCAACTTTTCGTTCGAAACAACTTTATTCCCACGAGAATCCCAAGCCCATTCTGTTGCGTTTCCTAAAGGTGGTTTTCCATCTTCAGTTGGCAAGTATTTTTCTACTTCTGGTAAAACGATTGGCAAGTGTTTTGCGTCAATCATTTGTGGCATTCCGTCTTTGTAATATACTGGAAAAGGTTCTCCCCAATAACGTTGTCTGCTAAAAACAGCATCACGCAATCTATAGTTTATTTTTCCATAACCAAAACCACGTTTTTCCATTTCGAAAATGGCTAATTTTAATGCTTTCTTGTATTTTAATCCTGATAAAAAATCTGAATTTGCAATTTTAGTTCCGTCTTTATCTGTGTGCGCTTCTTCAGAAATATCTACACCTTCAAAAATATTAGGAATCGGAATATCAAAATGTTTTGCGAAATCATAATCACGTTGATCCCCACAAGGAACTGCCATAACTGCTCCTGTTCCATAACCTGCTAAAACGTAATCTCCAATCCAAATTTGTATTTTTTCACCAGAAAAAGGATGAATTGCATACGCTCCTGTAAATGCTCCAGAAATGGTTTTTACATCTGCCATTCTATCACGTTCAGAACGTTTTGCTGTTGCTTCTATATACGCATTAACTTCGTCTTTTTGCTTATCTGTAACGATTCGTGACACCAATTCGTGTTCTGGAGCTAAAGTCATAAAACTTACTCCGTAAATTGTATCTGGTCTTGTTGTAAAAACATCAATTTTATATTGATTTTCCTCTTTTACAACTTCTTTTTTTGCAGTTTCTTTAACTGTTACTTTTGGAAACTGAATTGCAAAATTAATTTCTGAAACAACTTTTTCTACATTTTTAAGAACCTCATCATTTGTAAAACGAATTACATTAAAGCCTTCATTATTAAAATAAGTTGTTCTTGCTTCTTCATCTTCTTTTCCAGAAAATTCAACAATTAAATTTTTAGAAACACATACATAATCTACTAAAAATGTGCCTATTGTATATTTTCTTCTAAATTTTGAAGCTCCTTTTTTATTCTTTAATTCGTTCCAAAGCGTCGTTTCTGCTTTTGTTGAATTTTGTCTTATTTCTTTTAAAGCTTCTAATTCTTTGTAAGATAATTTTACTTCATTCGATTGTTTTTCACTTCCATTATCAACCTTAAAAGTAACCATTGCTCCTTGAGAACGTCCAATCCAATTGGTTTGAGAATCTTTTAAAGGTTGTGGCCAATCTATGGTTTCTAATCCGTCTAACAAACGTTGTGCATATGCAGAAATTCGCATAGACCATTGTGTCATTTTTTTACGAATAACAGGATGACTTCCACGTTCTGAAACTCCGTTTACAATTTCGTCGTTTGCTAAAACTGTTCCTAAAGCAGGACACCAGTTTACTTCTGTATCTGACAAAAATGTTAATCTGTATTGTAATAAAATTTCTTCTTGTTCTGTTTTTGAGAATGCTTTCCATTCTTCCGCAGAAAAAGGTTTTATATCTTCATCACAAACTGCATTTACTTTAGAATTTCCTTCTTTTTTGAAGAGTTTTTCTAAAGTTGAAATGTCTTCTGCTTTGTCTGAATCTTTATTATACCAAGAATTAAACAATTGAATAAAAATCCACTGTGTCCATTTATAATATTCAGGATTTGACGTTCTAACTTCTCTACTCCAATCAAAAGAAAAACCAATTTTATCTAATTGTTTTCTATAAGTTGCAATGTTTGCTTCCGTAGTTTTTGCTGGATGTTGCCCAGTTTGTATTGCATATTGTTCTGCTGGTAAACCAAAAGAATCATAACCTTGAGGATGCAAAACATTAAAACCTTGGTGACGTTTGTAACGTGCATAAATGTCACTTGCAATATATCCTAAAGGATGCCCAACATGCAAACCTGCTCCACTTGGGTAAGGAAACATGTCTAGTACATAATATTTAGGTTTTTCACTTTCATTACTGGCTTTAAAAGTTTGGTTTTCTGCCCAAAATTTTTGCCAATTCTTTTCTATTTCTTGATGATTGTATTGCATTTCTCTTCTCTTAATTATGGCGCAAATTTACGTTTATTCTACAAAAGAAGTAATTTGTAAACCACTAAATTTTAGGCATAAAAAAACCGCAATTAAATTGCGGTTTTTTATTATAAATAAATACGTTTATTCTTCTTCTATTTTTAACTCTAAAGGGACTGAAACAACAGTGTTTCCCCAACCCATATGCATTTTTATATTATCTTCTTCTCCATCAAAAACAATTGAAAAAGCTTCTAAACTATCACTAGATTTAGAAATTTTTCCAGAAACTCTTAAAACATCTTGTTTTTCATCATAAAAATAAGAACCCCAAACATTTTTTTGCTTGCTTAGAATTACTACCCAATTTCCATCTTGAGGAATTGTAAAAAGTGTGTACGTTCCTGGCCTAACTTGTTTACCACCAAAATCTAATTCTTTGTAAAAAGTAATTTCTGCAGCTTCGTTTGCTCCTGTTCTCCATACTTTATCTTTTGGTGCTAATTTACTTAAATCTCTTCCTTTTAATTGTGGGCGGCTATAGATAACTTTCACTAATTTATTTGCTTCTTTCCAATTATTTGGATAAGATGCAGCGTCCATTGGACTTACATCCATTTTTGGAAATTTCTGAGCAATTGCTTCATTGGAGAATATTAAAACGACTGCTAAAACTACTAACGATATTATAGATTTTTTCATAATTACTATATTTTTTAAATTTATTTTTTATCTAGTCTGCCAAAAATAAGAATCATTACAATAATTATATCTTATATTTCTGTTAAGATTCTAGTGACAACCACAATCTGTATTGCAATTTCCTTTTTTCTTTTTTGGAAATGCATATTTCTTTACCAAGAAAAACAAGGCAATAATTAATAAAGAATAAGCGATGACTTCTTGCATTAACTTAATATTTGATAAACAATTAAAGAGGATACATATGCCAATAAACCCATTCCAAAAAACTGAATTAAAGGCCATTTCCACGTTTTTGTTTCACGTTTTACAATTGCCAATGTTGCCATACATTGCATTGCAAAAGCGTAAAAAATTAACAACGACATTCCTACAGCAAAATTAAATCGTTTTTCTCCTGTTGCTGGGTTTATTTCAGAACGCATTTTTTCTTTAATTGTTGCTGTGTTTTCATCATCTGCTTCTACACTGTAAATGGTTGCCAAAGTTCCAACAAAAACTTCTCTTGCCGCAAAAGAAGTTATTAAAGCGATGCCTATTTTCCAATCATATCCTAAAGGTCTTATTGCAGGTTCTATACTTTTCCCCATAATTCCTATGTAAGAATTTTCTAATTTTACGGATGCTATTCTTTGATTTAATTCATCTTGAGATAAGTTCTGGTTCTCTACATTCTCTAACACATTTTTTGTTGCATTTGTATATGATTTTGGGCCATTTGAAGCCAAAAACCACAATACAATAGACAAAGCCAAAATGATTTTTCCTGCTCCAAAAACAAATGCTTTCGTTTTTTCTAAAACATCAAAAAATACATTTTTAATAGAAGGTATCTTATAATTTGGCATCTCTACAACGAAAAAAGATTTTGACTGAATCTTTAAAGTTTTATGCAAGATATACGCTCCTAAAATAGCCATTCCAAACCCTAAAGCATATAACAATAACAACACCAAACCTTGTAGATTTAAAAACCCTAAGATTTTTATATCAGGAATTATTAATGCAATTAATATCGCATACACTGGTAATCTTGCAGAACAGGTTGTAAATGGAGTTACTAAAATGGTTATTAATCGCTCTTTCCAACTAGAAATTGTTCTAGTTGCCATAATTGCAGGAATCGCACATGCTGTTCCAGAAATTAATGGAATTATACTTTTTCCATTCATTCCAAAACGTCGCATAATTTTATCCATCAGAAAAACAACACGACTCATATAACCAGTTTCTTCTAAAATCGCAATAAATAAAAATAATATGGCAATTTGCGGAATAAAAATTAACACACCTCCAATTCCTGGAATGATTCCTTCTACCAATAAATCTGTTAAAAGTCCTGGTTGAAAACGATCTCTTGCAAAGTCAGATAATTCCGCAAAAGTGGTATCTATTAAATCCATTGGTAAAGTTGCCCAATCGAAAATAGATTGAAAAATGACCAATAAAATCATAAAAAAGAAAAAATAACCAAAAATTTTATGTGTAAATATTTTATCTAATTTACTACGAACATCTGTCGCTTTCGTTTTATCTACAATGTAAGTTTTCTTTAATATTTTATTAATTTCTTGATAACGATAAATGGTTTCTTTATGTTGATATTTTTTCAACTTAGAAACATCTTGTTTAAACGCTAATAATTTTTCTTTTTCTTCTTTTGTAATGGAATCTGGATAGTTGTTTTGAGTAACCATTAACCACAATTCATACAAAGAATAATTAGGACTAATTTCTTTTAATTTTTGAAAATAATCTGGATCTATTTTAGAATTTATACCACATAAAGGAGAAGCTTTTGCTGCAACATGACAACGAATAATCGCTTCTTTTACATCGTTTATTCCTTGGTTTTTTCTAGCACTAATTAAAACAACTTCTGTATTTAATTCTTTTTGGAGTAAAGACAAATCTATAGAAATTCCTTTTTTATTCATTTGATCGACCATGTTAATAGCCAAAACTGTAGGGATTTCTAAATCTTTAATTTGAGAAAATAATAATAAATTTCTCTTTAAATTCTCTACATCTGCAACTACTAAAATTACATCTGGAGATTCTTTAATATCTTTTTTAAGTAATGTTTTTAAAACAATACTTTCGTCAAGTGATGTTGGGTTTATACTATAAGTTCCTGGTAAATCTGTAATAATTGCATTCTGTGTTGCAGATAATTTACTAATTCCTTGTTTTTTATCTACAGTAACTCCTGGGTAATTACCAACTTTCTGATTTAAACCTGTAAGCTGATTAAATAGCGAAGTTTTACCCGTATTTGGGTTTCCAATTAAAGCAACTTTTATATCGTTTTTAGACATTATAAATTCGCTTTTAAAATTTTAATTTGTGAAGCTGTTTCTTTTCTAATTGCCAAATGACTTCCATTTACACAGATGTATAGAGGATCTTTTAAAGGCGCAATTTGTATTAATTGAACTTCTGCTCCAGGCAAACAACCCATTTCTAATAATTTTAGAGGTATAAAATCTAAAGATTCTTCTGAAATATAGCCTAATTCGCCAATATGTAAAGATGCAATTGTGCTCACAATTTTTTATTTGGAAAGCAAAGATAACCATTTAGAATGATTCTAAACAAGTTATTTAGATGCATATTCTTCCTTCAACAAAACAATATCTTTCTTCAGCTTTTCCATGTCTTCTTTTTCTGTTCCATCATAATAACCACGAATTCTTCTTTCTTTATCTACCAAAACAAATTGTTCTGTATGAATAAAATCGTCTTCTCCTCCATCTCCTTCGTCTAAAACAGCGAAATAACTCTTCCTCGCCAATTCGTAAATATGCTTTTTAGAGCCTGTGGTTACATTCCATTTTCCATCTATTACACCTTTGTTTTCTGCATATTTTTTTAAAACTGAAACACTATCCATTACAGGAGTTACAGAATGAGAGAGAAACATAATATCATTATCATTTTTATAATATTCTTGTAATTCATTCATATTATAAGCCATAGCAATACAAATGGTTTTACAACGTGTAAAAAAGAAATCTGCAACGTAAATTTTATCTTTATAATTTTTATTTGTAATGGTTTCTCCATTCTGATTTATCAACTTAAAATCGGCTATTTTATGGTTTTTTTGAATATGCAACATCGATTCGTCTACCAATTGCGGATTTACATCTACAGGATTAAATACTTTTAGTTTTTTATCGACTTTTAATAAATGATAAAAAACAGGAATTGCAATAGCAGAGAAAACCACTAAAAAAATAAGTGTAGGTAACGATTTTTTAAAAAACTTAAAATCCATAAAATGAAGTTATTTCTGCAAATTTACGACTTAAAAAATCGTTTAGAAAGGGGTTTTAGTAGCGATCAATCTAAAATGTTTGTTAAAATAAAAAATGTAGCTTCGATAGTTCTTTTACAACTCTCTTTAAAAACGTACATTTGCACGTTTTTTAACTATGATTTAACGCTGAATGGAAATATTAATAAAAGCATCTCAATTTATTTTAAGTTTATCTTTGTTGATTGTTTTGCACGAATTAGGGCACTTTATCCCTGCAAAATTGTTTAAAACGAGAGTAGAAAAATTCTATTTATTCTTCGATTATAAATTCTCGATTTTCAAGAAAAAAATTGGTGAAACTGTTTACGGAATTGGTTGGATTCCTTTAGGAGGTTATGTTAAAATCTCTGGAATGATAGACGAAAGTATGGATACAGAGCAAATGGCTTTGCCTCCACAACCTTGGGAATTCCGTTCGAAACCAGCTTGGCAACGTCTTATTATTATGTTAGGTGGTGTTTTTGTAAACTTTGTTTTAGGAATTTTTATTTACATAATGCTTATGTGGGCTTATGGAGAAAAATATCTACCAAATGAAAATGTAAAAGATGGTGTTTGGGTAGAAAATAAATTAGCAGAAAATTTAGGTTTACAAACTGGTGATAAAATTTTAACAGTTGATGGACAAAAAGTAAAGAAATTTAATGGGTTATCTTTAGAATTTATCAACGGAAATAAATACGAAATAGAAAGAAATGGACAAGTTTTAGAACAAGAAATTCCAGAAGATTTTATTTCTCAGTTAATGGATAGAGGAAAAGATGCTGGAGCTTTTTTATATCCTAGATACCCATTTACAATTGGTGGAATACAAAAAGATTCTTTAAATGCTTCAAGTGATTTAAAAAAGAGAGATATTATTGTAGCCATTAATGGAACACCTATAAATTATTACGATGAAGCAAAAGCAGTTTTATCTAAATACAAAAATCAAGATATTACTGCAACCGTAAAAAGAGGTAACGAAACTAAAGAAGTGGTTTTAAAAGTTTCTAACAGTGGTAATTTAGGTGTTGTTTTTTCTACCATACCTTTTAATGATTTAGAAAAATTGGGCTATTATGATTTAGCAGATATAGAGTATTCATTTACAGAAGCAATTCCTGCTGGTTTAAAAAAATCTTGGAAAACGCTTACAGATTATATGAAGCAATTGAAAAAGATTTTTAATCCAAGTACTGGAGCATATAAAGGCTTAGGTGGTTTTATTTCTATAGGTAGTATTTTTCCTTCTGAATGGAGCGCACAATCTTTCTGGGAAATTACCGCATTTTTATCGATCATGTTAGGGTTTATGAACTTATTACCAATACCTGCTTTGGATGGTGGTCATGTAGTTTTTACACTTTGGGAAATGATTACTGGAAGAAAACCTGGAGATAAATTCTTAGAATATGCACAAGTAGTTGGTTTTATCTTATTAATTGCATTACTACTTTTTGCAAATGGAAACGATGTTTATAGATGGATACAAAGTTTGGGAAATTAAATAAAACATCTATTTAAAATATTAAAAAGCCTCACAACAAGATTTGTGAGGCTTTTTAGTTTAAATTTTAAATGATCGATTAATAATAGAAAACCAAGTATACTCTATATTGCATTTATCGCAAGCATAGGATTTAGTTCCCGGAATTAATCTAGCAATTCCTTTTCTTCTCATTCTGTGCCTAGACACAGATTTACATCTTGGACAGGCTTTCATATAATTAGTAATATTTGTTAGACCACTGCAAAATACTAAAAAACTGAATTATAAATACCTATTTTAAAGGTTATTATAAGAATTTGTTTTAATAATGGCTTGTTCGTTTTTCCAATCGATCCATTTTTGTCCTTTTATTCTTCTCATTATATTATCGATTGTTCGCATTACAAAAACATTGTAAATGGCTTTCGATAAATTTTTAGGTTTTCTAGCAATTGCTCTTAAACTCATAGAAAAACCTGGGGTAATATATTTCATATAATGCCAATAACCTTCTGGCATATATAAAATTTGCCCATGCTCTAAGTTCGTTTTATACCCTTTTGCTTTTTTTAAAGCTGGCCATTTGTTAAAATCGGGATTCGAAAAATCGATATCTTCTCTAGTTATTAACGAATGTGGAATTTTATACAAATACTTGTTCTGCTTTTGATCGAACAAAATAATTTCCTTTTTTCCTTCAAAATGAAAATGAAAAATATTCGCTAAATCAATATCATAATGCATAAAAGTGTAAGAGTCTGTTCCTCCAAAAAATAACATTGGTAAACCTTTCATTAATCGTAAACCAAAATCTGGAAACGTAAAATCTTTTTGTAAAACTGGTACTTCTTTTAAAACATTCCAAAGAAAAATTCTGAATTTTGTAGGCTTACTTTTTAGCAAATCTACATATTCGCTCATTTTCATGGTTGCATGTGGCTCGTTAAAACCATCTTTAAAATCTACAGGCCTATCATCATACAAAGGCACAGTTTTATCTCCTGCAACCTCTTTTATGTACTCTAAGTTCCACTTAGAATATGCAGGCCAATCTTCTATAAACTGTTCTATAACTACTGGCTTTTGTGGCTTAAAATAGTTTTTTATAAAATCTTCTTTCGTAATTGTTTTTACTCTATCTATTTGAGATAAGTTTAAAGACATAGCTTAGCTTTTTTGACGATGCAAAGTTAAGAAATTGTTAGTAAAATCTTTGTTAAAACAAAAAACCATCATTCAAAAAAATATTGAATGATGATTCTCATAAAAATTAAAAGGTTTATTCTTTAGATGAAGAATTCGTTTTTATATCTGTTATATCCTCTGCCTTTATATCTGTAATATCTTTTCCTTTTAGATAACTTGGCAATTCCATTCCTGCCATATTAAACATTTCTTGTAAAGGCGGAACAGCTTTATACATACCAGAAATAAAGTTAGAGGTAGATGTTTTACCTTCTTTTCCTCCACCATTTTCCCAAACAGTAACTTTATCAATTTTAATATTTTTAATAGCTTCTGCTTGTATTTTTACCAATTCTGGTAATTTATCTGCAATTAATAATAACGCTGCGTTTTGCGAATCGTTTCCAGCTGCTTTTACAATTTGATCTAAACCTTGTGCTTGTTTTGTTAAAACTTCATACAAACCTTGTGCTTCTGCTTGTGCTTTAAATAAAATTGCATCTGCTTCTCCTTTTGCAATTCTTCTAATATTTTCTGCTTGGGCTTCTGCATCTATTTCTACTTTTCTTTTATCTATCTCTGCAGGTACAATAATATCTGCTAATTGAGAAGAACGCTCTCTATCTGCTCTAGCAACTTCTGCTTCTTGCTCTGCTGCATAGGATTCTTTTAATGCGTTTGCAGTTTGTACTTTTTCGGATGCAATTGCTGTACGTTCTGCTTCTGCTTCTCTTTGTCTTCTTAAAGAATCGGAATTTGCAACTGCAATTTTTGCAGTATTTTCTCCTTCTACAGCTTGGGCATTTGCTGCTGCAACTTGGCTTCTTTCATCTTGTACTGCATTTGCT
This sequence comes from Polaribacter haliotis, assembly GCF_014784055.1. NCBI lineage: Bacteria > Pseudomonadati > Bacteroidota > Flavobacteriia > Flavobacteriales > Flavobacteriaceae > Polaribacter > Polaribacter haliotis. Next base: position 2,809,406 of record NZ_CP061813.1, on the reverse strand, counting down.
TCTCCAATAGAACCATCTCTATTTTTTTCTGCTACAGATTTTCTTGCTGCGTTAATTGCATGTGCTGCTGCTTCTTTTCCTAAAGCTTCTATATAGCCAGATTCATCAACAATATCCGTAATATTTACGTTGATTAATTTTAAACCAACTTTCTTTAATTCTGTTTCTACAGACTGAGAAATGTTCGTTAAAAACTTGTCTCTATCGTTATTAATTTCTTCAATATCCATAGAGGCAACTACCAAACGTAATTGTCCAAAAATAATTTCTTGTGCCAATTCTTGAATATCGCTTTGCGCTAAACCTAATAAACGTTCTGCAGCATTTTGCATAATTCCTGGCTCTGTAGAAATACCAATTGTAAACCTACTTGGAACGTTTACTCGAATATTTTGTTTAGAAAGTGCGTTTACCAAATTCACTTCAATAGAAATTGGTGTTAAATCTAAAAATTGATAATCTTGAATTACCGGAAAAATAAATGCGGCTCCACCATGAATACATTTGGCAGATTCGCCTCCACCTACTTTTCCATACACTACTAAAATTCTGTCTGAAGGACATCTTTTGTAGCGTTTTATCATTGCAATTATTAATATAAAAATAAAGAGAATTGCAATTCCTATTCCTATTAAACCTGCAGGCAGGCTAGTTTGTAATGTTATAATATTTAGCATAGTTGTTTTTAGTTTTGTGGTTGTATAATTAATATTCCGTTGTTGGTTACTTCTACTACTTTAATAACTTTACCTTGTTTTAAATCTTCATTATGGTCTGTTAAAGCTTCTAATTCTCTTAAAGATCCTTGAATTTTAATTTGAATTTTACCTGTTTTAGATCTGTTTGCGCCAACTGTTAAATAAACTTCGCCAATAGAATTTAAAGCATTTTGCATTTTTAAGGTGCCACTTGAGGTTAATTTGCTGATATAATAAAATAATGCAGCCATAATAAACATCATAATTAAACCACAAACAATAGAAATAATTATAGTGATTCCTTTTGAATTTCCTGCATCTATACTCGCAATTCCACTCCATCCGAAAATTGCAAAAAAGGCAACTAAATTCTTAAAAGTAAAAAATTGAAATCCTGCACCTGTATCTGCATCAATTTCTGCATCTACATCTCCAATATCATCTGTTTCTGCACCAATAATTGTAGAAATTAATACGAGCAAAAACATAAAAGTAGAAATACCTGCAAGTACCCAGTACGTTTTTTGAAAAGAGGTTAACTCTTGAAACCATTCCATCATAATAGTTAGTTTTAAAGTGAATAAATATAAGAGTTTAAGACTGAACAAACCGTATTTATTTGGTCTATAAACAGAAACCTTTTTTAAAGAAATTTACTTCTTAAACAACTATAATTAATAGATTAATTCTAGACTTAATACTATTTAATGTTCGAAAAGTTTGTTGGGTTTCTATCTATTAGTAGCTTTAAAAGATATTTTGTTACAGAAATAATTAAAATTAAAAAAAATGCCTTGATACAAACGTATCAAGGCATTTACAAATTTTAAAAATCTTTTTTATTTAAAAATTATATCTTAAACCTAATAAAATATTACTTGGTGGCATTGGAACAAAACCAGACTCTATATAATCTGCATTAAAAATATTATTTGCAGTTACTGTAAAACTAAATTTATTAACATCTACAATTACAGAAGCATCCCAAACATTATAACTTGTTCCAATAGAACGTTCTGCGTGTTTGTAAATAATGTTCTGTCTTACATTTTTAAATAATTGCGAAGAAAAACGTGTTATAAATTGATGTTTTAAAGTGTTTAAAGAATAACGAGATAAATCTTTATTTTGATCTAAAATATCATCATTTAAATAATTATAACCAATTGCTAAAGTTTGTTTGTAGTCTTTTATATTAAAACGATAATCTGCATTTAACTCAAAACCTTTTGTGTTTACTTTTGCAATATTTGTTGCTGTATATTTTGTTGCTGGATCTGCATCTGGACGTATAAAATCTATTAAATTAGTAGCATCTCTATTAAAAAGTGCAACAGAGGTAGAAAAACGACCAGAATTATATTTTAAACCAATTTCTTGTGCAAAAGCTTCTTCTGGTTTTAAATTTGGATTTCCATTTGTTGTTCCATCATTATAAAATAAGTCGGTATATGTTGGTATTCTATATGTTGAACCAATATTTCCATAAGCTCTAAAATCATCTGAGATTTGATAACCAATATCCAACCCAGGAAAAGCATGGAATTTAAAATCCGAGAAATAAGTAACAGCAACTCCTGGTGTAATATCTAATTTATCTTTCAAAAACTTAAAACGATGCTCTAAAAACAAGTTAGCCATAATTCTATCTCTTTTTCCTAAATTGTTACTACTAATAGAAACACGAGAAATATCTATTCCAAAACCAGTAATTCCTAATTCTGAGCTATAAGAAGCATTCGTTTCTGCCCCTACTTTATTTGTAATATGTAAATTTCTGTAAAAATTAGGATCTGCTCTTCTTAACAAGAAAATATCTTGTCCTCTTCTCCAATAAATTCTTGGAGTAATTTTTAATTTATCTCCTATAAAAGTGGTTTGCACACCCAATAAACTACTTTGAGTTTCTTCATATTCATGAAATGATGGATTTGTTGTATAGAAATTTTCTGCTCCGAATTTTTTATCGAAAAAAGTACCAATTACTTCAATTGGTTGCGATTTCTTATTAAAAACTGCTTTTAAAAAATAATTGTAATTGTTATAATCTGAATTTTCTCTGTAACCATCTGAAGTTAATGCACCAACATGAGCAATTACAGATGAATTTTCGTACTCTTTACCAACTGTTACAGAACCATTAAATTGTCCGAAAGAACCAGCTTCGATATTTGCTGAAGCAGTATAATTTAGTTTCTTTTTGGTTATAATATTTATAGCTCCAGTAAATGCATTTTGCCCAAAAACTCTTGCTGCAGGTCCTTTTATAATTTCAATTCGCTCAATTACTTCAAGAGGTAAAGCTGCGTTTAATGTATGATGTCCTGTTTGAGAATCGTCCATTTTTATACCATCAATTAATAGTAAAGTCTGGTCGAAACCACCACCTCTAATATATAAATCTGCCTGACTTCCTGCTGTTCCTCTTCTTCTAATATCTACACCTGCGACTTGTTGTAACAAATCTGCTACATTTGTTGTTGCACTGTTTTTAATATCTTTAGTAGTAATAATATCTATCGTTCTAGAATTTTTTTTAAATGGTAAATCGATTCTACTAGAAGTAATTATTACTTCTTTTAAAGTGTCTCTTTTTGTAGTTTCTTCTTGCGCAGTTAATTGTAAAGAAAAAAATATTGCAGTAAATAATAATGTAATTTTAATTTTCATGAATAGTGATTTAAAAACGGTGCAAAAGTCGTAATTTTATGGACGATTAAACTAGTCCAGTTTTAAAATGATAGATAGTCCGGTTTTTGCGCTTTTGAAACAATTAATTACTTTCGATAAAAAGATTCCTCAGCCTGTATATATTCAGGTTTCGCAACAAATTATAAATGCAATACAAAGAAGATATTTAACGAAAGGTACTATTTTACCTGGGACTCGAAATTTATCGAAATTACTAGAAGTTCATAGAAATACTGCAGTTGCTATTTACGACGAATTGGCTTCCCAAGGTTGGGTAGAAATTATTCCCAATAAGGGCACATTTGTTTTGGAACCAGAACAAACCACTGTAAAAATAAAAGCAACTTCTCAGAAAATAAACGAGGCTTATTTATCTGCAAAATCAACAGGATTTCCTTTTCAAACTTCCTTTCACTTGGCTTCTACCTCTCAACTAACAAATGCCAAATTTACAATTAATGATGGGAAACCAGATTTGCGTTTGCATCCTGTGCATCAATTTACAAGATGGTACAGTGCAGCTATGAAACGTAAAACGTTGATTAAAAAATGGAACAGACCCAATGAATTCTCGGATTCCATATTTCAAACCCATATTTGTAATTATTTAAATGCTACAAGAGGTTTTCATGTAAACTCAAATAATCTTTTAAGCACAAGGAGTACAGAAATGAGTTTATACATTGTTTCTCAATTAATTATAAAACAAAAAGATATTGTTTTGGTGGGAAATTTAAGTAATTACGCCTCGAACATGATTTTCCAACAAGCAGGTGCAAGCATTAAAACAATTCCTGTAGATAAAAATGGTTTGGATGTTAATTATATAAAAAAACACTTTGTAAAAGGAAGCATTAGATGTGTGTATGTTTGCGCTCATAGAGATTACCCAACAATGGTAACCTTAAGTGTAGAAAGGCGTTTGCAGTTATTGCTGTTGGCAAAAGAATACGGTTTTGCAATTATTGAAGATGATTACGATTACGATTTCCAGTTCGAAGGTTCTGCAATGTTGCCAATGGCAAGTGCAGATGTAAATGGAATGGTTATTTACTTAGGAAAACTAGGGCAATCTTTATTTCCAAGTTTTCAAACCGGTTTTGTTATTGCTCCAAAAAATTTAATTTCGGAAGCCAATAATTACCTGCAATTATTAGACAAACAAGGCGATTTAATTCAAAAACAAATGTTATCTGAATTAATTAATGAAGGTGAAATTTATCGTTTAATGAAAAAAAACGTTGTTGTTTATAAGCAAAGACGAGACTGTTTGTGCGATTTATTAAAGATACATTTTACAGAGATTGCAACGTGGAAAATTCCTTCTGGTGGATTGGCAATTTGGTTAGAATTTCAACCAAAAATTTCGTTGGTTCAATTGACAGAAGAAGCAGAAAAAATTGATTTATTTATTCCAAAAACCATTTTATATCAAGATAAAAATACGTGTGCCATTCGTTTTGGTTTTGGACATTTAAATGAAGAAGAAATAGCTTCTGTAATTAAAAAACTGAAAAAAGCGCATCGTAAAGTTTCTCTTTAAGAATAAACAATTACTTTTATTATTGATACAAATTTTTATTTTTTTATGAATCCAGACTACACAATTTTAGCCGTTTTTATTTATTCTACAGAAGCACATGTTACCAAATCTAGGTTAGATTCAGAAGGTTTTAATACAATGTTAATGGATGAAACAACAATAGATACAGATCCATTGGTTAGTAATGCAATTGGTGGTGTAAAATTATTAGTACACAATAAAGATTTTGAAAAAGCTGCGAAAATTTATAATGAAATTAGAACCTATCAAAAAGACAAAAATGGAAAAGCGCTTTTTTGTATAAAGTGTAATTCTAACAGAATTTTAATTGCTCCTATTCAAAGAAAAAATGTGTTCTATATGTTATTTCCTTTTTTTGAAAAAACAAAACACATTTGTAATAATTGCAAGACAATATTTTAGAATTATTTTTAAAAAACTTATTTTAAAATAAAATCTAAAAAAATTTAAAGAAAAGTCATAATTTTACAAGTCAATGGAAACATCTAAAAATCTTGTTTTTTTCAACCCAAAACCATCTACAATAGATGGTGCTATTTTAATAGACACTGGAATTTCTGCTGGTTTTCCTATTCCTTCAGGAGATTTTGAAGAAGAAAAAGTTTCTTTAGATGAAGAATTAATTAAAAATAAAAACAGTACTTTTTTTGCGAAAGTAAAAGGACAGTCTATGATTAATGCTGGCCTAAACAACAACGATTTATTAGTTATTGATAGAAGTTTAGCTCCAGAAGATAAAAAAATTGCGGTTTGTTACGTAGATGGAGAATTTACTGTAAAACGATTAAGGGTGCAAAATAACGAAGTTTGGTTGCAACCAGAAAACCCAGATTATCCAATTATAAAAATTACGGAAGAAAACGATTTTATTATTTGGGGAATTGTAACAAACGTTATTAAAAAAGTATAATAAAACTATGGAAAACACTTTTGAAAATAAATTACTTTTAACACAAGCTACAGATCAAGTTCGTGTAGATTTTTACAAGAAAACATACACACATGTTGCTGGTGGAATTTTATTGTTTGTTCTTTTTGAATATATTTTATTACAAAGCAATACTCTTGTAGAGTTTATGCTTTCTATGACACAAGGCTGGAAATGGTTAGTAATGTTGGGTGGTTTTATGTTTATAACCAATTATGCCGAAAGTACAGCTTTAAAAACCGCGGATAAAAACAAACAATATTTAGCCTATGCAGTTTACATTTTTGCTGAAGCAATTATTTTTGTGCCACTATTATATATGGCAATCGTTTACACAGAAAGTTACGAATTATTACAACAAGCAACTATTGTTACTTTGGCTTTATTTGTAGGAATTTCTTCCATCGTTTTTATCACTAAAAAAGATTTTTCTTTTATAAAATCTGGCTTAACTGTTGGTTTTTTTATTGCAATAGGGTTAATTGTTGCAGGTTCTTTATTTGGTTTTAATTTAGGTTTGTGGTTCTCAGTTGGAATGTGTGTTTTGGCAGGAGGAGCAATTTTATACCAAACATCTAACTTAGTAAACAAATTCGGAACAGAAGATTACATACCTGCAGCTTTAGGTTTATTTGCTTCTTTAATGTTGCTTTTTTGGTATGTTTTATCGATTTTTATGTCTAGAGATTAAGGTATTTATCTTATAAATTTTAAAAAAAATCAGTACTTTTTAGTGCTGATTTTTTTTTGCTTAAAACTTACATTATTATCAATAAATAATATTTTATTATTGTTTATCAATAATTTTTATATATTTGCTGAGTTAAAAATTATAAAATGGACTCAAAACAAATATTAAAAATAATGCACGTAGTTGCCTGGATCGTTTTTATAGGATTATGCATTAAGACTGGAGCTATATTAATTTCTTATTTCGTGAGTATTAATAATCCTGAAGCTTCAAAAAATCTTTTTGAAGGCTTAAACTTATACGAATACTACAATTACAGTTTTAAACAATATACCTTTATTGTAAGTTATAAAGTTGCTTTGTTTGCTACTGAAGCATACATAGCTTTTATGGTTACCCAATTATTAAGTGGTTTAAACTTAGAAAAACCATTTAATGTTAATGTTCAAAAATTAATGCAAAAAATAAGTTATAGTATTTTTTACTTGTGGATTATAGCAATTGTACATAATGCACAAGTTCAATTTTTAGGTAAAAAATATCGTTTTACAATTGATTTATTTTCTAGTGATTTTATCTTTTTAGCAGGTATTATTTTCATTTTTGCTCAAATTATAAAACGTGGTATTCAAATCCAGTATGAAAATGATTTAACTATATAAGGTTATGAAGAACATCAAAATATTTAAAAAAATAATTTTAATACTATTTATACTAACATTATTATTCTTTTTAGGTGATAATATATTAGTTATTTTAGCATTATTATTTGAAAAAGATGTGTTACATCTTGGTCATTTTAATTCAGAAGGAACTCCAATTTATCTAAAAATATTAGTAATTATTAAATTTAGTGCGTTTTGTATTTTTATTTATGGAGCATCCTTTTTAATAAAAATACTACTATTAAAAAACCTTACAGATTACTTTAATAACAACACCTTCTTATTTCTTTTTAAAGCAGGTAAATTTATTGTAATCGCAAATATTATGGCTTTTCTTTTAAGTTTTTCAATATTTTTTATTTCCTCTCCACAATATTATATTTACTTTAATGGAGACTCTAGATATTTATCTTTACTGATGATTATTTTTGGTTTCTTTCTAATGATATTTAGTAAAGTTTTAATGGAAGCAAAAGAACTAAAACAAGAAAACGATTTAACAATATAAATATGGCAATCGTAGTAAACTTAGATGTAATGCTTGCCAAACGAAAAATGAAAAGCAAAGATTTGGCAGAAATTATTGGTATTACAACCGCTAATTTATCCATATTAAAATCGGGCAAAGCAAAAGCAATTCGTTTCTCTACTTTAGAAGCAATTTGCGACGCTTTGGATTGCCAACCTGCAGATATTTTAGAATATAAAGAAGATTAATTACGAATTCTCTGCCAATGGTATAAACTTACTTCTAAATTTAATAAATATTGGAAGCCCTCTTATAACCATCCATAAAACGAAAGTAATCCAAATTGCATATAATTTTAAATCTAACGAATCGAAAAAAAGCAAAGACGGAATAAAAACCAAGCCTGTAGATGCTATTAAAAGATTTCTTAAAAACTTCATTTCTCCCATTCCTTTAAACATTCCATCTAAAATATAAGTAATTCCACAAATAGGTTGCATTGCTAAAACCAACCAAAAAGTCATATAAAACTGGTCTAAAACTAATGGGTCTTTTGTAAAAATTCTACCAATTGGCTCGTAAAAAGCAAATCCAATAAGTGCCATAACAACACCAGTTCCAAAACCATAGATAATTAGTTTATTACTTAATTTTAAAAGTGTTTTGTAATCTTTTGCACCTAATAACTTTCCTGATAAAATGTTTCCTGCACTCGAATAACCATCGATACTAAAAGCACCCAAAAGCCATAAATTTAAACCAATTGTATAAGCTGCAATGTATTCTTTTCCATAAGATGTTGCGTAAGATGTTGCAAAATACAAAGCTGTATTTAGGGCAATTGTTCTTATAAAAAGATTGCCAATCATTCCTAATAAACGTGGAATTTCAGCATGAAAAGGCAAACTTAATTTCAATGAAATCTTAGTTTTTTTCATTAACAAAACCAAAGACATAATTGCCATAGAAATTTGTGCAATTACACTTGCATAAGCTGCTCCTTCTATATTCATTGCAGGAAAGTAACCTTCAATTCCATATACCAAAATAATATCTAAAACGATATTTAGTAATGCTCCAGTTATTGCAATTATCATTGGGTAAAATGTGTTTTGCAAACCTCTAAATATGCCGAAAATTGCAAATACAAATAGAGAAAAAGGAAAACCAAAAATTCTTATATTAAAATAGGTAATACAATATTCTAAAATTTCTCCTGATGCATTGTAAAAAGCAAAAATTTCTCTCGAAAAAAGATACGAAATTCCTAAAATTAACAAGCTTCCTAAAACAACAATTGCAATGGCTTGTGCTGGCAAACTTTTTACTTCATTAATTTTATTTGCGCCAACATATTGCGAAACTATGGATGAAATTGCACTTCTTATTTGTCCGAAAACCCAAACCAGCATAGAAATAAAAGCACCAACAATACCAACTGCAGCTAAACTTTCAGTTGCATTTACATCTATATTCCCAATAATTGCAGTATCTGTTATAGACAAAACAGGTTCTGCAATACCAGCAATTAAAGCAGGAATTGCCAATTTATTAATGTTCTTAAAACTAATATTTGTATTCAAAAAAAGATTTTTTGCAAATGTACATATCTAAAAAATGTAAAAAGTACAGATTCTCTGAAAATTAACTAACTTTGCAGAGTTAAAATTTACCACCATGAAACATATTTTAGTCCCAATTGGATCTACTGTAAGCGCACAAAACACATTACAATATGCAATTGATTTTGCTTCTGAAATTAACGCGAAAGTATTTGTTTTTAGAGCATACAATGCAAAATCGAAAGCAGGAACAATGATTAATGTAAACTCGATTATTGGGAGAGAAACTAACCTTTATTTACGAACCTTAGTCGCTTCTGTAAACACAAAAAATGTTGATATTAAATTAATTGCCTCTCAAGGAAGTTTAATTGATAGTGTAGAAGCTGTTCATAGCGAAATTGGTGTAGATTTAATTATTGTAGGCACAAAAAGTAACTCTATTAAAGAAGAATTATTTTTAGGAAATACTGCTGGAAAATTGGCTAAAATGTCAGATTTATCTGTTTTAGTAATTCCAGAAGCTTATGTTTTTAAACCTATAGAAAATGTTTTAGTAGCTTTTAAATCGGGAATTGTAAAAAGAAAATACGCTTTAAAACCTTTGCAGTTTATTGCGAAAAAGTTCAACTCTTCTGTGAATTTATTGTTGGTAAAAACACCAGATTATTCTGAAGAAGATTTAGTTTTAAATAAAGGTTTAGCAGAATTACAATCTACATTAACTGTTACAGAAAACGCAACTACTTTTCAAGGTGTTTTAGAACATAGTAAAACTCATAACCCAGATTTATTGTGTGTTTTTAGACGTAAAAGAGGTTTCTTTAAGAAATTATGGGAGAAAAGCACGATCTTAAAAGAAGAGTTTTATACTGCAGTTCCATTGTTAATTTTGAAGGGGAAATAAGGGATTAAAATCTTAATATTTCAAATCTGCAGGCTCAATAAAATCTATTTCTGGGTCGTAAATTTCTTTGATATAGATTTTTATTTCTTCCAAAAATTCGTCTAATTTTTCTTGGGTTATTAAGGTATCTGGTTGTCTATAATTCGATGAAAAGTTGACTGATAAAAACCCTTTATTTAAGTTTTTGAAGGAATAGATTCCTGCTGTTAAAGGTTGTTTAAAATCGTAGTTTTTACTTCTTGTAAATAACAAGGCATACAATAAAACCTGTATTGCTTTATGGAACTTGTCTTCTCGTAAATCATCATAATTTACAACACGCAAATTCGAGGCATCTACCATTCCTGTTTTATAATCTATAATTCGGAGTTCGCCATTTAATTCGTCTACTCTATCTACTTGACCGTGAATTTTTATTGGAAAATCAATTCCATTAATTGTTATTTCTGTGGCTAAATTTTCTTCTGTTGCCAATATTTTAAGTTGATTGTTCGAATCTGAAACCAACTTTTTTTCTTGTGATAAAAAATTAACTACAAATCGGTTTGCAACTTCAAAAATTAGGCGATTTTTTCCTGTTGAAATATCTCCGTTTTTAAAATGAATTTTGAAATGTTTTACAACTAAATCTTTTGCATCTGTTTCCATTTTTGAAACATTTTCTGCGTTTAAGAATTTACCGACAAAAGGCGTATACAATTCATCTAAAGTTTCATGAACAACAGTTCCTAAAGTATTAAAAGCGACAGTTTCTTCAACATCATCAAACTCTTTTAATTTTAATATTTTCTGTTTGTAAAACGAAATAGGATTGTGCAAATAATTGGTAAAAGCTGAAGGAGAAATCCCTTTTTCTGCCAATGTTTTTAATTGTTCTGAAATAGATTCATTTTTACTGACTTGCTTTAATTCAATCGTATCTGAAACTACTTCTGGCGAAACTATTTTCTGAATAATATCTGATTTCAACATTTCTAATTGCGTTACAAATCGGCTTTTTTCTCCACTTCCAAAAACATCATGTTCTGTGTTGTATAGGATGAAAACATTTTTTGCTCTTTGTAATAATCTAAAAAAGTGATATGAAAAAATAGCATCTTTTTCTCTGTATGTTGGCAAACCAAAAGCAACTTTTACATCAAAAGGAATAAAAGAATTTTGTTGCGAACTTGCTGGTAAAACTCCTTCGTTTGTAGATGTTAAAATTACATTTTCGAAATCTAAAACACGGGTTTCCAACATTCCCATTAATTGCAATCCTTTTAACGGTTCTCCTTGAAAAGACAAGGTTTCTGATGCAATTAATTGCCTAAAAAACAACGCTAATGTTTTTAAATCTTGAAAATAATTATATTCTAAATGCAAGTTTTTTAACTGTGTAAAAACTGTATAAAAACGGAACAAATATTCTTTTTCTAAATCTGTTGTTTCCTCTTTTAATAAATTTATAAGTCCTAATATTCTATCAACTGAATCTGTAATTGAAGAAAAAGGGGCAAAAATAGTACTGATTACTTTTCTTATTTCTTCGTTCCTTTTTTCTAATAATTGGTCAATTTCATTTTTTGAAATGAACGTGAGATTTTCTTTGGCAATCTTATCACAGAAATCATCTACAAGTGCATTTTCTTCTTCAATTAGTAATTTATAAATCGCCTGATTCTTAAAAAATCGAATAACATCTTTATAATAAAACTCATTCGTTGCTATTTTTTGCAGTTTTTCTTGTGAAGTAAAAAGTTGAAATATCGAAAAAATTAACGTCGTTGTTGGAATATCTTTTAATGGATAACCCATTGTAATGTTAATTGCATTGATATTTCTTGGAAGAGAATTTAACGTTATTGGCAACAAAGTTTCGTCTGCCATTACTAGAGCTGTATTATTAAAATTCTCGAATTTCTCTAAAATTTCTCCTGCATATTTTATTTGAGTGGTGTTTTTAGAAGCACCAATTACTTGAATGTTTTTCGGTTCAGAAAATGAGTTTCCAAGTGTTTTTAAATCGTGCTTTTCGTAATATTTCCACTCTTTTTTATATTTTCTGATAAAAGTACCAGCCTGATGGTTAGATTTGAAAAAAGCTTCGTCTAAATCCCAATAAATTTCTGAATTTCCATTTTCTAACACTCTTTGGAATAAGAATTCTTCTGCTTTATTTAACGCGTTAAAACCGATGAAGAATATTTTTTTATCAGAATTTTTCTCTAAAAAATCGGGTATTTTTTTGGATGCTTCTCTGTACATGATTCCTTGATATCCGATTTTTTTCTCCAATAAAAAAGCATAAAAAATAGGATAATATTTATGCAATCTTTCTAAAAAAGCATAATGGTCTTTTACCAATTCTGTTTCTTTAAATGTTCCTGTAACAGACCATTTTTTTAAACGTTGAATGTCTCTTAAATAGATAAAAATCTCTTTTGTGTCTATTAAGTGTTGATCCAGTTCATTAAAATCTTGTAAAACTGTAAATGCCCAAGAAGAGAAAACGTCAAACGAATCTGGGTTTTCTTCAATGTTTTTATAAATCGTGTAAAAGTGAAATAATAACTGAATACTATCCGCTTTTTCTATTCCAGAAACTTGTTGTACAAATTGTTCTATATTTATTATTTCAGGAAGAAACCCGACTGAAATCTTGTCTTTTAATGTTTGTTTCACAAAGACTTTTGCTCTTTGAGATGGCAATACAAATAGCACATTCTCAAAAGAAGTGGTGGTTTTTAATATATCGTCTAAAGTTTCGGAAATAAAAGATTGCATAGAAATTTTTAACATTCAAAATGAATTTCTAAATTACAAAAACTTACTTTTATAGGTGTTAAATCTTTAATTTTAATTTTGATGAAAAACGAATTAAAAATTGTTGGTATTCAAGCTGATTTGGTTTGGGAAAACCCTACTAAAAACATTGCTTTTTTTGAACAAGAAATAGAAAAATTAGATCCGGATGTTGATTTAATAGTGCTACCAGAAATGTTTACCTCTGGTTTTACGATGAATCCTAAAAATGTTGCTGAAGAAATGGATGGTTTTACTGTTTCTTGGATGCAAAAAATAGCTTCTGAAAAACAAACGGCTATTTGTGGAAGTTTGGTAATTTCTGATGATAACCAATTTTACAACAGATTTGTTTTTGTGTATCCTTCAGGAGAAATTGAAACCTATGATAAAAGACATTCTTTTACTTTGGCTGGAGAAGATAAAGTCTATACTTCTGGCTCTGAAAAACTAATTATCGAATATAAAGGATGGAAAATTTGTCCGTTAATTTGTTACGATTTGCGTTTTCCTGTTTGGGCAAGAAATACCGATAATTACGATTTATTGCTTTTTATGGCTAATTGGCCTGTTGCACGAATAAAAGCTTGGGATACGCTTCTTAAAGCACGTGCAATTGAAAATATGTGCTATGTTGTAGGCGTAAATAGAACTGGGAAAGATGCTAATAATTACGAATATTCTGGAAATTCTCTAATTATAGATTATTTGGGTGAGGAAATCTCTTCTTTGGGTGAAAATGAGGTTGGAATTGTAAGTGCTACTGTTTATAAAGACAAGCAAGAAAGTGTGAGGAATAAGTTAGGTTTTTTGAATGATAGAGATTCTTTTAATATTGTTTAATCGTGTAATTGTTTATTTGTGTAAACGTTTAAACAATTACACGATTAAACAGCTTTTTAAGCTGGAATCATCCATTTGAAATTAAACTTTGTATCTGGAATTACAATTCTTTCTGTAATTCTGTACATTCTGTCTGGCAATTTCATAAGATAATCTCTTGCTTTTTCTGCTTCTGGTGTAAGATTTGTAATCTTATCGATTTCCCACATTGTGTTTAATTTCCTCAAAATATCTACATAATCGAAACCTGTATACACACCTATTCTTTGTGCAACAGCAGAAAAATCGTCGAATGCTGTTCCTTTTGCGCCAAAAGATTCTCTTAAATGAAGTGCTGGCATAACAATTTTATGTTTCATCATGTGTTGGAAAGCCAACATCATTTCACTTGCATCTATCTTAAAAATTTCTTTTACAAAATGTGCATATGCTTGGTGATGTCTCATCTCATCTCCAGCAATAATTTTAGACATTTTAGCCAAAGCTTTGTGTCCTTTTTTACGTGCAATTTTGGCTACATTGTTATGAGAAACATAGGTTGCTAATTCCTGAAATGTTGTGTAGACAAAGTTTTTATAAGGGTCTGTAGAAGTTCCAATATCGAAACCATCTGCAATTAAATGTTGTGTAGAAATTTCTACTTCACGCATGTTAACACGACCAGATAAATACAAGTATTTATTTAGTGTGTCTCCATGTCTATTTTCTTCTGCAGTCCAAGTTCTTACCCATTTTGCCCAGCTGTTGTCTGGATCTTGGCTAACTCCATCTAAATCTAACAACCAAGATTCGTAGGTTGGTAAAGCTTCTTCTGTAATGGTATCTCCTACCAAAACTACCCAAAAATCGTCATGCAATTCTTTAGATATTTCTCTTATTTCTTCAACTTCAGAAATAAAGGTGTCTTTTTGTGAGTTTGGTAAAAAGTCTGTTGGTTGCCAGATTTTTTCAGCAGGAATTAAATACCTTTCCATAAAAGTATCCATGCTTTTTTCTAGCTGCAACATTACTTCTTTTCGAATGTTTTTTATTGTTGACATTATTTTATTTTATATGTTCTTTAATTACTTTTTCAGTTTTTTCTAATAATTCCTCGAAAGGTAAAGAACTGATTTTTATGGGCTCGTGTGTCGTAATTGTAATTGGACTACCTAAACCTAAAGGAAATTTTCCGTATTTAAAAACTTTCCAAGAGTTATTTATAGTTAAAGGTACAATATACCCCTCTTTATTGTACTTTGTAATTACTTTTAAACCATTTATGGCGAATTTTTTGGGTTCTCCATTTCTACTTCTTGTTCCTTCTGGAAAGATAATTGCACCCCATTTTTCTTCATGTATCTTTTTAGAGAAACGAACCAACTCACTTATTGCTTGTTTAGGATCTTTTCTATTGATTAGTGCTGCACCTCCATTTCTTAAATTGAAAGATACACTTGGAATGCCTTTTCCTAATTCTATTTTTGCAACAAATTTTGGATGTTGTTTTCTAAAAAACCATCCTATTGGAGGTATATCGAAAGTAGATTGATGATTTGATACAAAAATTACAGATGTGTTTTCTGGAATTTTATACTTATTAATTAATCGGATTGGAACTCCAATTATTAACATCGATTTTACTAGACAGAAATTTAAAGCTGCCACCATTCTTGCATGTGCTTTATGTCCAAATAAATTTAAACTTAACCATTGCAATGGATGAAATATGATTAGAAATAAAAAAAACACCAATACAAAGATTGGTGATAGAATGTAGCTTAATATTTTCATTTTATAACCAGTTATTCCAAGGGATTCTTGACAATATTAACAATAGTGCGATTCCATAAAAAATAGCAAATGTTTTATATTTTGCAGTATCTGTTGTTTTCTTTTTGTGTTTAGACCAACCAATTGTAATTAATACAATTGCTAAAACCATTATAATTGGGTGTTCTACAGCTAATAATCTTGTGGTTTTTTCTCCCATAACTGCGCCTGCATCTGCTTTTAAAGCTTTATACCAAGGAGACATAAAATACCATGCTAACCCTATTAAAAGTTGAATGTGAGAGACAATTAGTGTAAACAACCCTAAACGTAAATCTTTGTCTTTAAATTCTTTCTTTTGCGTTAATCCAATAATTGCATTTACTACTGTAAAAATTAAAATAGCTAATACTAAATACGCCCAATAAGAGTGCACATCTTTCATCATAATAGTTCGTTTTATTAGTTCTTACAAAGTTACTAATTTTTATGCATAAAAAAACCACCTCTTCCGAAACTTCGGAATGAGGTGGTTTATGAAATAATTTAAATAAGTAAAATTATTTAAAGATATATCTTATTCCGATTTGCATTTGCCATCTAGAAGATTGTAACCCAGAATCATCTACAGTTAATATATTTGTATTATCTGGATTAAAACTAAAAATTGGAGTAGTTCCATCAGTATCAAAACCTTGATTGGTTAAAACTGAAGCTTCACCGAAATTAGAAACAAATTTTCTTACACCCCATTTTTTATTCAATAAATTTGTGAAATTAAAAATATCAAAAGTTGCTTGAAATGTGTGCTTTTTCTCGCCAATGTTTAATGAAAAATCTTGTAATAAT
This sequence comes from Polaribacter haliotis, assembly GCF_014784055.1. Taxonomy (NCBI): domain Bacteria; kingdom Pseudomonadati; phylum Bacteroidota; class Flavobacteriia; order Flavobacteriales; family Flavobacteriaceae; genus Polaribacter; species Polaribacter haliotis. The sequence continues at coordinate 2,793,003 of NZ_CP061813.1, read as the reverse complement.
TTCATATCTATTATATGACTCCAAGGTGCGAATTGTGCATTTCTTTCTGCATATTGACCTCTTCTAGAGTTTAAATATTCGTCATTACTAATAAATTTATCCAATGCAGCCCATTGTTCTGCAGATGTAAATCCATTTTCTCCATCTTTTAAAACAATATCGCTTTGATTTATAGGAATATAAATTAATGCATTATCACGAGAATCGTCGTTTAATAGATCTCTTCCTTCTCTATAAATATGAGAATAAGGTCTTCCTTGATTTCCTTCATAGAAAACAGAAACAGTTGTTTTAGCATTCTCATTCCATTCATATTCATAAGATAAATTTGAGAAGAATCTATGACCTTGAGCAAATTGTGATCTACCAATAGTAGATCTATTTTTTCCATTTACAGATAATTGGTTTCTCCATTGAGATTTATTTTGAGAACTAGTTCCTTCAAAAATATTTTTTGAATCTCCATAACTATAAGTTACTCCACCTGTAAGACCATAAAAAGGTGTTGTTTTTCTTAATGATAAAGATGTGTTCCAAGAACTTCCTTCAGATGTATTAGATGCTAAAATAATAGATCCATAAGTACTATCAACTCTACCACTACTTCCTCTATTCCAAAGTGGTCTATTGTCACCAGTTCCTGTTAAAGTAGTTGTTGGGTCTTGTAAATTTATATTTTGATAGTTAATTGCAGAAATATTATCGTTATAAATAAAATCTCCACTTAAAATAAATCCTCCAGGTAATTTTTGGTCAACTGCAAGGTTATATTTTAATACTTGAGGTAGTTTAAAATCTGGCGCAAATAAATCTATATCTCCACCTACACTTCCAGAGCCTGGTAATACATCAACTGGTTGATTATTAACATCTGCTGTAAATGAATTTACTCCACTATTTGTAAAATAATAACCTCCTGTAACACCATTGTTATTGTAAGTTCCACCTGGCCAAACTAAAGGTAATCTAGAAGTAAATACTCCAATACCTCCTCTAATTTGTGTCTTAGATTCTCCTTTTACATTCCAATTAAAACCAACTCTTGGTGAAAAATGAACATTAGTACTTACTTTTTTACCTACTCTAGCTCCTTGTAATCTTTCTTCTCCTAGTAATGAAACTGTTCTAGTATTAAAATCTTCATTGGCAATACCATCTTCCCAAATAGGAAGATCAAAACGAAGACCAGCAGAAAGTTTAAAATCATCTGTAATATCTATTTCATCTTGAAAATAAATTCCTAATTGAGCTACGCTAAAATCTGCAGAACCACTAGAATCGTTTCCAGCTCCAGGAGATATTAAAGAGTAACCTCTTTGATAATTTGAAGGTGCTCCTCCTGCAATAAAGTCAGATACAGAATCATATTCGTAATACCCAAAATTATTTGCAAAAAATAAGTTTTTTGCAGAAGAAAATTCGTTATGAGTACCTATTGTTATTTTGTGCTTTCCAGAAAATATTTCTACATTATCTGTAATTGTTAAGATAGATTGTTCTAATAAATTAGCCGTAGAAAATTGTTCAGAACCTAATCTAATTCTTCCTTCACCATCTTCAATATTAACAAAAGGAAAAGGAGTTCCAAAAGGATCTCTATCATCATTTACAGATGTATAACCAATTACAAAGTTATTTGAAATTTTATCGCTAAATCTAGAGTTAATCTCTAATGAAGTAGAGTTTGTTACAGAAGGAAATTTAATTGCTGTATTGTAAAAGTTAATATTAGAATTATTTGAAGAATTAGCACTTATTTGCTCTGCTTTTACATAAGAGTGTTTAAGAGATAAAGTGTGTTTTTCATCTATATTCCAATCTAACTTCGCAATTAATTTATGGCTTTCTAACTTATTTAAGTTATCTTCAAAACCACCTGGATTATAGTTATATGTATTTTGTAAAAAATCACTTAAGTTATTTAAATCTGTAGTATTTGAGTCTCCTACATAATTAGAGACATCAAATGGTTGAGGAGTTTCATCATTTTGTCTTTCATAATTAACAAAAAAGAATAATTTATCCTCTACAATTGGACCACCAACTCTTAAACCATAAGTTAAAGCAGAAAATTCATTTAATTTTTTTCTATTCGTTTCTGAAATTGCAAACGGTGTTTTACCTGCTAAATTTTCATTTCTGAAAAAAGAATAAACAGATCCTTCAAAATTGTTTGTTCCTGATCTAGTTACTGCACTAATTGCTCCACCAGCAAATCCAGAAATCTTAACATCAAATGGTGCTACACTTACTTGAAAAGATTCAATAGCATCTATAGAAAAAGGGTTAACACCTGTCTGCCCTCCATTTGTTCCAGAACTTGCCAAACCAAACACATCGTTATTAACAGCACCATCAATATAAATAGCATTATATCTATTATTTTGACCAGCAATTGAAATTTGGTTATCTCCAGTTATTTGAGCTTGTGGAGTTAATCTAACAAAATCTGCAATACCTCTTGATATAGAAGGTAATTTTTGAATATCTTTTTGAGAAATATTTGTCTCAGAACCGTTTTTATCAGCTCCAAATATTCCATTATTTTGAGATCTTACAATAATCTCGTCTAATGCATTAGCATCTTCATTAAGAGAAATATTAAATTTCTTTGAGCCACCTAAACCTAACATAATATTATTTTCAATATATGTTTTGTAACCAACATAAGAAATAGTTATTTTATATGGCCCTCCAGATTTCATGTTAGAAATCCTAAAAAATCCATCAAAATCTGTAGATGCACCATACCTTGTTCCTGTTGGTGTATGAATAGCTAAAACGTTTGCTCCTGGTAGAGTTTCGTTTTTATCGTCAGTTATTTTACCACCTATTGATGATGAAGTAACTCCTTGTCCTAAAACTGTCGCTGTTACAAAAAATAAAGCTACAAATAATAAGTTTTTAAAATGTTTCATTTATAAATTTTAGATTATTTAATTTCTGCAAAATTCTTGCTTTTACAGATGCCTAATGTTAACTTAATGTTAAGGTTTAACAAAAAATTAAGATATCTAAAATTACAAAAACATGTATTAACATCTAAAAATCAATTAATTACATATTAACAAACTTATTAACCGAAAATAAGAGAAGGTTAAATTTTTGAGGTCTCTACTTAGAAAATGACTAACTATTGTTTATTTAATAGTTTTTTAGCTAATTCCTTTCCTAATTCTACACCAAATTGGTCGTAACTATAAATATTCCATAGAATACCTTGTGTATAGATTTTATGTTCGTATAAAGCGACTAATTTACCTAAAGAGTGTGGTGTTAGTTTATCGAAAAGAATTGAGTTACTTGGCCTGTTTCCTTCGAAGACTTTAAAAGGTAATAATGTTGCTATTTTATCTTCATCACCAGAAAATTTTAATTCTAAATGAACCTCTTCTTTCGATTTCCCGAAAGCCAATGCTTCCATTTGACCATAATAATTAGCCATTAACTTTTTATGATGGTCTGTTAAACCGTATAAAGATTCTTTATAGCCAATAAAATCGCAAGGAATTAATTTTGTTCCTTGGTGCACCAATTGCATAAATGCATGTTGCATATTGGTTCCTGTACTTCCCCAAACAATAGTTCCTGTTTGGTAATTTATCTTATCTCCATTTCTATCTACACCTTTTCCATTACTTTCCATAATGGCTTGCTGTAAATAATCTGGCAACTTCTTTAAATACTGTGTGTAAGGTAAAACTGCTTCTGTTTCTGCTCCATAAAAATTATTGTACCAAATGCTTAATAAAGCTAAAATTACTGGAATGTTTTTATCGAAATCTGTATTTCTATAATGCAAATCCATTTCTTCTGCTCCATCTAATAAAGCTCGGTAATTATCGAAACCAACAGATAAACTAATAGATAAACCAACTGCAGACCAAAGAGAGAAACGACCTCCAACCCAGTTCCACATTGGAAAAACGTTTGCTTTGTCTATTCCAAAATTATCTACTGCTTCTAAATTTGTTGAAACTGCCACAAAGTGTTTTGGAATATCGAAAATTGTTGCCGATTTTAAAAACCAGTTTTTAATTGTTTCTGCATTTGTAATTGTCTCTTGTGTTGTAAATGTTTTGGAAACGATTACGAATAAAGTAGTTTCAGGATTTAAGTTTTTAATAATTTCTGAAACATGATCTCCATCTATATTCGAAACAAAATGTGTTGTTAATTGGTTTTTATAATATTGTAGTGATTCTACAATCATATCTGGCCCCAAATCACTTCCACCAATACCAATATTTACAACATCTGTAATCGATTTTCCTGTGTAACCTTTCCATTTTCCAGAAATAACTTTATTACTAAAGCTTCTAATTTTTCTTAAAGCGGTTTGTATTTGTGGTTTTACATTTTTTCCTTCAACTAAAACTGGGTCTTCAGAATTACTTCTTAAAGCTGTATGTAAAACTTCTCTACCTTCTGTTACGTTAATTACTTCTCCATTAAATTGCTTTTCAACAGCATCTTTTAAATCGACTTCATTTGCCAATTCAACTAATAAATTAATGGTTTCTTGTGTAATTCTGTTTTTAGAAAAATCTACTAATAAATCATTCAATTCTAAAGAAAAGTCTGCTTTTCTATTCGCATCTTTATACAAATCTTTAATGTTGATATTTTCAACTTCATTAAAATGATCTGTTAATTTTTGCCACGCGTTTGTTTTGGTTGGATTGATATTTTTTAATGCCATTTCTTTAGTTTTGTGCAACTTCTTCTGTAATTACTGAAGGTTCTTCTGTTGGTAATTGATTATAATCTAATTGATATTTTAAAGGTTCTATAAACTTTAAAAATCTTGGTTTTATCTTTTTATCTAATGGTTCTGCTTCAGGTAATTTTGTTTTTGGGCTTAAAGGATCTACTTCCCTACCATTTTTCCAAAAACGATAACAAACATGTGGACCTCCAGTATTCCCTGTCATTCCTACCCAACCAATAATATCTCCTTGTTTTACGTATTGTCCTTTTTTAACATTACGATTTTTCATATGTAAATATTGGGTTGAATATGTACTATTGTGTTTTATTTTCACGAACTTACCATTACCTCCTCTTCTTGTAGATTCTACAACAGTTCCGCTAGCAGTTGCTATAATTGGAGTTCCAATATTTGCAGCAAAATCTGTACCTCTATGAGGTTTAATTCTGTTTCCATAATAAGCAATTCTTCTCTTTAAATTATATCTTGAAGAAATTCTATATTGGAATTTAATGGGTGATTTTAAAAACTGACTTCGTAACATATTTCCAGCTTCATCGTAATATTCTGGAATGCCTTGTATAGAATCTGCTATAAAACGAAAGCCATATAAATCTTGACCATTATGTTTAAAAACTGCTGATTTTATCTCGCCATAACCAGCAAATAAAGAATCGTTTATAAATTTTTCTTCGAAAACAAGTTTGAAAGAATCTCCTTTTTGAAGTTTGTAAAAATCTAATGTCCAAGCATAAATATCTGCAACACTATTGGTTAAATTTGCAGATAAATGCAAACTATCCATCGCATTTGAAAGATTGGAATGTATTTCGCCTTCTACAATTCTTTCTACCGTTTTTATTGGCTGTAAATAGGTATGTGCTTTTACAATAGAATCCGAAAAATCTACTACAGTCGCTCTAATTTTATCATTTTTATAAATAAATATTTTTGCTTCTTCAAGAGAATCTTTACTTGCCAAAATCGTGTAAGGCTTCCCTGCTCTTACTCTTCTTACATCAAAAATATCTTTAATGGAAGTCGCGATTTTATTAATTTTCGGGTATGTAACATGATGCCTGTCTAATATATACCCAAAACTTTCGCCACTTTTAATGGTATCTTGAATTACTTTATAATCGTCAATTTTATAACCATACCTGTAAACGGGTTTTGGCTTTACCGGTTTTATAGGTGTAGGAACTGGCTTTTTTTCAGCATTATTACATGCTGAAAAAGCGATTATAAACAATAAAAGGTACAGTGCTTTTTTCAAAAAAATGGGAGTGATTTTATAAGTTGCCCAAAAGTACAAATAAAATTGCTTTATTTTAAATCTAACCCATGAAGTTCCTATAACGGTTTCGTTAAAGTTTTTATAATTTTACTAGAAGTAAACTCTTATTTTGTTTTAAAAGAATTTGCCAAACCTTTATACTGTTCCAACTCTGCCCTTAAAGAACCTACAGACAAATCTGCTTTCATTTTAATTGGAATTTTATTAGCGTCGTCTGTAATCCAAATAGTAACACTTTCTTGCGCTTTAAAAACTCTACCAGATTGTACCAAAGGCCTAAATATTAATGTATTTACGTCTCCAAATTTTGTATCCAATACTTCTTTACCTAAAAAACGAAGTTTAAAAGGATAGATTTGTGCGTCCATAAACATGTCTATTGCTATTTCATCTCCCTTTTTCATGTTTTTTACATCTTTATTTCTTAAATAGTAAAATGACGACAACATATCTTGCACATTAGAAAAAGCGACAGAAGTATCTTTTTGCTTTGTGAAATCTTGGATATATGCTTGGTTTGTATTATAATTAAAAGAAGTATTTCGATGCTTTTTATAACCACCTTCATCTATTTTTCTTTTAAATAGATAAGGTTTTACATCATCTTTATCGAAATAAGATTCATAAACATCGTCTACTTTAAAAAACCATTTTATCATACCAGATGTCCAACCAGAACCTTTGGTATGAAACACTTTTTTTCCATTTAACTCTGTTTCTTCTACTTCTAAAACTGCAGTTCCAGCTCTTAAAAAACCACTGTAACTCATTTTATAACGAAGCCATTCTCCACTTTTAAAAGCGTGTTTTTCTTCCTGCCCAAAAACAGAAATTGTTAAGAATAAAACGAATATTAATATTGTATTTTTTTTCATAGTTACCAAACTTATAAAAAAGTAATGACAATTACCATTCCAAAAAAGAAAAAAAGTCATTTACAGCAGTATTGCAAATAACTTTTTAACGTTTTCTTTAGCCTCCTATCTTCACTGGAATAATAGTTACATTTATAATCTCATTTAAAAGGTTCCCCAATTTTTTAATTCTTCTTCACTCCATAAATATGGGAAAAATATTCTTCTTTGATATTTTGGATGCATGTATTTTCTCCAATTACTACCTCCTGTTGCTTCTAAATCTTTCTCTTTTCCACCTATATATTTTCCTGCGGCGTTATAATGAGCCATTACCCATTTTACATTTACTGTATAATCGTAATGACGCATTGCTTTTATTAAATCTTTATTTTCTTGAACTTCTTTAGGAAGTTGTTTAAATTTTAGAGATAAATTAATGTCGTTATAATCTTCCATAAAATCGATAAACTCTCCAATATACTTTTCTTCAAATAAATTTAACAATGTCGATTTTTGTCCTGTTGTATAATTTTTACCTGCAGCTTGCCAATACAAATGGTTATATGCGTGTTTAAATGAAGAACTTCTATCAATATCGTCTCTAAAACGCGCATCAATTAAGTTGATAAGTTCAGTAGATGCAAATTCAATTTTACGGTATTGTGCTGATTGAAAACCACTTGCAGGCGTTAATGTATTTCTAAATTTTAGATATTGTTCACGTTCCATTCCATCTGCCATTACAGAAAATGAACTGCAAAGCATATCAAAATATCTACTGATTCTTCCCAAATGCATCGAAAATTTATCTGCGCTAACTTCTACCGTTTTTGCAACTTGGTCTATTTCCCAAAGTATCATTTTAAACAACAACTCGTTAACTTGATGATACATGATAAAAACCATTTCATCTGGTTGCGTAGTTCTTGGCGTTTGCAAACCTAAAAGTGCGTCTGTCTGAATATAATCCCAATACGTAATTGGTGTGCTGTGCAATAAACCTTCTAACATGGCATCTACTGGTACACCTAATTTATCGTACTTTTCTTCTATTGCTTTTAAAATTTCGTCTCTGTTCATTTTTTTTAAAAATCAAGATATGAGAACAAAGAAACAAGACTTTATTTTGAAAATCTAATTTATTTGCTGAATTAAGAAAATTTTATTTATTGAATAAAATAAAAATAAAAAACCAAGATTCAAAAGGGTTAAGTCTTGTCTCTTGGTTCTATTTTCTCTTTTCTTTAATCTATGTACTTTCTAAAGCGTTCCTCTTTTTGCTTGTTCTCTTTCTATAGATTCGAACAATGCTTTAAAGTTTCCTGCTCCAAAACCTCTGGCTCCCATTCTTTGAATGATTTCAAAAAACAACGTTGGTCTGTCTTCTACTGGTTTTGTAAAAATTTGTAATAAATAGCCTTCTTCATCAGCATCAATCATGATTCCTAAACCTTTTAGTTTTTCGATATCTTCTCTTAATTCGTGGCTATGTTCTTCTAATCTTCCAGGAACTGCTCTGTAATATTCTTCTGGTGGAGTTGATAAAAACTCGATTCCGTTTGCTTTTAATTGCGAAACAGTTTTAATAATATCGTCTGTTGCCATTGCAATGTGTTGCACGCCTGCACCTTCGTAAAAATCTAAATATTCTTCGATTTGAGAACGTTTTTTTCCTTCTGCTGGTTCGTTTATTGGAAATTTAATTCTACCATTTCCATTCGACATTACTTTACTCATTAACGCTGAATATTCTGTATGAATCTGCTTATCGTCAAATGATAAAAAGTTGACAAACCCCATTACATCTTCATAGAATTTTACCCATTTATTCATTTGGTTCCAACCCACATTACCTACCATATGATCTATGTATTTTAACCCAGATGTTGGTGGATTGTAATTTGATTCCCATTTTTGAAAACCTGGTAAAAATGCTCCTTTGTAATTTTTACGCTCTACAAACATGTGTACAGTTTCTCCATAAGTGTAAATTCCTGCTCTTACAACTTCACCAAACTCGTCTTTTTCTACAGTTGGTTCCATATAAGATTTTGCGCCACGTTTTGTAGTTTCTTCGTAAGATTTTCTGGCATCTTCTACCCAAAGTGCCACTATTTTAACGCCATCTCCATGTTTTACAATATGATCGTTTATTGGTGATTTACTGTTTAAAGGTGTTGTTAAGATAATTTTGATTTTATCTTGCGTTAATACATAACTCACAGAATCTTTTGCGCCAGTTTCTAATCCACGATAAGCGTAAGACTGAAAACCAAATGCTGTTTTATAAAAATGTGCAGATTGCTTTGCGTTACCAACGTAAAATTCTACATAATCTGTTCCTAAAAGTGGAAGGAAATCTTGTGCTCCTTCAAATATTTTTTCTAATCCGTAATTAACTGATTCTATTTTTTTTGACATCTTTTTGATGATTTTAATATTTTGTAAATACTATAAGCCTGCAAACAAGTTTAGCCCTGATTGAAACGACATCCTTTTTGCTTTTTTGCAAAAAGATATAGTGGAAAGCAGGAAATAGCTTCTAATGTTTATTTTCTTCCAACCACGATTTATAATAATCTTCATCGGCAATTTTCATGGCTTCTTCAGTAACCTGCAAAGGTTTAAAAGTGTCTACCATAACTGCCAATTCTTCGGTTTTGGTTTTACCAATACTTTTTTCTGTGGTTCCTGGATGTGGACCATGAGGAATTCCTGCTGGATGCAAGGAAATGTGACCTTGATCTATATCGTTTCTGCTCATAAAATCGCCATCTACATAATATAAAACCTCGTCTGAATCGATATTACTATGATTGTAAGGTGCAGGAATTGAGTTTGGATGATAATCGTACAAACGTGGCACAAAACTGCAAATTACAAATGCGTTAGTCTCAAAAGTTTGATGAACTGGTGGTGGTTGATGAATTCTACCAGTAATTGGCTCAAAATCGTGAATTGAAAACGCGTAAGGAAAATTATAACCATCGTAACCAACTACATCAAAAGGATGAGAAGCGTAGGTCATTTCTATAATTTCGCCTTGTTTTTTTACTTTGATTAAGAAATCGCCAAGTTCATTATTTGTTTCTAATTCGTAAGGTCTTCTTAAATCTCGTTCACAAAATGGTGAATGTTCTAACAACTGACCAAACCAGTTTCTGTAACGTTTTGGCGTGTAAACAGGACTGTAAGATTCTACGATAAAAAGTCTGTTGTTTTCATCATCGAAATCTAATTTATAGATAATTCCACGTGGAATTACTAAATAATCTCCATATTTAAAATCGAGATTTCCCAAATGCGTTCTTAATTTTCCTGTTCCTTTATGGATAAAAATCACCTCATCTGCATCTGTATTTTTGTAGAAATAATCTGTGGTAGATTTTTTTGGTGCTGATAAAATAATATTACAATCGGAATTTGTTAAAACAATTTTTCTGCTTTCTAAATAATCGTTTTCTGGTTTTACTTGAAACCCAATAAACTTATAAGATTGAATATTATTTGCTTTTGCAATTTTTGGTTTTACTGAATATTGTTTGCCAATATGTTTGACCATTGTTGGTCTGTATTCGTGATAAGAATTGGTGGACATTCCATCAAAACCAATAGTACCAAACAATTGTTCGTAATATAAACTGCCGTCTTTTTTACGGAATTGTGTGTGTCTTTTAGGTGGAATTTCTCCTAATTTATGATAAAAAGGCATAAAAAATATTTAATTGTTGAACTGTTTAATTGTTTGTTTCAGCTTTATAAATGAGAATCTGAAACAGGTTAGAATAACAACAAATAACTCTCTATTCAGGATTGCGTTTTATTAAGTATTTTAAGTGAGAAAGTAAATCTAAATACATTTCAATCGATTTCGTTTGTTGTTCAAATATACGAAAACTATAAGTATTTATTTTTGAGTGCTATTAAAATTTAAAAACAAAAAAACCGAAACTTTAAAGTTTCGGTTTTGCTAATATTTCTAGAATTTGTTTTACGCTGTTGGTAAACGTTCGTCGATCATTTTTAATGGCATATCTCCCATTAATTCGAAAACGTCTAAAATGCTTCTAACTGTATCTTCTTCTTCTACTTGCTCGTTTACAAACCATTGTAAAAATACTTCCGATGCAAAATCGTCTACTTTTCTGGCTTGTTTAAAACATTTATAGATAGATTGAGTTACGTGTATTTCTTGGTCTAAAGATTTTTCGTAAATTTCTCTTAATCCTTCAAAATCGTTATTTACTTCTGGAATTGAAGGAGAAATTGCAGCGCCGCCAGCATCATTTATAAAGTTAAAAATCTTCATTCCATGTTCTCTTTCTTCTTCTGCTTGTTTATAGAAAAAAGCTTTACTATTAGTAAGTTCTCTTTGGTCGCACCAAGAAGCCATTGCTAAATAAGAGGCAGATGCGTGCATTTCTAGTGCGATTTGATCGTTTAAAACATCCATAACTTCTGGATGAATTGTCATTTGTCTTCTTATTGCTGTTTTCATGATATCGTGTTTTATACAAAGATACTGTAAAAAATGGTTGTTTTGTTGATGTAAAAAAAATTTAAAAGCAGTCTAAATAAAGATACTTTTGCTTTTAAAACTCCGAAAAAGTGTACGAAATTTCTTCTTTTAAGTCTAATAATGTAGGAATATCTAAAAACACTAAATGTTTTCTGTCTGCAATAAATAGCAAAACAAAATTTTCATTCGAGATAATGTGTTCTATATTATCTAAAGTGGTTAAAAGATTTATTTTATTTCTTAAATGAAGTACTTGTGGGAAAGTAAGTGTCATTACTTTTTCGCCTATCTTTAATTGATAGTTACAAAAAGTATGTTTTTTAAGCTGAATATTAAAAGTTACGTCACTTAACATTTCCATGGCGCAAATATAAATCTTATTTAGAATAAATAAAAATAATATTTAGGAAAAGTGAATTTTCTTTATTTATATAAAATATTCAACTCCTAAAAGTTGATACAAAGGTGTAAATGCAACTAAACCGATTAAAACACAAACAAATACTTTAACAAAAGTTGAAGTTGATTTTTCAGTAATTGTAAAATTTGCATCCAAACTATTTGATTGTAATATAATGTCTTTTGATTCGTAGATTGGAGTTTCTAATTTGTCTTTTGATGTTATGCTTTTTGGAATTTTGTTATAATAAGCAAGTAATATTGAAATCATAATAAAAGAACCTAAAGCAAATATTAATAAATCATAGCCATTTGGTTCATTATAGTAACCAAAACAATTTATTACTAAAAATTTTATATTAAATATCATAGTTATAATTTTTATCTAAAATAAGAAATTAATTAACATAGTTTGGATTCCTGCCTACACAGGAATAACAAAATGAAAAAACCTTGTCATTTCGAGTGAAGCGATAGCGTAATCGAGAAATCTTTAGATATAATAATAAAAAGATTTCTCCACAAGGTCGAAATGACATAATCTAATTACTCTATCTTTTTAACAACTGCTTTTGGGGCTTCTTTACGTGTTCCGTCAAAACCATCTACACCACCAACTGTTGTGTATTTCATTACGTATTTTTTATCTGGAAAAATTCTTTGAAATGCACTCTGACACATCAATGTTGCTTCGTGGAAACCACAAAGAATCAGTTTTAACTTTCCTGGATATGTATTTACATCTCCAATTGCGTAGATTCCTGGAATATTTGTTTGATAATCTAAAGCGTTGTTTACTTTAATGGCGTTTTTCTCGATTTCTAATCCCCAATTGGCTATTGGCCCTAATTTTGGCGACAAACCAAAAAGAGGAATAAAATGATCTGTTTCAATCGTAAATTCTTCTCCACCATTTTGTATCACAGAAACACCTTCAACTTTGTCTGTTCCTATAATTCCTTTTACTTCTGCAGGTGTAATCATGTTAATTTTACCAGCATCTTTTAATTCTTGCACTTTATCAACAGAATCTAAAGCGCCTCTAAATTCGTTTCTTCTGTGAATTAATGTAACTGAAGAAGCAACATCTGTTAAAAAAATAGACCAATCTAAAGCGGAATCTCCACCTCCAGAAATTACTACTTTTTTGTCTCTGTAAAATTCTGGATCACGAATAATGTATTCTACTCCTTTATCCTCAAAATTTGCAATGTTAGGAATTGGTGGTTTTCTTGGCTCGAAAGAACCTAATCCACCAGCAATTGCAACAACTTTTGCCTGGTGTTTTGTTCCTTTATTTGTGGTTACAACAAAAGTTCCATCTTCTTGCTTGTCGATGGTTTCTGCACGCTCACCTAATGTAAAACCTGGTTCAAATTGTTTAATTTGTTCCATTAATTTATCGGTTAAATCGCCTGCTAAAATTTCTGGATATGCAGGAATATCATAAATTGGTTTCTTTGGGTAAATCTCTGAACATTGCCCACCAGCTTGTGGTAACGCATCTATTAAATGACAACGCAGTTTTAATAATCCTGCTTCAAAAACGGTGAATAATCCTGTTGGTCCTGCACCAATAATTAAGATATCTGTTGTAATCATTTCTTTTATTTTTTAAAACCTCACAAGATTTTATTCTTATGAGGTTTTTTTATGTTGATGAGCGCGTTAGGGATTGAACGGCTTGTTTGAGCTCTTTTTTATTTTTCTTAAAAAAAGCGAGTAGTGAAAGCCCGACCTTTTTAGGGAACGCCCAAAATTATAATATTAAACTTATCTAAAAACTGATTTTTATCAGTTTAGGCAACGTTTATAACTTCTTCTATTTGTGGAGCGTACTTTTTAATGGTTGCTTCTACTCCGTTTTTTAGCGTCATTTGATTTACTGAACAACCTGTGCAAGCGCCTTCTAATTGTACTTTTACAATAGAATCTTCGATTGAAAGTAATTTGATGTTTCCTCCATCGCTCATTAAAAACGGGCGGATTTCATCTAACGCTTTTTCTACATTACTTAATGTTTCTTCTGCTGTCATAATTTATTTTTTTACTGAACTACAACCACTCATTGTTGTAATTCTTACCACTTCTGTTGGTGGTAAATTCTCGTTTCTTTTTAATAATTGAGCAACCATTTCTTTGGTAATGTTATTGAAAGCTTCTTCTAAAACGGTTCCATTTTGTAATGCTACTGGATGCCCAACATCGCCAGATTCACGAATACTTTGTACTAAAGGGATTTCGCCTAAAAACTGGGTTTTAATATCTTCTGCCAAGTTTTTTGCACCATCTTTTCCAAAGATATAATACTTATTATCTGGCAATTCTTCTGGTGTAAAATATGCCATATTTTCTACGATTCCTAAAACGGGAACGTTAATGTTTTCTTGTTGGAACATGGCAACTCCTTTTTTAGCATCTGCCAACGCAATGTTTTGTGGTGTACTAACTACAACTGCTCCATTTATTGGTAAAGCTTGTACGATTGATAAATGTACATCTCCTGTTCCTGGTGGTAAATCGATTAAAAGGAAATCTAATTCGCCCCAAGCTCCATCGAAAATAAGTTGATTTAACGCTTTTGATGCCATTGGTCCACGCCAAATTACTGCTTGGTTTGGATCTGTAAAAAACCCTAAAGACAATAATTTTACTCCGTAATTTTCGATTGGTTTCATTTTAGATCTTCCATCTACTTTTACAGAAAGTGGTTTTGCTTTTTCTACATCGAACATAATATGTTGCGATGGTCCATAAACATCTGCATCTAAAACACCAACATTAAAGCCCATTTTTGCTAAAGAAATAGCTGTGTTTGCTGTAATTGTAGATTTACCAACTCCTCCTTTTCCAGATGCAATTGCAATAATGTTTTTAATATTTGGAATTTCTTTACCACGAATTTGATTCGGATTTGAATTTTCTTTTGCAACTGGTTTTTCTACAGTTACATTCACTTTTACGTCTATATCTTCAGAAACATTGCTTTTAATTGCTTTTGTAATTTCTGATTCAACTTTCTTTTTTGCCTGTAATGTTGGATTGCTAATTGTAATTTCTACAATTACTTCGTTACCAAAAATTACGATGTTTTTTAAGTTGTTATTTTCCACCAAACTCTTTCCTTCTCCAGGAGCAGTAATGGTTTCTAATGCTTGTTGTATATTTTGTTTGTTAAAACTCACGTCTTATTTTTATTTAATCTTGATTACAAAGATACGCTTAACTGTTTAAAAAAGAAAGCTTGTGGATTGTGAAAATTTATAGATTGATAAGTGGAAATGATATAGTTTTTTCTTTTGAAGTATTTTATTTCTAACAAAAACACAGAATCGCAAAGGTTTTATAAGTTGAAGTTGGTTATTTTGAATAATTACTGTTTCTTTTTACCACATAGGAACATAGAAAACATAGCCTATATTTGTGATTTTTTGTTAAACTCTGAGTAATAATAGTTGAGGTTTTAGGATAACTCTTCCATTGGATTCCAAAAAACAGTTTCTAAATCTTGAATTTGATTATCAACAACCACAATTCCTTCACTTTCTAATAGTTGTTGCATTAAGTTTGTGCCATCGAAATGATGTTTTCCTGTTAATAATCCTTTTCGATTAACAACTCTATGTGCAGGAACATCTTCTAAATTATGTGCTTTATTCATTGCCCAACCTACCATTCTTGCAGATTTTGCTGCACCTAAATATGTTGCAATTGCTCCATAACTTGTTACTTTTCCATGTGGAATTAAGCGAGTAACATTATATACTTTATCAAAAAAATTATCAGATTTTTTCACTTTTGAAAGATAGGAAATCTTGGATAGAATTTTAATAATAAACCCCAAAAGGGTTTAAAACTCTTTCGGAGTTTATTTATATTATAAAATTCGTGAATTCATAAAACCTAATATTTCAATCTAAATTGAATATAAGTAATAGGTTTGTTTACTGCTAAATATTGATTCTCATAAAAAGTTTGTGTTTCCATTACTTCTTTTGGAGAACCTTCGTTTTTATAAACATTGTGGTTTGCATTCAAAATTTCGTGACCTTCTCCATGCAATAAACCTAAAGTGTAACCGTGCATAAATTCGCTGTCGGTTTTTAGGTTCATTATTCCATTTTCGTTTAAAATATGATGGTATTTCTTCAGGAACTCAGAATTTGTCATTCTGTGTTTTGTACGCTTGTATTTTATTTGTGGATCTGGGAACGTAATCCAAATTTCAGAAACTTCGTTTTCTGCAAAAATAAAATCTACCAACTCAATTTGTGTTCTTACAAACGCAACATTTGGTAAATTTTCTTCGATTGCAGTTTTTGCACCTCTCCAAAAACGAGCACCTTTTATATCGATTCCAATATAATTTTTATTCGGATTTTTTCTAGCCAAAGCGATTGTATATTCGCCTTTTCCACAACCCAATTCAACAATAATCGGATTCTCGTTTCCAAAAAAAGAATGCCATTTACCTTTGTGAGAAAAGTCGGTTACAACTTCTTCTCTTGTTGGCTGAATGACATTTTTGAACGTTTCATTTTCTTTGAAACGTTTTAGTTTGTTTTTGCTTCCCAAAGTGTAAAATTAAGCTCTGTCTTCTGTTCCCTCTCTTACAAATCGCTTAGATTCTTTCATCCAATATGCAAAAAGAACTAATAAAACTAATAGAAATAACCAGTTTACTGTGTTAGAAATCCACCATCCAAAATCTGCATGTGCTACACTTGTGCGTAACCAATTAAAAGGGATAAATAAAAGATCTGTAAATAAACTACCAATCCATCTAAAAATATTGCTTGCTATCATAACTTAATTATCTTTACACTGCAAAAATAACAAAAGAAACGATGCTAGCCAATTTTTTAAGCAAATCTAAACCAATCAATTTTATTGTGCTTTTAACACTGTTCTTTTGCATCTTCTTATTTGATGTTATTACAGTTTATGCTTCTGAAGGTTTTACGTTTACTATTTTACTAGAAAGTTTTGGGTTTTTATCACTTTTTCTACTCATTTTTTTCTTTTACAATTTTGTAATTTCAAAAAACAATTTAACACACGATAACAGCTACGCTTTCTTTATTTTTGCAGTGTTTTTGAGCTATTTTATCATCAAATTATTTTCTTTTAAAGTACTTTTTTTATTACTTATCTATATTCTTTTCCTAAGAAAAATTTACAGTTTAAAATCTCCTAAAAAAGTACTTCAAAAATTGTTCGATAGCGGTTTTTGGCTCGCCATTTTATTCTTTATTGAACCCTTTTCTGCAATGTTTGCTTTGCTAATTTACGTGGCAACTTATGTGCATCATAAAATAACGATTCATACTTTATTTGCGCCAATTGTTGGTTTTTCTGCTCCTTTAATTATTTATTATGCGTATTCTTTGTGGGTTAATGAAGTTTCAATTTTTACAAATCTCTTCATATTTAATCAATTTAATGAGATTTCTTTTTATACCGAAAATAATTTTTATTGGATTGTAATTGCTATTATTACACTTACTTTTATTGCTTATTTTTTAAAAACACCGAAAGCACTTTCTGTAAATAATTCTTTCAAAAAAAATTGGATTATTTTAACATTCCACATACTTATTTCCATCTTTTTTGTGCTTTTAATTCCTGAAAAAACAGGTGTGGAATTTCTTTTTCTAATTTTTCCAGCATCTATAATTGTAGCAAATGGAATTGAAATGGTAAAAAATGATTTGATTAAGAATGCTGTTTTTTATTTAATGCTAATTAGTGCTGTCTTGTATACTATATTATAATTTCGTTCCATAAGCCAAATCTCCAGCATCTCCCAAACCTGGAACAATGTATCCCTTGTTATTTAATTTATCGTCTATGGTAGCAATCCATAATTTTGTGTTTTCTGGGAAATTATTTTCAACAAAATCGACACCTTCTTTAGAACCAATTACAGAAACAATATGAATTTCTTTTGGTGTTCCATATTTTTTAATTGCTTCGTAAACTGCAACCAAACTTTGTCCAGTTGCTAACATTGGATCTGCCAATAACAAAGTTTTATTGTTTATTGATGGCGAAGCAAAATATTCGACAATAATTTCGAATTCACTATTATTTTTAGGATGATGCCTGTATGCAGAAATAAAAGCATTTTCAGCATCATCGAAATAATTTAATAAACCTTGGTGTAAAGGCAAACCTGCTCTTAAAATGGAACACAAAACAACATCATTATAAGACAATTGCATTTTTTTCTTCCCTAAAGGAGTTTCTACATAAACTCCTGAATACGAAAGATTTTTACTTAATTCATACCCTAAAATTTCTCCAATTCTTTCGATATTTCTTCGAAATCGAAGCGAATCTTTCTGAATTTTAACATCTCTAATTTCTGCAATAAATTTATTTAGAATCGAATTATTTTCAGCAATATGATATATTTTCATTTGTAGTGTGTTTCTAACAAAATTACGAAAAAGAAAATCATATTTTTTATGTTGATGAAATTATAGCTTCACAATAAATAGTACCTTAAAATAAACAGAATTCTTTTTTTCATCATAAAAAAATGTATATTGTAACTTATTAAAATGAATATTAACAATTAAAAAAGTTTAAAAAATGGGAATTTTTTCATTTATCAAAAATGCTGGAGCAAAAGTTTTCGGTATTGGTAAAACAACAGAAGAAGAAAATGCAGAAAAATCTGGTCAATTAAGAAATGCAATTACAGCCTTAGAATTAGAGGTAAAAGATTTATCTATTGAAGTAGATGATGATGCTGTAAAACTTTGGGGAGAAGCTGCAGATCTTGCAACTAAAGAAAAAGTTGTTCTAGTTGTAGGAAACACTAATGGAGTTGCATCTGTAGAAGATAATATGTCTGTTGCAGAAGTAGAAGTTATTGAAGAAGCAGATATGGCACAATTCCATACTGTAGTAAGTGGAGATACTTTAGGTAAAATTGCAAAAAATTATTATGGAAATGCAATGAAATATCCTGTTATTTTTGAAGCAAACAAACCAATGTTATCTCACCCAGATAAAATTTATCCAGGTCAGGTTTTAAGAATTCCGCCATTAGTAGACTAATACTATTTTGGTATAAATAAAAATTCAACCAAAAGTCAACCAACTTTTCATAAAAGAGTTTCAATTTATTTTGAAGCTCTTTTTTTGTGCCTTATTATAAAAATATCCTCAACTTTGTAGCTTCATTTTTGCAACATAATTTATTATGAATAAAAGAGTTTTAGCAATAATTGCAGTTAGTATTGCCACTTTAATTTACGGAGTAAATTATACGATTGCAAAAGACGTTATGCCAACCTACATAAAACCTTATGGCTTTATATTTATTAGAGTTGTGGGTGCAACTACCATTTTTTGGATTTTAGGTTTATTTATAAAATCTCAAAAAATTGAAAAAGAAGATTACAAAAAAATTCTTTTGGCTTCCTTTTTTGGAGTTGGTTTAAATATGCTCTCTTTTTTTAAAGGTTTAAGTTTAACAACGCCAATTAGTGCTTCTGTAATGATGGTAACCTCACCAATTATGGTGTTAATTTTTTCGAGTATTCTTATTAGAAAAGCGATTGGAAAACAAAGAATTATAGGCGTTTTTGTTGGTTTAATTGGTACTATTTTATTAATAACTTATGGAAATTCTTCAAACGGAACTGCAACAAATAATAATCTTGGTAATTTCTTGGTTTTTGTAAATGCTTCTTCTTATGGTTTGTACTTGGTTTTAGCGAAAAATCTAATCAAAAAATACCATCCTCTGGTTTTTGTAAAATGGTTGTATTTATTCGGACTTATTTTTATAATTCCTGTTGGTTATTGGGAATTTTCGGAAATTGTTTGGGAGGCAATTCCGACTAATATTTATTGGAATATTGGTTTTGTGGTCGTCTTTACGACTTGTGTAACTTATCTTTTCAACTTGTATGGTTTATCTAAATTAAAACCTACAACAGTAAGTGTTTTTATCTATTTACAACCTGTAATTGCTTCTATTTATGCCTTAATTGTTGGTAGCGATTCTTTAAATTTAGTTAAAATTTGTGCTACTTTACTAATCTTTTTTGGGGTTTATTTGGTGACGAAACAGGTGAATAAATAGGCACCAATTTCATTAAAAATACGAATTAATTTTGATGAAAAAATGCCACGAATTAACGAAATAATTCAAATGGATTTCTATTGATTTTGATGAAGAATGCCACAAATTCACGAATTAATACTGAAAACATGTTGATTGTTTTTAAAAAGAACACAAAATTCGTGAATTCGTGACAATAAAATTTAACGAGTCTATTTTGTATTTTACTTCAATAATAGCTCAAAAAAACATTATTAAAACTATATTTGCAACTTATTAAAAATGACGAATTTATGATTCAATCTATGACTGGTTATGGAAAAGCAGTTTTACAATTGCCTACCAAAAAAGTAACGATAGAAATTAAATCTTTAAACAGTAAAAACCTCGACTTAAACGTTCGAATTCCCTCTTATTACAAAGAACAAGAATTAAATGTTCGTAAAAAACTGGCTAGTGCATTAGTTCGTGGAAAAGTAGATTTTTCTATTTTCGTTGAAATGACTGCAGATGAAACTTCAACCGTTTTAAATAATGGGGTTATACAACAATACATGCAACAATTAAGAAATGTTGTACAAACAGGAAGTTCGGATGATGTTGAATTACTGAAAATGGCTGTTAGAATGCCAGATGCATTAAAAACAGAACGTGAGGAATTAGATGAAAACGAATGGAATATCATCAACGAACATATAGATATTGCCATTAAAGAAATTGTACAATATAGAATTGATGAAGCTGCTTCTTTAGAGATAGATTTTAAAGAAAGAATTACAAATATTAGAACGTATTTAGAGGAAGTAAAAGCTTTGGATGGAGATAGAGTAGAAAATGTAAAAACGCGTTTAAAAAAGGCAATCGACGATTTAAAAGTAGATACTGATGAGAATCGTTTTGAGCAAGAATTAATTTATTATTTAGAGAAATTAGATATTAATGAAGAGAAAGTTCGTTTGGCAAATCATTTAGATTATTTCTTACAAACTTTGGCTTCTGAAGATTCTAATGGAAAAAAATTAGGTTTTATTGTTCAAGAAATGGGACGTGAAATTAACACAACTGGTTCCAAAGCCAATTTTGCACCAATGCAAAAAGCAGTAATTCAAATGAAAAATGAATTGGAGCAAATTAAAGAACAGATTTTAAACGTACTGTAAATTTAGGTTTCGACTACACTCAACCAGACATTCCTTTCTGTCTTTAGAGTGAAAATTATATTTTATTAAAATGAAAGATTTTAAAGGAAAATTATTCGTGTTTTCTGCACCTTCAGGTTCTGGAAAAACTACTATTGTTCGTCATTTATTAGCACAAGAAAAATTCAATTTAGAGTTTTCTATTTCTGCAACTTCAAGAGAACCAAGAGGTTTCGAAAAAGATGGCGAAGACTATTATTTTATCTCTTTAAGAGATTTTAAAGATAAAATTAAAAATGATGAATTTCTAGAATGGGAAGAAGTGTACAGAGATAATTTCTATGGAACTTTAAAAAGTGAAGTTGAAAGAATTTGGGCGCAAAAAAAACATGTTATTTTTGATATTGATGTGGTTGGAGGACTTCGAATTAAGAAAAAATATCCAGAAAAAACATTATCGGTTTTTGTAAAACCACCAAGTGTGGATGAGTTAAAAATCCGTTTGAAAAAGCGTAAAACAGAAAGCGAAGAAAAAATAAATATGCGAATTGCAAAAGCTTCTGTAGAATTAGCAACTGCACCTCAATTCGATAAAATTATTAAAAATTACGATTTAGATGTTGCTTTAAAAGAAGCAGAAGATTTAATGAGTGAGTTTTTGAATGAGAAGGAAGTTGGAAGTTTGGAGTAGGAAGTTGGAAGTTGGAAGTTGGAAGTTGGAAGTTGGAAGTTGGAAGTTGGAAGTTGGAAGGTAAATTAAGTATTAAATAAGTATAGAAAAAAATTAAAAAGCGTGAAGTTGGAAGTGGGAAGTTGGAAGTTAAATACTGACTGAATACTTCAAGCTCCCAACTTCCCACTTCAAACTGTTTACAATGAAAATCGGTTTATATTTTGGCACTTTTAATCCAATTCATGTGGGGCATTTAATTATAGCCAATCACATGGTTGAAAATTCTGATTTAGATGAAATTTGGATGGTGGTAACACCACATAATCCATTTAAAAAGAAAAGTTCTTTGCTGGAAAATCATCATCGATTTGAGCTAGTTTATAAAGCAACAGAGAATTATTCGAAAATTAAACCTTCGGATATTGAGTTTAAGCTACCTCAACCAAATTATACTGTTTTTACTTTAGCACATATTTCTGAACAATATCCCAACAAAGAATTTTGTTTAATTATGGGTGAAGATAATTTGAAGAGTTTTCATAAATGGAAAAATTATGAAACTATTTTAGAGCATCATCATATATATGTTTATCCAAGAATTTCTGAAGGAAAAGTGGAAACTAGATTCGATAATCATCCGAAAATCCATAAAGTGGAAGCTCCAATTGTAGAAATTTCTTCAACAATGATAAGAAATGGAATTAAAGAGAGTAAAAACATACAACCTATGTTAACCAAAGAAGTATGGAACTACATAGACGAAATGAATTTCTACAAAAAATAATTTAATTATTTTTATTCCGTTATTAAACAAATACGCTCTGTAAGGGTTTCTGTATATTTGTACTATTCAAAATATAATTTGTGGCTAAAAAGGATAAAAAAAAGGGGAAATTAAAACAAAAACTAACTGACAAATACAGGTTAGTAGTTTTAAATGAAAATACGTTCGAAGAGCGTTTTTCGTTAAAACTATCTCGTTTAAATGTGTTTGTTTTGGGAGGAATTTTCTCCATTTTATTAATTGCCTTAACAACAGTTTTAATTGCGTTTACACCAATTAAAGAATACATTCCAGGTTATTCTTCTTCTAAATTAAAAGCAGATGCTGTAAAATTGACTTTCGAAGCAGATTCTTTAAAAGCTAAATTAGCCACATTAGAAAACTACACAAAAGCCTTAAAACCTGTTTTAACAGGAGAAATAAAACCAGAAAGTATCGATTCTATTATTTCTGAAAATACTCCTATTGTAGTAGATGAGAGTAAATTAAATGCTTCTAAAGAAGATTCTTTATTTAGAGAGAAGATAGATAGAGAAACACGTTTTTCCATCTTAAACAATTCAAATAATAAAAATAATGTTGTTTTTTTCGCTCCATTATCGGGTTCTATTTCTCAAAATTTTGATTCAAACACAAAGCATTTTGCAGTAGATATTGTTGCCAAAACTGGAACTCCTATAAAAGCAGTTGCAGATGGAACTGTTATTTTTTCTGGCTGGAATACAGAAACTGGCTACGTAATTATTTTAAAACATGGTAACGATTATATTTCCGTTTACAAACACAATGGAAATTTACTAAAACAACAAGGTGATTTTGTGAAATCTGGTGAAGTTATTGCCACTGTTGGTTCTACAGGAGAATTAACTACGGGTCCACATTTGCATTTCGAACTTTGGAGTGGTGGTTATGCTGTAAATCCTATTAATTTTATCGATTTTAAATAATGAGTATAAAATCTTTTTTTGCAATTCCGTTTGCCAAATTCGCTACTAAAAAAGTGCAAAAATGGGCTAAAAACCCCTTTGAAACACAAGAAAAAGTCTTTAAAAATTTAATTTCTGAAGCGAGTAAAACTGCTTTTGGAAAAGACCATAATTTTGATAAGATAGTAACTTACGAAGATTTTAAAAAACACGTAAAAGTTACAGATTACGAAGGTTTAAGACCTTATGTAGATAGAATGGTTGCTGGGGAAGAAAATGTTCTCTGGAAAGGAAAACCATTGTATTATGCCAAAACATCTGGTACAACTTCTGGTGCAAAATACATTCCTATTACAAAAGAATCGATGCCAACCCATATAAAGGCGGCTAGAAATGCATTGTTATTTTATATTGTTGAAAAAAATGACGCCAGTTTTGTGGATGGAAAAATGATTTTTCTACAAGGAAGTCCTGTTTTAGAAGATAAAAATGGTGTAAAACTTGGCAGATTAAGTGGAATTGTAGCACATTACGTTCCACAATATTTACTAAAAAACCGTTTACCAAGTTGGGAGACCAATTGCATTGAAGATTGGGATACTAAAGTAAATGCAGTTGTTAAAGAAACCGTAAATGAAGACATGACTGTTATTAGCGGAATTCCTTCTTGGGTGCAAATGTATTTCGAAAAACTGATTGAAAAAACCGGTAAAAAGGTTTCTGAATTATTCCCCAATTTTAATTTCTTTATTTACGGAGGTGTAAATTTTGAACCTTATAAAAATAAGTTCGAAAGTTTAATTGGTAAAAAAATCGATTATATAGAATTATATCCTGCTTCAGAAGGTTTTATTGCATACCAAGATTCGCAAACCGAAAAAGGAATGTTGTTGCAATTAGATTCTGGTATTTTTTACGAATTTATTCCTGCAACCGAGTTTTTTGATGAAAATCCGACCAGAATTTCTATAAAAGATGTAAAAATTGGTGTGAATTACGTCATCATTTTAAATACAACTGCTGGTCTTTGGGGTTATAATATTGGCGATACTGTAGAATTTACTTCAACAAAACCTTATAGAATTAAAGTAACAGGAAGAATAAAACACTTTATTTCCGCCTTTGGCGAACACGTTATTGGAAAAGAGGTAGAAAAAGCGTTAAACGATTCCATAAAAGGAACCAACATAAATATTAGTGAGTTTACTGTGGCACCACAAGTAAATCCTGCAAACGGTTTGCCTTATCACGAATGGTTTATAGAGTTTGAAAATGAACCAGAAAATTTAGAGGAATTTGCCGAAAAAGTAGATGCTTCTATGCAAGAGCAAAATATTTATTATTTCGATTTAATTGAAGGAAAAATATTGCGTAAACTTGTCATTAAAAAAGTTAAAAAAGGTGGTTTTCATGAATATATGAAATCGATTGGTAAATTTGGCGGACAAAACAAAATTCCGCAATTGTCTGACAATAGAAAAATTGCAGATGTTCTTCAGAATTTTTTAGTGGAAGAATAATAACATCAATATATAAACAAAATGGGAGATTATTTATTTTTAGTATTAGCAATAGCTTTGGTTATTGTGTATTTTTACAACAAATATAGAAACAAGCGTCGTTAATGAGTACAATTAGAATTACAAAGCAATTCAATTTTGAAACCGGTCATGCTTTATATGGTTATGATGGAAAATGTAAAAATGTTCACGGGCATTCGTATAAACTTTCTGTAACAGTTTCTGGAAAACCAATTAAGGATAATACGAATGTAAAATTCGGGATGGTTATCGATTTTGGTGACTTAAAAAAAATTGTAAACGAAGAAATTGTAGATGTTTTCGATCACGCAACTGTCTTTAATAAAAACACACCTCATGTAGAATTAGCCAAAGAATTAATGGACAGAGGACATGATGTTTTATTAGTAGATTACCAGCCAACTAGCGAAATGATGGTAATTGATTTTGCTAAAAAAATTAAAAAAAGATTGCCTAAAAACATCAAACTTCATTCTATAAAATTACAAGAAACAGACTCTAGTTTTGCAGAATGGTATGCTTCTGAAAATTGATATTTATAAAAACGTAATTATCATTTAATTTATTAGTTATCTTTGACAAAAAAATATTATGAAAACAATTAAAATTATTTTTGCCCTTTTTATAGCAGTAACTATAACAAGTTGTGGTGATAGTGAAAAAACTGTCGCTTTAGATTTTTCTTTGACCAATGTTTCTGGAACTTATAAAGTTAAAAGTTTTAATCAAGATTTATCGAATACTGTCGTTACTCAAGGCACATCTGTAGATGTTTCAAACTCTACAAAAATTGGAGATAGTTTCGAAGTAGATTTAATTTTAAATGCAGGTGGAACTTTTACTGTAAAAGGACCTTACAGAGTTGTTACCACTGTAACACCTGTTGATGGCTCTGCTACTGTTTCTACAAAAATTTTAAATATTGATAATTCTGGAAGTTTTTCTATAAATAAAACTGGTGCAAGAACAATTACATTCAATTCTTCTAATGGAGATTTTTTAAATGGAGAATATAATGTTAACTTATTCAATGAAAATGCGTTAACTTTATCTCAGGATTCAGAAGAAACTGACGGAAATATTAATATCGATATTAAAACTACTATTCTTTTTGAGAAAAAATAAAAAAAATAAGTTTTTTTAAAAAGCTATCTATTATGGATAGCTTTTTTGTTTTTATAGAAATTTACTTTCCGTTAAAAGTATTCATTGTATTTGCCAAACCAGCTGTACCAAAAGATGTAATTACTTTTGCTGAAGTTGGTAAACGCTCTATTAATTGGCTGGTTTCTTCTTTAGTCCATTCCCCTAAAACAAAATCTACTTGTCTTCCTTTGCTATAATTCCCACCAACTCCAAAGCGAAAACGAGCATATTGTTGGGTATTTAGTTTCTCTTGAATGTCTTTTAGTCCATTATGTCCGCCAGCAGAACCTTTCGCTTTTACACGAATGGTACCAAAATCTATATTTACATCATCTGTAATTATTAGAATATTTTCAATGGAAATTTTTTCTTGTTGCATCCAATATTTTACTGCTTTTCCACTTAAATTCATAAATGTACTTGGCTTTAGTAAAATAAACGTTCTCCCTTTAAAACGGAAATTAGCAACGTCTCCCAACTTCTCGGTCTCGAATGTTGCATTGTGTTCTTCTACAACTTCATCTAAAATTTTAAAACCAATATTATGGCGCGTATTTGTGTACTTATCACCAATGTTTCCTAAACCGACAATTAAAAACTTTTTCATTAATTCTTCTTTAGTTTCAGATTTTATTCCAAAAAGATTTTTAAAAAATGATATCACATTCATTCTTCAAAAATAAGAAGAAATAAATAATGATTGATATAGTTATGACTCCTAATAAAATCTAGGACAAGAAAAAAGCGCTACAAAAATGTAGCGCTTTTAAAAATTTATTTGTTTGAACTAAACTATTCAGCTGCTGCTTCTGGTGTAGCTTCTTCTGTAGTTTCGTCTTCGTCTTCGTCATCAACATTAGTTGCATTACGAGAAGTTCTAACTTGAACAACAACAGTGTTGTCTGGGTGCATAAACGTATAATCATCATTAAATAATGATGTGATTGTTAATTTATTACCAATCTTTAATTTAGAAATATCTGCACTTACATAATCTGGTAAATTTGCAGGTAATGCTTTAATTTTTAATTTACGGTTTGTAAAACGTAAAGAACCTCCATTTAACACACCTGGTGAAGTTCCAGTTAATTTTACAGGAATGTTCATTGTAACTTCTTTATCATCAAATAACTGATAAAAATCTACATGTAAAATTTTGTCAGATACTGGGTGAAATTGAATGTCTTGCAAAATTGCAGATATTTTTTCTCCATCAACATTAATTGTAGCAGTATATACGTTTGGAGTGTATACCAACTTTTTAAATGCTAATTCTTCTGCTGAAAAATGCACTGGCTTATCTCCTCCGTATATAACGCAAGGAACCATACCAGCATTACGTAAGGCTTTGGTAGCTACCTTGCCCACGCTTTCTCTTTTTGATCCTTTAATTGTAATTGATTTCATTACTTTTTTTATTAATTTATTTACATTAAAAATTGTCCACTAATTGAAGTATTGTCTTGCACTTTATGCATAACATCCGCAAATAATGGCGCGCAAGATACAACTTTTATTTTAGAAGTCTCCTTCTTTAATGGAATTGTATCTGAAACTATTAATTCTGTTAGTCCTGAGTTTTCTATTTTTTCGTAAGCGCCTCCAGAAAGAATTGGATGTGTACAAATTGCACGAACGCTTAATGCACCTCTTTCCATCATTAAATTGGCTGCATGCGCTAAGGTTCCTCCAGTATCTATCATATCGTCTACCAAAATAACATTTTTACCTTTTACATCTCCAATTAACTCCATGTGAGAAATTACATTGGCTTTTTTACGCTGCTTGTAGCAAATTACAACATCGGAATGTAAGTGTTTAGAATATGCATACGCTCTTTTTGAACCTCCCATGTCTGGAGATGCTATTGTAAGATTCTCTAATTTTAAACTTTTAATATATGGCATAAAAATAGTAGAAGCGAATAAATGATCTACTGGCTTTTCGAAAAAACCTTGAATTTGATCTGCATGTAAATCCATTGTCATAATTCTGGTAGCTCCTGCAGATTGTAATAAATTGGCTACCAATTTTGCTCCAATTGCAACTCTTGGTTGATCTTTTCTATCTTGTCTTGCCCAACCAAAATAGGGCATAACTGCTGTAATGTGTCTTGCTGATGCTCTTTTAGCTGCATCTAACATTAAAAGCATTTCCATTAAATTGTCTGCATTTGGAAATGTAGATCCAATAATAAAAACACGTCTTCCTCTTACAGATTCTTCGAAAGCTGGCTGAAATTCTCCATCGCTAAACTTTGTTGTTTTAACTTTTCCTAAAGTTGTGTTGTACTCTTTTGCAATTTTTTCTGCTAATGTAACGCTTTGTGAGCATGCAAATAATTTTGGTGCAAGTTGATTTGTAGGCATTTAGTGAAGGTTTTTTGTTGTGTTGTTGTAAGAGAACAAAAGTAGAAATTATTTATTGACTTTGAAATTTATTTATTGACTTTAAAATAAAATATTTTAATACATTTGTACTCGCTTAAAAATGAATGAAGATTTAAGTGAAAAGTCTAAATTGCTCAAGTGGCGGAATTGGTAGACGCGCTGGATTCAAAATCCAGTTCTTTCGGGAGTGTGGGTTCGATTCCCACCTTGAGTACGAAAAAACCTTAACATCTAATTGTTAAGGTTTTTTTTACATTTCGTTAATAATTTTAAAAGCATTTACTTTTTTATTTTTCAAAAATAACTTTTTATTAAATCTACTAAATAAAAAAAGTCTTTAAATCTTTAAGAATACGCTAGAACCACCATCTTCTACAGTCATTTTTGTTCCTTGGATTGTAAACGAAATGTCTCCAGAAGAAGAAAAAGAAAATATACCGCTAGAATCATTAAATGTGTATGTTCCAGACTCAATAGTTCCCTCTCCAACATACTTAAAATCTAGGTTTGATATAAACGTATAGCTTTCTCCTTCATCATCTTCCGTTCCTAACCAAACTGTTGCTACTAATTCCCCGTCAAAAGGATTTTCTGATTCATCAGAACTTGAACAAGAACTAATTAAGATTACTGTAAATAATAATATTATTTTTTTCATTTTTCAGCCTTTTTAAGAAGATAAATATATGTCGCTTTTTTGCCCATAAAAGTTAAATTATAATTGACAAATTCCCAACCGTTATTGTACATGAAATTTAATGCTGCAATCATCGTATTAAACTTTTTCACGTTCCCTTCTGCGTCCTTTATTTTTTGATTTTTGAGAAATTTTACTTCTGCTCCATAATCTACAAAGACTTTCATTTTCACACCAAACAATGAAGTATTAACACCTACTAATTCAATGTACTTTACATCTTTTAAATCATTAATATTTTTATCCTCAACATATACTTGTGAGTAAAAAATTTGACAGCATAAAAATAATGCTAAAGTTAAAAGTGGTTTTTTCATTTTTAATTAAGTTTTATTGCTCCTGGCTTGATAGAGCGTTAGTTTAAAGCCAATTATTTTATTACTCTTTTATAATCTTTGTTACCGCTTTTTTATCGTTATTAGAGAAAATATGAGCAAAATATACACCCTTAGCAAGGTCTCTAATATCTATTTTTTTTGTGTTTTTATGAGTAGATAATTTTTTACCTAAAAGATTATAGATAATAACCTTTGAAATGTTTTCTTCTGTTTGGATGGTTAATAAATCTTTAGTTGGATTTGGATAGAGAGTAACATTTTTTAGGCTATCATCATTTACTGAAGCTGTAGCATCATTGATGATTGAATAAGTTCCTGTTTGTAGAATTAAATCTGTTACAATAGTATTAGTGATATTACATTGATAATCTCCAAAATGAGAACTTTGAAGATTGTTTATATTTAGCAGTGCGTTGGTTTCTCCATTTAAAATTACACCATCTTTGTACCATTGATAATTATTTGATGTACCTGTAGTTGTGGCATCTATGTTAAGAGAAGAACCAATTGAGAGGTGTTTAGTTTCATCTTCAGAGATTTTAGACTGTGGGGAGTACCTATTTAATTGACGATTAAAAAAACCAAAATTCGATATAAAGTTTTCTTCTAAATCCCCAAATAACAAAAGGTTATTATCTACTACTAATGGTCCTGAATAACGTGAGCCTATGACATTTGAAAAACTATCAGAAGAATATAAATTGACTTTAGGTATAAAGCCTGAGAGTTTATTGTTACTCAAAATAATCTCCCTTCCTCCTTCTAATCTATAATCTTCAAATAATGTTGGTATAGTACCAGTTAAATTATTATTATTTAAATATATTTTTTTAAGATTAGGGTTGTAAGCCAATTCTTCAGGTATATTACCTAATAAGTTATTGTTACTTAGTGATAATATTTCTAAGGTTGCTAGCTTATTTAAATCACTTGGTATTTCCCCTGTTAGATTATTATTATTTAAATATATTTCCTCTATACTATTAAAATTAACATAACTAGAAGGTATTTCTCCTGAAAATTCATTATAACTTAAAGCTAATTTTTTAATTACTGGAAGAGTTACAATTTCTTCAGGTAAGTTGCCACTTAATTTATTATCATGGAGTTGTAAAACTTGCAGATTTGAGAATTTTGAAAAATTAAAAGGCAAGTTTCCTGTAAAATTATTACTACTTGCTACAAACTCTGAAAGTAATGAAAGGTTTTCTAATTCTTTTGGTATATTACCTTTTAAATTATTATTAGATAAATATAATTTATTGAGCCCTGTTATTTTACTTATTTCTTTTGGAATACTACCAATTAATTGATTTTTAGATAAAAACAATTCGCTTAAGTACTTTAAATTTTCAATTTCTAATGGTATTTCTCCTGTTAGTTTATTATCAAATAAATATAAATTTTCTAAAGACACCATATTACCAATTTCTTTAGGAATGGAACCTGAAACATTAGTTTCTGAAATGTATAAACTTTTTAAGAATCTTAAATTTCCTAATTCCTTTGGGATAGTCCCAGAAAGCTCACTGTTTCCTAACCACAACTCTTCAAGGTTACTTAACTTTCCTAATTCTATAGGAATTGTACCCGTTAGTTTATTGTGATCTAACCATAGTTCTTTTAACCTTGTTAAGTTCTCAAGTTTTTTTGGGATTTCTCCAGTTAATTCATTATACTCTAAATCGATAATTTTAAGCGAAGTCAATTCACTTAGTTCTTTTGGAATTTCACCACTTAACTTATTTTGATAAAGAACTAATTCTTTTAAGTTTTGTAAATTTTTAATTTCTTTTGGAATACTACCTTTTAGCCTATTGTTATAAAGGTTTAAAACTTCTAGTTTTTCTAAATCTCCAACATTGACGGGTATATTTTGATACATTAATTCTTCAACACCACCAAATGGAAGTTTTTTGTTTTTTCTATTTTCTGGTAGCTCAATTTTAACAACTCTCTGATCAGTATTTACTGTAATACCATACCAAGTGTATAGAGGCTTAGAAGTTAGCCAATTGGTGTTTCTTTCCCATTTGTCACCTTCCAAACTATTGTAAAAAGAAACTAAAGTACTATAATCATCAGATTCATTAGGGTTTTTACCATCTCCTATGCTAACCTCTTCTGTTATAAACGTTATATTACTAGCCTCAGTAGGCAAGTTAAAGTCATAA
This sequence comes from Polaribacter haliotis, assembly GCF_014784055.1. Classification (NCBI taxonomy): domain Bacteria; kingdom Pseudomonadati; phylum Bacteroidota; class Flavobacteriia; order Flavobacteriales; family Flavobacteriaceae; genus Polaribacter; species Polaribacter haliotis. The sequence goes on along the minus strand of NZ_CP061813.1, from coordinate 2,761,332 downwards.
TTAACAACACAAAAATATTCTCCATAATCTTCATGTGTTATGTTCTCTAAATTTAATTCTTTAAATGTAGAGCCATTTAATTTAAAAAAATTTTTATACCATTGATATGTAGCTTCTCCGCATTTTAAATTTGATAACGATAACACTCTTGAGTCACCTTGCGAAACAATTAAATCGTCATTTACATTAATTATAGGGGTTTCTATTACTTTTTCTTGAGGATAAAATGAAAAACTTTTTGGATTAATTATATTTTCATATTGAGTGTAATAACTTTCTAAATCACATATATCAAATAAATTATATTTAATATTATAAATATCAAAATGATTTAGATTTGGAATAATACCAGATAAATTATTATTATTAAGATATAAATCAAAATACTTTTGAAAGTCAGAAAAATATATTGGAATATTTCCAGTAAGTTTATTAAAAGATAAATCCAAATACATTAAATTATTCAGCTCTTTTAAAGAGTTAGGGATCTGTCCAGATAAATTATTACTGCTTAAATCTAAAAATACCAACTCTGATAATTTAGGAATTGTAGAAATAAATTCATTTTCTAAATTATTACCACTTAAATTTATTTGTTTAAGCTTTTTGAGATTTACAAATGTATTTGGTAATCTGCTACTTGATAAATTATTGTCATCTAATATTAAAGCAGCAACATATTCTTTATTATCAATAACAGCAGTTTGTACACCTTTCCAAGTTTTTAAAGGCTTAGAAGATAACCAATTGGTTTTATCGCCCCAGGCATCTCCATTTGTATTGTTGTAAAAATCGATAAGAGCAGCTTTTTCTAATTGATATATTGACTCTTCACTTTTAAATGTTAAATTTGTTTTTAATGGCTCACCATAATAATCTTCTAACCTGTTATAAAAAGAAATATAATAATATTTATTTTTTTCTACTTCAAAATTTGTTTCAAGTAAATTATCACATGTAGATATAAGTTTTAAGTCATTTTCATTATTTATAGATAAAGATTGAGATTCATATATAAGTATTCTTGTTGGATATTGTAATTTATAAATTCCATTTACATATTCGCCCCAAATGTTTGGATTTGTAAGATAGTTTGCATTATAAAAATCAACTGTCATTTTTGTAGTAATTAATGCATTTTCAACTGCTTTAAATTTATAAAACACATTTTTATTTAAACTTATGTCACAACTATTTTTTATTACCTCATCTTCTCCCAAATAAATAGATACATCCTCATCTGAAAACGGAAAAGAGGTTATTTCTATTGCATTTTCGACAAGGTCATTAGATGGTGCTTGTGCATTTGTCTTATTAACATATACAAATATG